>NZ_DRGY01000010.1 GCF_011049865.1 Marinobacter antarcticus | reverse complement strand
GTATTTTTCCAGCACGTGCAGAGGTACATCGGGAAGGGTAATTTCCTCCTGAATGATCTGTTTTTTGACCGCACGCTCAAAGATTTCTGACAGGCACTGCACTTGCGCCTCAAACAGAGTGTTGCCCGCACTCATGCCATTGCTCAAAAACAGGTTCTCTATCAGGTTGGAAGGGAAGTACACCTCTTCGCCGTCGGAATGGCGCACAAACGGCAACGCGCAAATGCCGCGCTTTGCATTGCCGGAGTTGGTGTCTATGAGGTTGGACCCAACCAGTTCATCCTCCGGGTTGTAGATAGGCAGGCAGTGGTCATCCAGAATACCCGACGGCAGCTCGTCATTGGGCCCGGGCTTGAACCACCGCTCTTTTGGGCAGTGAACAAACGCACTGTTGGCGATTTCCTCACCAAAAAACTGATCGTTGTAGAAGAAGTTGCAGTTCAGTCGCTCAATAAATTCGCCCAAAGCAGAACACAGGGCGCTTTCTTTAGTGGAGCCTTTGCCGTTGGTGAAGCACATTGGCGAAGCTGCATCGCGAATGTGCAGTGACCAAACGTGGGGCACAATGTTGCGCCACGACGCGATTTCGATCTTCATGCCCAGATCCGCAATCATAGTGGTCATGTTGGCAATGGTCTGCTCAAGCGGCAGGTCTTTACCCACAATGTAGGTGTTCGCCTCACCCTCTGGCCTGGCCATCAACAGGGCTTGTGCGTCTCCCACCAGGTTGTCGACGATTTCAATCTGGAACTCCGGGCCGGTTTGCACAACTTTCTTGACCGTACAGCGGTCAATCGAACGCAGAATGCCTTGGCGATGTTTCTCCGGCAGATCCTCTGGCAGCTCAACCTGAATCTTGAAAATCTGGTTATAGCGGTTCTCGGGGTCAACAATGTTGTTCTGGGACAAGCGTATGTTATCGGTCGGGATATCACGCGCCAAACAGTAAACTCGGACGAAATAAGCCGCACACAACGCCGAGGAAGCTAAAAAGTAGTCAAACGGACCTGGCGCCGAACCGTCGCCTTTATAGCGTATGGGCTGATCGGAAATCACCGAAAAGTCGTCAAACTTGGCTTCAATTCGGAGATTGTCGAGATAATTGACGTTGATTTCCATTACGAGGGTACCCGGTTTGTAGAATTTGACGCGCGACGGCCTTGAATTGCGACAGACTTGTATCGCGACTATTATCCAAATTTTGGTGCCACCCGTCTGTTCAATTTTTGAAATGTGGTTTCAGCGTCGCCGGCCGATCGGAAGAATAAACCGTTTGTGGGCTGGGTCTTGAGGGGTGGCTAAACTTTGCGCTTGTTTCCACGCGCGCGCGGGCTTTGGCCGAACCAACGCTGAAAGGCCCGTGAGAATGCACTCAGTTCGGAGTAACCCAGAAGGCTCGCGAGCTGAGTCTGGCTGATGTTGGAGTTTTTCAGATAACGCTGGGCCATGGACTTACGGGTGCTTTCCAACAGGCTTTGGAACGACGTGCCTTCTTCCGCCAGAAGGCGCTGCAACGAGCGCTTGCTCAGCAGCATGTAGTCGGCAACAAGATCGATGGTTACCCGACCGTTGGGTAAAAAACTGCGCAGCAGGTGCTGTACGAAACTCGGCAACTCCTCCGGCGTCAGTTGCTCCATGTCTTCAATAATGTGCTGGCGCATGAGTCGGTGCAGGGTTTGGTCGGCCTCGCCCAGTGCCGGCCCAACAAACTCTGCAGCAGTCGACACGCGACGCCCATCGCCAGCTCCTGCAGCGATTCGCCCACCGTGCGCGCATTCCGGATCAGGTAGAACAGGGGGCCAAAAATGGCAACGCCTTGGTACAGACCGTATTCAAGGCCAAACAGCGGGTTACCGGATTTTTCGGCGCACAGGTCCAGCAAGTTGAGAAATCTTGAATAGGGAATCAGGCTTTCGGGATTCGCAAGCGTATCTGCCGGCAACCTGGCGGCTTTCAACATATTCGTGGAATCAAGCCCGCTTTGCAGGCAATACTCGTTGAACAGAGCGAGCGAGGAGGCTCGCGAAAAGTCCGTCATGATCCGTGTCCCATACACGCTATCAGGATGATACCCACGAAAAGGGAGCGAACGTAAACGTTTCCTTACGCTACCTTGAAACGATTCACCATGGTCTGTAGCTCCGTTGCCAACTCTGAAAGCCCCGCGCTGGCTTGGCTGGTTTCTGCGGCGGCAGAGGCGCTCTGTTCAGCCACATCGGCGATGGTAACGATGCGCCGGTTCATATCATCTGCCACGGAGCTTTGTTCCTCGGCAGCACTGGCAATTCGGATGTTCATGTCGTTGATACTGGCCACGGACTGGCGAATGGCCACCAGCGCATCACCGGCGGCACCGGCCTCGATGACCACTTCGCTGGCGATGGTTTGGCCGTGCTTCATAACAGACACAGTGCTGCCGCTTTCTTGTTGCAATTGCTCAATCGTTTTCTGAATTTGGTCGGTAGATTCCGACGTGCGCCTGGCGAGTGCTCTCACCTCATCGGCTACCACCGCAAACCCGCGGCCCTGTTCGCCTGCGCGCGCAGCCTCGATAGCCGCATTCAGAGCCAGCAGGTTGGTTTGCTCGGCAATACCTCGAATAACATCCAGAACGCTGCCGATGGCCGCACTTTTTTCATCCAGTCTGCTAATGGCCTGAGCGGCTGTTTCTACTTGTGCTGCCAGTTCACGGATACGATCAACGGCATTAGCAACCACGGCACTGCCGCTATTGGATTCCTCGGAGGCCTGGTTGGCAGCTTCTGCACCCTGGGCGGCATACTGGGCTACTTCCTGGACGGTGGCGGCCATTTCATTCATGGCCGTGGCAATCTCTCTGGTTTCCTGTTGCTGATTGGCCACGGCGTCGCGATTGCGGTTGGAAATCGCTGCGGTTTGCTCTGATGCCGACGCCACCTGGGTTACCACCGTTGAAATTCGCGCAACCAGTTCGCCGAGGTCGTGCTGGATTTTCTGCGCGCTGCCTGCCACCTGGCCCAGTTCGTCCTGGGTGCTGCGGCGCACTGGCTGTGAGAAGTCACCGTCGGCCAGGCGTGCCAAATCGGTGACTAGCTCCCTTGCAGGCCGAACGATGCTGCGCTGGAGCAGCATCAGGAAGATAATAAATGCGATTACGATGGACCCCGCGATAGCCGCCACGCAGGCTTTGAGGTTTCGTGCCGTGCTGGTCTGGGTGGCGTTGGCCAGCGCCGAGGTGCGTTTTTCCATATGGGCGAGCAGGCTTTCTACGGTCTCCTGCGACTGTGTGCTCAGTCCCTGGACTACAGCGTAGGCGCTAATGGCATTGAAACCGGTGTCGTAAAAGAACTCGAGACCGTCTCGGTAACCGTCGCTCATCTTTTTATGGGCAGCGATAAACTGTTCCAGTAAGTCGACAGATTCCGGATCGGAAAGATCGCCAACGAGCGTTTGCGCATGTGTAATCAGGGTCTCTCCCCTGGACCAGAAGCTCTCCTCGAAGTCCCGCCGGCCCGGATCTGCGCCCAATAGCAATATCTGGTTCCAATCCGCCAGTTGTAGCTCCAGTTGGTGGCCCAGTTGGGTCACCTGCCGCTCGTTGACCACGTCGTGACTCAGCAGGTTCTGATAGCTTTGTATGCTTTGCCAGGCGGTGGCCATGGCGATCATCGCGGCCGTTACCACCAGCGCTGTGCCTAAACCGGTCGTGAGGAGCATCTTGTTGCGAATACTGGACGTGATCAAACGGAACATGGCAATTACTACCTTAGTGAGCACGGATCAATGACTTAAACAAAGTTTACGCGAGCTTGGTATCTCTTGGCGAGAATAGGATCGGTGCAAACTGACCACTTTTGTTGTTTTTTTGCATCATTTTACAAGCATAGTGTGTTTGAGCCCGTGGCCCTCAGGCAGGTTACTGGTTAGACTCAACAAGGTGCATAATGGTGCGTAAAAGCATAAACAACAGAGCTCCAGTTTGCGGGTGTAAGCAGGACCGGGCTTGTGCTGTGTATAGTGTTCCCGTCGATTAAACTCTGGCTTCCAGGAATGACGAACCAAGCGGCGAATGTGGATGCTCGATATGGCTATATTGAGAAGCCCGCAACGAATTCGGGATAGTGTGTAATGCGCATAGGTCGGAAACGCCTCGGGTGGGTGCTGTTCACGGTGTGGTTGGTTTCCATACTGGTGAGCGCGCTGGCTGTTCGTTACTTCTGGAACGAGGCACTGGAACGCAACGGTATTGAAACGCTGGAGTGGCAGGGGCTGGATCTGTCACTGAGTGGTGCGTCGCTGCTTGATCTGCGGGTGACTCAGGTCCAGCCGACGCGGAATCTTGTTATACGCGGCACCGATTTAACGCTCGGATGGCACTGGCCAGAATGGGGTGCAGAATGGCTCCCTCGGTTAACGGCGCTGCAGGTAGGGCATTTGGAGCTGTACTGGGCCACAAAACCCGATGTGCCGTCGGCATCGAAGCAGGCACAAGCCGACCAGTGGCCGCCTGGACTGCAGGCCTGGATGCCTTCGGAGGTTACCATTAAGCAGTTCGATGCGACCCTGCCTTGTGAGACGGGTCGTTGCTCTCTTGCAGGAAGTCTGTCGATTACCCGTTCGCCATCAAATCCGGATTCCGGACCTGCTTCTTCGCTTGCCATTGCAAACGCAAGCCTTCCTGTAGAAGCCAGGGTTCAGCTTGATCATGAAGGTCATCAGATAGACCTGTTGGCAGCCCTTTCGGGCTCCTGGGACGATGCGTTAAGTTTTTCCGCAGAACTGGATATCGACGGTATACGCTACTTATCTGCGAAGTCGAGTTATAGCAGCCGCAATGCGCACCGTCCTGTGTCTTGGGATGGCTCTTTTGAAATGCCGGACTTGCCCCAGACAGATTGGCTACTGGCATGGCTACAAGCCTGGCAGAGTCTTCCCCTTGAGGACTGGCCAAAGCAGCCACAGGCAGGGTCATTGCAGGCCAGTTGGGCGTTGCAGGGCCCTGAAATTGATAACTTCCTGGCCCAGGCCACGGGGCGTGTGAGCGTTCAAGCGCGGGTGCCTCAGCCTTGGCCGGCCCCCGGATTAGGAAAGATCAGCGGAAGCCTTGCGGTCGTTCTCAATGTTGCGCAAGGCCAGTGGCAGCCAGAAACCCTTGAAGCTGATATAGAGTTGGTTCATCCGGCGGCGTGGATCAAAAGAGTTCCGGCGCTGATGCGGCCTGATTCGTTAACCCTGGCTGTTCGGCCAGGGGACGCTTTAGAGCCTGTCTCTCCAAACAATGTCTCTCAAAATGTCTCTCCAACCGCAGCCGCTAGAACCGGGGTCAAGCGAACGCTGTTGCCGCTGAATGTGGATTTAAGCACGCGCGGAGGTGCCAACCTGTCCGTACGCTCGCATCTTGCCGTAGCAACCGGTGCGCCGTGGAGGGTTGAACTGGGCAAAACCCGGCTGAGCGCTGCGCTGCCGAAATGGGAAGTGGGCGGCTGGCTACTCACCAAACCCAAGGTTCAGGTAGCGCTTTCTGGCTGGTTGGATACCACCACGGCGGCACTGAAATTCAGTGCACCGACCGCAATCGAGGCAGACACCCTGTCGCCTGTTTCAGAATCAGCGGCTGTTAAAAAGAGTGCCCCTATCGTCAAAGGCCTTCGTGTTGAGCTTGCTCAAACTGACGTAAACGCCCGTTTCCGACTTGCGGAAGGTGAGCTGGATGCGTTTACTCTGAGCGGACCTGTTGGCGTGAAGGCACAGCAGATCGAGCATCCTCAGTTGCTGGCCCAATCCTGGCAGTTCAACGGCAGAGTAGACAGCAGACTCGCTCAAGTCAGCGTTACGGGTGTGCTCAAGGCCCACGCCGGAACAACAATGAACCTTGATTTGACCGTGCCGCATCGTGGTCTTCTGACGCTTGAGGGCAAGATGCGGATAAGCGGGAAGCAAGAAGCCGAGGCCCTGTCTCGAATAGTCGCCGCCTGCTCACCCTTGCTCACGGTGTCGGGAGGCACGATCAGCGCCAACGCTACTTATGAACAACCGCAAAACGGGGAAAAGCGATTGGCTGGCAAGCTGGTGTTTGCGGATTGGAGTGGCACATTTGATCGCACCGCCTGGAGCAGAATGAACGGCTCCGCTGACATTAGCGTTAAAAATGATCGCATCCGTGTGACAACGCCAGAACTGTCGGTGGAGCAAGTGAGCTCCGGGCTACCGATTGGGCCAGTACAGCTGGCCGCACACTATGAAGCACCTTTGGGGCAGATGGCTGCCGGGCAATTAACGTTGGAACGGGCCGAATCTGACGCCTTGGGTGGGCAGATACGCATTCAGCCCGGAAGCTGGAATTTGGCGAACGCGCCGGTCACTGTTCCCGTTGAGCTCACACAACTCAGCCTTGCACGCCTTTTGCAGATTTACCCGACTGAGGGGCTTGCAGGCACCGGTATTCTCAGCGGAACCGTGCCAGTACTGTTTGATCCTGCAACAGGAGTTAGCGTAGAGCAGGGCCGTATTGATGCGCTCAAGCCCGGTGGGCGGTTGCAACTTACGGCAGAGCGGTTGAAGGCGCTCGCTAGCCAGAGCAAGTCGATGGAACTGGTCGCCAAAGCCCTTGAGGATTTTCGTTACTCGATTCTGGACAGTGGTATCGATTATGGTGAAGACGGCACGCTGGTTCTAAATCTCCACCTTGAGGGCAGCAGCCCGAAAGTTGGCAATGGCCAGGCGGTGGTGCTGAACATCAATCTGGAAGAGAATATTCCCGCGCTGCTGACCAGCCTGCAATTAAGCGGCAGGGTGAGCGACGCTGTGACGGAAAGAGTCAAAAAATTACTGCAGAAGCGTGAGCCGGTTCCCGGCGACCTGTTACAGTAAAGGGTAACAAAGGAGTACATCGATATGACGCAATTTGGTTCCAGGATTTCCCGGCATGTGACCACTCTGCTCGCAGGTATGGTTATGGGTGGTTTGCTGGTCGCTTGCACCCCGACCGTTCAGGTTGCTGCGCCGAAGGAGCCGATTACCGTGAATCTGAACGTGAAGATTCAGCACGAGATTTACGTGAAGGTGGATAAAGATGTGGACGAACTGTTCAGCGAAAAAGGCCTGTTCTGATTGCACAGACGCTTCGCACATATTGGATTATTAAGGAGTTGGTCATGACATTATTTGCGCGATTCAGTGCCCTGGTCTTAACGTTCTGTCTGGCCCTGCCGGCCATGGCTATGAGCTTGGATGAAGCTAAGAATGCCCTGGAATCGTCGAAAAGTCAGGGTTTGGTCGGTGAGACACAGGCGGGTTATCTGGCCGCCGTAAATGCTGACCCAAAGGCTCAGGAGCTTGTCAGTGCCATCAACGATGCGCGCCGCGAAGCTTACAAGAAAATCGCTGAAAAACATGGCATTGCGGTCACCAAAGTCGAGACGGTCGCAGGCCAGAAAGCGGTCGAAAAAACCCCACCGGGACAGTACATTCAGGTGGACGACCGTTGGGTTAAAAAATAGGATAAACCGGCAGGCGTTCGGTCTTGCTGTATATAGGCTTTACTATAACCAGTCGATCTTAAAGCTTAGCCAGTATCTGCCGATAACCATTACATATACGTCCTTGCAGGAGGAAATGGTTATGGTAGAGCCAATTGTTGGTCGTGGACCGGATGCGACCGGTCGAGCAACCGCAGGCCCGTCACAGAGCAGGCCCGCCAGCCGGGTAACCGCTGAGTCGCGAGTCGACAAACAGGCGACGATTCGCACACCCGCGGACGCCATTAATGTTTTGCGCGCGCGCCTGGAACAACGGGTTCAGGAGGCCATGGGTGGTGGGGGAGGAGTAAAATCGCCCGTCGCGGATAAGTACGCTGCACAGTCTCAGCCACCTACCGCTTCTGACGTTGCCAGCCGCATTCTTGGATTTGTGCAAAACCGCCTGCAACAAGAAGCAGATGCCGGGGGAGATGTTGAGAAGCTTACGGATTTGCTGTCTCAAGCCCGCGCGGGCATCGAGAAAGGCTATGCGGAAGCCCGGGACCAGATTACGGCGTTGGGCATGATGAACGAGACGCTTGCCGGCGAGATAGATAAGGGTTTCGACCTCATCCAGGACGGCTTTTTGAATCTGGAGAAGCTGTTTTTAGGTAAAGAACCTGAAGTGGACAGCCCAACCGAAACCGGTTAACTCGCGCCAGAGCTTTCAGGGTGCTTTCCGGTTTCCAGGGCTTTGTTCATCATGTCTGTGGACTCTTCGTGTTTGCCTTGTCTGAGTAGCGCCTCGGCGAGGTTATTCCAGCCAGCGCTGATGTCGGGAAACTGGTCCGTCATGGCGCGATAGTAACCTTCCGCTTCGGACCACTGCGCCTGCTGATAGGCAATGTTACCCAATCCCAGCAATGCCGCCGGCTGATCGGGCCAGGTTCTGAGTGCCGCTTTGTAGGCGGACGTCGCCGCGATGGTCTGCCGGGTCGTTTCCAGATCGTGCGCTGCCATCAAAAAGGTGAGCGGTTCGGCTGTAGACGGTATCTTGTCAGGTGGCAAAATGACCCTCGCCCAGCGTTCCGAGCGGTTCCAGGTTGCCATAAACACCGTTGCGGGTTGGCGATAATTCGCCTGTATGCCCGAATGAAGTATCAGCGTCCTTTTTACGCTGTCATATCCGATAACCACCGCAAAATGCCATTGCGGCCACCATTCGAAGCGCAGATTTTGCAGAATAAGAACGGGGTGTCCCGCCCGGACCTCGTCCAGAATACTCTCAAGTTTTGGCGCCAGCGGATAAACCAGCATTCCATATTGGCGCGCCGCTGCCACCATCTCTACTTGCAGAGCACCTTTGCGCTGGGGTAGGTACACGCGGTCGACCAATTCATCCGGCAAAACGTCTACATTCTGAGCATTAAGCATCATCGCCAGTGATGCCGGGCCACACTGGTATTTTTCCTGTGGATGAAACGGCACGTTAGTAAGAATGGTGCTGGTAAGAGACCGGCGAGTAGACGCAATACTTGTCAGGTTGCTGCTCTCATACGCGTCCGGTCCATACGCGTCTGGCCAATGCGGCTGGTTGGCGCAGCCTGAGAGCAACACGCCCAGCAGCGCTCCCGACAGCACTCTCCATAACACCCGCAAACCAAAACGGCTTTGCCTTTGCCAGAACGTATGCACAGTAATGCGGTTAACGTATGCAGTTAATGAACGGAAAGATATCCGTTGCGCACAGCATGTCTGTGATGATGAAGACCAGCAGGAACAGCACGATGATGCCAACCACGCCTTCGCCGGCGGGAGCCTGGGCAAGCTGTTGCTTGAAATCCGCCAATTCGGAAGGCGTTAGGCTCTGAATTCTGTCTCTTACCTCTTGTTCGCCCACTCCCATACTCGCCAGCGTACTTTTAACCTCATCGCGCTCTAACATGCCCATCAGCGCATCGCGGTCGATATCAGCGCGCTGTTCGGTCAAGAGTTCGCCTGTGCCAACGATGCTTGCCGAGGCGGGGATCGCCCACATCGAACTCAAAATCATCATCAGCGTCATGATCGCCGAAACGGACTGGGTATAGGATCGAATTGCTTGCATCAAGCTGCTCCTGTTGTAGACCTGTTTGTATTTATGGGTTAGTCAACAGCTCAGTGTAAACGCTTGTGCAAGGTTTGCCGATCAAATTGAATTAATAACGATTAATGCCTTATCAAACCTGTTGCCGGAAAAGCATGGCTTTGATTCGACCAATTTCTCTCATGGGATTAAGGCCTTTCGGGCAATAAGCCGTGCAGTTGCCAATCCCTCTGCAGCGGAACACGCTGAACGGATCTTCAAGCTTCGCCAGGCGTTCGGTCGTTGCGGTGTCCCTGGAGTCGAGTAGAAAACGATGGGCTTGCAGCAAACCTGCGGGCCCCACGTATTTTTCCGGGTTCCACCACCAGGACGGACAGGCAGAAGAGCAGCAGGCGCAGAGAATGCACTCATACAAACCATCGAGCTTTGCCCGGTCTTCGGGGCTTTGGAGCCGCTCGATGGCCGGGCGGGGCTTGTCATTGATCAACCAGGGTTGAATGCTTTTGTACTGTTTGAAGAAAAGCGTTTGATCGACCACCAGATCACGAATAACCGGCATGCCTGGCAGTGGCCGAATGACCAGGGTGGTCGATTTTCCAAGAGCGTCACTTACCCGTGTGATACACCCAAGCCCGTTGCGACCGTTAATATTCAGGCCGTCAGACCCGCAGACGCCCTCGCGACAGGAGCGGCGAAAAGAAAGGGTGGGGTCAATGGTTTTAACGTGCTCAAGAACGTCCAGCACCATACGGTTCCGGTAACTCGAATCCACGGTCACATCTTGCTCATAGGGCGAGCCGTCGGTTTCCGGATTGTAGCGATAGAGCCGAACTGTGATGGTATCCATGGCGTGATCTCTCTTTGTTGCACTGAGATATTAAAAAATAGAGGCTTTTTATGCGCTGCATTTCGCGCATCTTGTTAAAACAGGCGTATTCGTTAACACATAAGTATTAGAAGTATTAACAGAGGCGAGGGGCTTACGCCTTTGCATCTGTCAAAAAAGCAGATTGCCGAATGATCTGCGTCATGAGCGGCGTGATCGGAGTAAATGGCCAACCCCCGGAGAGCTTCAGATCAGGCAAGCTTGCTACTATGCTGGGAGATACGTCATTGCCAGACCGAACAAACCGGAGAATACGCACCCCTATGATTACGCCCGCAAATACCACGGATAACCGCGCACTTGCCGAAGCCCGGTTGCCCCGGATGATGTTCGACTACGTTGATGGTGGTGCCTTTTCCGAGCAGACTCTCAGAGAAAACACGGAAGATTTCCAGAGCTTGCGCTTTCGCCAGAGAGTGATGCGGGATGTTGCCAACGTATCTGCCACCGCACGAATACTGGGCCAGGATGTTTCACTGCCGCTGGTGCTCGCGCCTGTAGGCCTTGCGGGCATGCTGGCGCGTCGGGGCGAGGTTCAGGCGGCTCGGGCAGCGCAAAAGAAGGGCGTGCCGTTTTGCCTGAGTACCGTCTCCATCTGCTCGCTGGAAGAGGTTGCCGAGTCAACCGATGTGGCCAACTGGTTTCAACTGTATGTGCTCAAAGACAGAGGCTACTCCAAGGCGCTGCTCAATCGGGCGCACAAAGCAGGGTACTCAACGCTCGTCTTTACGGTTGACCTCCCCAGGCTCGGTGTGCGATATCGCGATGTGCGCAATGGCATGAGCGGCGGCCTCTCACCCTGGGGGAAAATCCAGAAACTGTCTGACCTGCTTTCCCATCCACTCTGGCTTTGGGATGTTGCCGTTAAAGGCAAGCCGTTGACCTTTGGCAATCTTGCCGATGCGGTTCCGTCGGGCCGTAATCCTGAGGATTTCAAAGCGTGGGTCGAGAAGCAGTTTGACGCGTCTGTTACCTGGAAAGATCTGGATTGGGTGCGACAGCATTGGCCCGGCAAGCTTGTGATCAAGGGGATTATGGATCCCGATGATGCGCGTTCGGCGGTGGATGTCGGGGCCGACGGCATTGTGGTTTCCAATCATGGGGGGCGACAACTTGATGGCGCACCTTCAACCATCTCGGCGTTGCCCGCCATCGTAGAAGCCGTATCCGGGAAAACCGACATTCTGTTTGATGGCGGCGTGCAGTCTGGCCAGGATGTAGTCAGGGCGCTTTGTCTGGGCGCAAACACCTGTCTGGTGGGTCGCGCATGGGCTTACGCGCTGGCGGCAGGGGGCGAGGCGGCGGTTTGCCGGATGTTAGAAAACGTCCGCTATGAAGTGGAGTTGACGCTTGCCCTGCTGGGTAAAAATTCCGTGGAGCAGTTGAGTCCGGATGATCTTATCTGATCCATACTTGTTTTTCTGACCGATAAAACGGAGGCCCGATGATGGAAATTCGAATCAAAAGAGCTTATGACGCCGCCGCGCGCTCCGACGGCCCGCGTATTCTGGTCGACCGAATATGGCCCCGTGGCGTTGCCAAAGAGGATGCAGAACTTGAGGCCTGGCTGAAAGGCCTGGCACCCACTACCGAACTGCGAAAGTGGTTTGGCCACGACCCGGAGAAATGGACGGAGTTTCAGCAGCGATACCTCAAAGAGCTGAAACAAAACGATGCGGTTGAGGATCTGGAAAAATTGCAGTCGATTATAGAGAAACACAAGCGCCTGACATTGGTGTTTGCCGCCAAGGACACCGAACACAACAATGCGGTAGCCCTTCGCGACTTCCTCAGTAACGGTGATTTAAAGCAGGTTTAACGCCTGTTGCAGATCTGCGATCAGATCTTGCGCGTCTTCCAGCCCCACCGACAGCCGCAACATGCCGTCGGTGATTCCTCGGCGTTCTCGCTCCTCGCGGCTAATGCCGTGGTGGCTCGTGGCGCAGGGTTGGGATGCCAGGCTTTCCACGCCGCCCAGACTGGTCGCAAGCAGAAAAACCCGTAGATTGTCGGCGACTTTGGCGGCCTGTTCCCGGCCGCCCCTGATCTCCAGAGTCAGCACGCCGCCAAATCCGTCCATCTGTTGCGCTGCCAAATCATGGCCGGGAAAGTCAGGTAAACCGGGGTAGAGCACCTGTTTGATAGCCGGGTGGTTAACCATAGCCTGAGCAACGGCCATCGCGTTGTCGTTATGCTGGCGTACCCGTAAGGGCAGGGTTCGGAGGCTGCGCGAGAGTAGCGCAGCGGTTTCAGGGGCCAGAATCTGACCAAGATTTTTGCGCCATAGTGCAATTGGCCTGATCTGCTCGGCCGATGCCATAACAGCACCTGCGGTGAGGTCGCTGTGGCCACCAAGAAATTTGGTTGCGCTGTGGATGCTGAAATCGGCGCCTAGCACCAGCGGTTGTTGATTCACAGGTGAGGCAAAGGTATTGTCGACGGCCAAAAGGGCGCCTTTGGCGTGAGCTAGCAACGCCAGCTTGCGTATGTCCAGTATGCCGAGGGTCGGGTTAGCCGGGGATTCGCAGTACACCAACATACCGGGCCTGTTCAAAGCATCGGCCAGTTGATCGAATTCGCTCTGCAGCAGAAAAGTCACGGGTATGCCCAGTGGTTCCAGGTGTTGCGTTAATAATTCCTGAGTTCCGCCGTAAAGATCCCCAAAGCAGACAATGCCGTTGCGCCCATGGGCAAACAACGTTGCAGAAATAGCCGCCATGCCAGAAGCGAACGCCAGAGCATCTTCTGCATTTTCAAGGCCGGCCAGCCCTTGTTCAAGTTCCCGGATGGTTGGATTGCTGCCCCAGCGAGTGTAAAGATTGCCTGGCGTGCGGCCTTCAATTACGTCTTGCAAAGCTGCCGTGTTCGCGAAGCGATAGGTGGTTGTGTTGTAAACCGGCGAATAAGGGCTGCCGAAGCTATCCTGATGGCGACGGTTATGAATGATGCGGGTCGCTCTTGACGGTGCTCTTGACGGTGCTTTTGATGGCGCTTTTGACGGTGCCTTTGCCTGGCTAGGTTTGGGTTCGGACGGCATGGGTACTCCCTGACGATAGATATAACGCTAAAACGCTCCATGACAGCGTAACGGGGAATAGTCTGGCAGGCTTGGGCCAGGCTGACTACCTGGCAGGATGACCGCCGACAAGAGACATTACGCTAGTCGCGGTCAGCAGACGATTTACCGGCCTTCTGCTATGCTGCGCGGCTTCCCGTTTCACGCTTCTTGGGCCGGAGTCGTTATCCGTTGTGAACAACTGATGCTGGAGTGTTTGGTATGCCGGTTATGATTCAGGCGTTGGTGCCTGTGTTTGCGTTGATTGTATTGGGGTACCTGTTCCGGCGCTGGGCATTTCCGTCTGTAGACTTCTGGCCTCAGGCCGAACGGTTTACCTACTATGTGCTCTTTCCTGCCATGCTGGTATTCAAGCTCGGCCAGGCCCGGCTGCCGGCTTCGGCCTATGGCGACACCGCTTTGCTTATTGGTTCGATGTTGCTGGCGATGACGCTGTTACTGGCCGTTGCACAGTTTTTCTGGCGCTGGAGTGGGCCAGTCTTTTCTTCGGTATACCAGGGCGCTATCCGGTTTAATTCCTACGTGGGGCTTGCGGCAGGCGGAATGCTGTTGGGTGATGAAGGCCTGTCGCTCACAGCCATTGCCGTTGCCGTCATGGTGCCGATGTTAAATCTGCTGTGCATATTGATGTTTTCGCTGGTGGCGACTCCGGGGCCAGTGCGGGTGAAGCCCGTGTTGCGCGCAATTGCGTCAAATCCACTTATTATCGGGTCGGTCATCGGGGTTATCTGGAGCTTTTTCGAGATTGGCTTCCATCCGCTCATTGCCGGCACCCTGGCACCTCTGAGCAATCTGGCGTTGCCTATGGGGCTCATGACGGTTGGCGCAGGGCTTCAGCTTAAAGCCCTGCGGGGTGGTTCTGTGCCTTTCATACTGTCGTCAGTATTGAAGCTGTTGCTGTTCCCTCTGATGGCTGCCGGTCTCGCCATGGTATTGGGACTTGAAGGCACGCTGGTGCAGGTGGCCGTGCTTCTGGCCACGCTTCCAACGGCAACATCGGCCTACATTCTGGCCCGGCAGTTAGGCGGCGATGCGCCGCTGATGGCGGGCATCATCAGTGGCCAGACGCTTCTGGCCATGGTGTCCATTCCATTAATGCTGAGCATTCTCTGGTAGGCATTTGAGCGCGGCGTCGGCGATGCTCTGTTGGAAGGCCGCATAACCGTTGGCGGTTGTATCAATGTCTGTGGCCATCGGGTCCCACGTGCTGAAGGTGATATCCAACCCCTCGGTGATGGAGCGCCACCATTGTCGGTTGAATTGCGGCTCAGTTAGCAGGCATGGGTGCTTTGCAGCGCTCAAACGTTTTTGAACGTCCGCAATATGCCGGGCTCCCGGCGATAGTTCGGGATTCAGGGTCAGCACGGCCTCAACGTTCAGATTATAATGTTTCGCGAACCGGGTGAAGGCGTTGTGGTACGCAAACAGACTGACGTTCTGTAGAGGTTCGAGATGCTCTTGAATGTGCGTTTGTGTCTGGATAATGGACGCACGAAATGTTTTCAGGTTGCGATCCAGGGCGGATTTATCTGCCCCTTCGAGCTGCGCCAGGGCGTCCCGAATGCTTTCCGCCATGGCAATAGCCCTGAGCGGGTCTACCCAGATGTGCGGATCTTCCCCTTCGCCGTGATCATGCTCGTTGCGGTTAATTTCATGATCCTCGGGACTGTTTTCTGTATCAAGCTTCATCAGCGCAACGGAACGATTAGCAAATTCACGGCCGGTTAAGAGGCGATTCAGGAATGTCTCCATTTCCGGGCCCACCCAGAAGATGATGTCGGCGCTTTCCAGTGCCCGGCGTTTCGATGGCGTTATCGAATAGCTGTGGGGGCTGGCGCCCGCCGGTACCAGAGTGCTTGTGTGCATATCGTCCGTGGCGACCGCGCGCACCAGAAGTTCCAGCGGTTTGATGGACGTCAAAATACGCACATCGGCGAGCGCCGTGTTGGTATAAAGAACGACGCTGGCACTTAGCGCTAGAGCGAAAACTGTTTTGAAGCTACGCATGGAATATTTGGATCCTGACGTGTGTTTGCAATGTTATAATATTACATTACTGACGACGAAATCGCAAACCCTAGTGGTGCGTATGAGGGCAAATGCAATGATACGCTTAGCGATCATGCGAAATAATGCCCGGGCCGGTATAATGCCGGGTTTATCAAACGGCCACCGATTTTCAGGAAGGTTTCATGACTGTACGTACCCGAATTGCCCCATCACCCACGGGTGATCCACACGTTGGTACTGCCTACGTGGCCCTGTTCAACCTGTGTTTTGCCCGGCAGCATGGCGGGCAGTTTATTCTGCGTATAGAGGATACAGATCAGGTGCGCAGCACGGCAGAATCGGAACAGGATATTCTCAAAGCATTGCGTTGGCTTGGTCTCAACTGGGACGAAGGCCCCGACGTAGGTGGGCCTCACGGGCCGTATCGCCAGTCTGAGCGCAATCACTCCTACCGCCAGTACGCGGAAGACCTGGTGACTGCGGGCCACGCCTTTTACTGTTTCCGCACACCGGAAGAGTTGGAGGCCATTCGTGAGGAGCGCAAGAGCCAAGGCCTGAATCCTGGCATCAAAGGGAACCTTGAGCTGTCCGAAGAAGAGGTCAAGCGCCGCCTGGATGCAGGTGAGCCCCACGTGATCCGTATGAAGGTGCCGGATGAGGGCGTTTGCGAAATCGATGACATGCTGCGGGGCAATATCGAAATCGACTGGGCGCAGGTGGATTGTCAGATTCTGTTGAAATCCGACGGCATGCCAACCTACCACTTGGCGAACGTGGTTGATGATCACCTGATGGAAATCACCCACGTGCTGCGCGGTGAAGAGTGGATTAACTCAGCGCCCAAGCACAAGTTGCTCTACCAGTATTTTGGCTGGGATATGCCTGTACTGTGTCACCTTCCGCTGCTGCGCAACCCGGACAAGAGCAAGCTTTCCAAACGCAAGAACCCGACCAGCATCAATTTTTACGAGCGCATGGGCTTTTTGCCCGAAGCGGTCACTAACTACCTTGGCCGCATGGGTTGGTCGATGCCGGATGAGCGTGAAAAGTTCACGCTGGACGAGATGATCGCTAACTTCGACATTCAGCGTGTTTCTCTCGGCGGCCCGGTTTTCGACGTGGAAAAACTGCGCTGGCTCAACGGTCAGTGGCTGCGCGACGACCTCACCGACGAGCAGTTTATCGAGCGTATGCGCCAGTGGTGGTTTAACGAAGACGCGCTTAAAGCGCTGGTGCCGCATATCAAGGGTAGGGCGGAAGTGTTCTCGGATGTGGCACCCATGGCCCAGTTCATGTTCTCGGGCATGCTGGATTTGAAACCAGAAGACTTTGCCCACAACAAACTGGAAGAGAGTCAGATTAAGCGAGTGCTCCAGTTTACCTTGTGGAAGCTTGAAGCTCAGCGCCACTGGAGTAAGGACACTATTTTTGCGGATATCAAATTTTTGGCCAAAGCCCTGGATATGAAGATGGGCGACTTCATGTTTTCTGTGTTCGTGGCCATTGCCGGTACGCCGAACTCCTGGTCTGTTATGGACTCTATGGAGATGTTGGGGCCGGACATGACCCGATCTCGTTTGCGTAAGGCTTTGGACGTGCTTGGAGGCTTCTCCAAGAAGGAAACCAAGAAAGTGGAAAAAGAATACGCGGCGCTGGGCGATTAGCCCTGCTGGGCGGTTAACAACCATTTTGTTGAAGAAGTGAGCAGTCTGAACAGGGAAGTTCAGAAAACTGGAAAAAAAGTGCTGCCAAAGGTTGACGCCCACAGGGCGGATCCTTAATATACGCAGCCGTTGAGGGGCCATAGCTCAGCTGGGAGAGCGCAACACTGGCAGTGTTGAGGTCGACGGTTCGATCCCGTCTGGCTCCACCAATTTTAGTCCCCTTCGTCTAGTGGCCTAGGACTCCGCCCTTTCACGGCGGCAACAGGGGTTCGAACCCCCTAGGGGACGCCAATACGGCTTGACGGTTTAGTCCACCGGATAGCCATCAAAAAAACCGCCTTCGGGCGGTTTTTTTGTGCCTGCAAGAACGATTAGCGCGACGCAATGGCGCCCTTGCCAACGCCCTCATACGCCTTTACCCGAATGTTATCAGAGGGGCACTCAACTTTAAGTTGGCTTGCAATGTGCGCGGCAATCAGTTCCACGGTCGTATCCGTATTCAGCATGTATACCCGCGCCTCGGGCAGCGTTAGCGCGAATTGTCCCTGATTGGCCTCATACTCGAAGGTTATGTAGTGCACATCATGGTCTCCAACATAACGCCGAACCACGTCTTCCTCAGAACCTACGTAGATATCCTGCCAGAGCTTTGCCCAAGCACGCTCAAGGTCGTAATCCCGGTGGCCATTGCGATCAATGCGGATGGGTGAACGATGGCCGTGGGCAATGCGTTGGCAGTTTCCAAGGTGCTTTTTCAGTCCGTGAACATAGTGGTAATAGGCGCCTTCAATCACGTCTTCCCGGAGATTGATTTCCACCGAGATCACATTTGCAGGCAATACCGCCATCAGCTCTCGCTCAAGCAGGGCCGCCACCGCCGATGGCACTACTCGCTCTGAGGACAGCCAGACAACGGCTTCGTCTGGTGACCGGTGCACGATATGGCTGCCGTCGGTTAACGCCCAGCAAAACGTATCGGGTGTGTCCTGGTTCCACGACAGGCCTTCGTAGCCGCGAGGTATAACCAGCCGATGATCCACTCTCTCGTCGATGATACGTTTGATGGTGCGCTTGACGTTGCTGAAATCGAATACCATTCCCTGGTCATCAAGCTCGCCCCCAAGCACCACGTCGGCAATCCAGCTTTCCCCAACCAATCCCCGGCTGGGGTCCAGGTAAGCGAAATCAATAACGGTGAGGTTGTCTACAAACAGGTGGTTCATCAAATTTCCGGGCGGGTATGATTGAATGATCCCGGCATTCTATCAAAATTCATTGGGCGAGTGTCCGGTCAGTGATCAGGATTGCCGGGGGTAATTACCCCAACAGGCCGGCAAACCAGATAATCCCGAAACTGCACACACCAAGACAAAAAGCCAGCCCGACGGCATATACCCTGGGTGGAGCAGAACGCTGCTGCGCCACGAACAAATCAATGGTTCGCTGGGCAACGTCTTCTGCCGTCTCACGGGAGATCTCATGGGTTTGCTGCATGGCCTCAGATTGCAATGTTTGCCACAGCTCGCTATCGATGGTCTGTACGCTGGTAATATGGTCCTTCAGCTCAGCCATCTGGCCGCTTGTGAAACCAGAGTTTTCAGCAGAGCCATCAGAAGGTTCTCTCTTGAGATCTGCCAGTTCCCGGGTCAGATGTTGGCTTACCTCAGCCGTTACTTGGTCACGCAGGCGTGCGATACGCTCTTCTTGCACGTTTTCGTGCTTGGCATGTGACTCGTCCAGGGCGCGACTAAGGAGCTCAAACTGTTCGTCAAACAGCGAACTGAGCAGTTCGTGAAGGCGGTTATTTTGCACAGCCTGTTCGATCAGATCATCGACAGGTGGCATAAGGTTGGGCGAAGTGTCGCCATTCGAAGCAGGTTCCTGATCAAAATGAGGCGCAGCTGGCAGTGCACCTTGAGTGACATCGTTTGCCAGTTGGTCCAGCACCTGAGCGAAGTCGTCCGGCTGTGTAGGCTTTGTCAGAATGCTATAGACGCCAAACTCTCGCGCTTCGTTGGTAAACGATGAAGACTTCTGGGAGGTGCACATAATAACCGGTATGCCAGCGGTATCCGGGTTGTTTTTGATGGCCCTGGTCGCTTCTATACCGTTCATTCCCGGCATCAGGTGATCCATGAAAATGACATCCGGGTGCTCGTGGCTGTTGAGAAACGTGAGAGCCTCTTCAGCAGAGCTGGCCATATTGACGTTCATGTCGCGGCTTTCCAGCAATTTCCTCAGGGCAAAACGGGCTACCTTGGAATCGTCCACCAGAAGAGCATTGTTGATCGCCATCTTACTACCTCAAGCTGTTACTTTATGTTTCGGGCAGGATGCAGCCCGGTAAATTTTGCTCCGGTAAAACGACCGGCCATGGTTTCATCCTACCCAGAGAGTTCCGAGTGAGGTAACTGAAAACGTCTGAAGTTTGCGAGAATGCAGGGCAAATCACACTTTGGCCGGAAGTTGCTCCTGATTGAGTTGCTCCCACGCTCTCATATATACGTCTGCTTCGTATTCGTAAGGGGATTTGAACGGCGTGAGGACAAAATCGAAAATCAGAAAAAAGAAACCGACCGACGCCCAGGCAACGGCAATCGTGCTGAGTGTTGTAGCCTGCACTTCGGGGTTTGAGTCTACGAAGTTTTGCAGCAGGGGAATAAGGTCTGACGCGAGAACCACAGGGTTAAGGCTCGATAGCACCAGCGGTACCCAGACGGCCATGAATACCGGGAAGAAACCGAAAGACCAGATGAGACGCCGCATGAAATAGGCAGCGACTTCGCGCCAGAAACGCCGCCGTATCTCCGGGGCTTTGCGGATGCGCTCAAGATACCTGCGTCGTTCCAAGCAGTAGGCTGCTACGTCTTGAGCCTGCGAGTCGCTGGTTGCGCCTGAACCGGCCGGGCTTGAGGGTGTGCTCATGGATCTGGGGCTACCTTATCGCTGGGTGACGGATACATGATAATTGATACTACGTGTTACCCTGTCATTCTCCAATTGTTTAACGACAGGATAGTTTGAATGGCTGCAGTGATCGATAACGCAACCCATCCGGCTTTTGAGAAGCTTCGCAGTCACCGGATTGATACGCTTAACCTTGACGTTGAAGAGTATCGCCACAAAAAAACCGGTGCCCGCCATCTGCATCTCGCGGCGGATAACGACGAGAATGTGTTTTTTGTAGCGCTCAGAACCTTCCCGATGGATTCTTCTGGTGTTGCCCATGTTCTTGAGCACACGGCACTGTGCGGCAGTGAGCGCTACCCTGTTCGCGATCCGTTTTTCATGATGATTCGTCGTTCGTTGAACACGTTCATGAATGCGTTCACCAGCAGTGACTGGACGGCTTATCCCTTCGCGAGTATGAACCGCAAGGATTTTGATAACCTTTTGTCTGTATATCTGGACTCTGTGTTTTTCTCCAAGCTGGACCCGCTGGATTTTGCCCAGGAAGGTCATCGGTTGGAGTTTGACAAGCCGGACGATCCGGACACGGATCTGGTTTACCGGGGCGTTGTATACAACGAAATGAAAGGTGCCATGAGTTCTGCCACCTCGCAGCTATGGCAGAACCTGAGTAGCCATCTGTTCCCGACGACGACATACCATTACAACAGCGGTGGCGAGCCGGATCACATCGTGGACCTGAGCTACGATGACCTCATCCGTTTTTACCGGCACCATTACCATCCCAGCAACGCGATTTTTGCCACCTACGGTAATATCCCGGCGCACGAGCACCACGAACGATTTGAGGAACTTGCGCTCAAACGTTTTGACAAGTTGGATATTGAACTGCCAGTGCGCGATGAAAAACGCATGTATGCGCCGGTTCGCGTAGAGCAGGGTTATGGTGTCAATGAGGGTGAAGACACCGCCAACAAAACCCACATTGTTGTGGGCTGGCTGTTGGGCCAAAGTTTTGATCTGCAAGAAAACCTGGAAGGACAGCTGTTGTCTGCTGTTCTGCTGGAAAACAGCGCGTCGCCATTGATGCGTGCGCTGGAAACCACCGATATTGGCCAGGCGCCTTCCCCCATGTGTGGGCTGGAAGATTCCAACCGGGAAATGACCTTCGTTTGCGGTATCGAAGGCAGCGAGCCCGAGAAGCAAAAAGACCTGGAAGCGCTCATTGAAAATACGCTTGAAACCGTGGCCCGGGAGGGCGTCAGCCAGGAACGTCTGGAAGCTATCCTGCATCAGCTTGAATTGCATCAGCGTGAAATTGCCGGAGACAGTTTTCCCTACGGTTTGCAGCTTATCATGAGCGCGATTGCGCCCATGGTGCACGGCGGTGATCCGGTTGAACTACTTGATCTGGAGCCGGTTCTGGCCACACTGCGCGAAAAAATTCGCGATCCCCAGTTCATACCCGGCCTTATTCGCCGCAAGCTTCTGGATAATCCGCACCGGGTAACGCTGACTTTACGCCCCGACGACAAGCTTGATGCGCGCCGTCAGCAGGCAATTCGCGAAGCCCTGGCAAAACGCAAAGCGCAACTTACCCACGAGGAAGTGACGCAGATCGTTGATCGCGCCAAAGCGCTAGAAGATCGCCAGACGCGCAAAGATGACGATTCCATTCTGCCAAAGGTAGATCTCACCGACGTGCCGCTGCAAATGCCGGAACCTGAATCTCGCTTTGATGGTGATATTTCGGCAACCCTCTTTGCGCGGGGCACCAACGGACTGGTCTACGAGCAGATTGTGCTCCCTCTGCCGGAATTGACTGAGCAGGAGTTGTTGTTGTTGCCGTATTACAGCGCTTTGATATCCGAAGTCGGCTGCGGCGATCTCGATTACCTGCAAATGCAGGATCGAATTTCAGCGGAATCCGGGGGCATTGGTGCCTCGTTTACCGCCAAAGGCGGCATTGACGACGTCCAGAGCCTGTCTGGCTACATGATCTTCAGCGGCAAAGCGCTCGCTCGCAATCGAACCGTGCTGACAGAACTGCTTCGAGACGTGTACACCAACGCCCGATTTGATGAAAAAGACCGTATACGGGAAATTATTGCCCAGATCCGAGCCCGCCGTGAGCAGGCCGTAACCGGCAGTGGGCACGCGCTAGCCATGGGTGCGGCGGCGCAGGGCATGGGCCCGGGAGCTTGGTTGGCGTTCCGGCTTGGTGGCCTGGCCGGCATTCGCGGCACCAAGGAATTGGACCAATCCCTGAAGGATCCGGCAGCACTTGATGCTTTTTGTAAGAGCCTGGCCGGGTTGCACAACAGAATTCGCAAACAGGCGCGAGAGTTCCTGTTGATTGGCGAGGAAGAGCAGCTTCCAGCTTTGATCGACGATCTGAAAACGTGCTGGCAGGGTGATGAAGGCATTAAATCCGCAAACTGGAAGATGGACCCGGTGAGCTATGTTACCCGCGAAGCCTGGCTGACATCCACGCAGGTCAACTTCTGCGCCCGCGCTTATAGTACCGTGCCGGTCGACCACCCCGATGCAGCGGCGCTCACCGTGCTCGGTGGTTTTTTGCGTAATGGCTATTTGCACCGGGTTATTCGCGAGAAAGGTGGTGCCTACGGCGGCGGGGCGGCCCAGGACAGCGTAAACGGCAACTTCCGATTTTTCTCATACCGGGATCCGCGCCTGGCCGAAACCCTTGAAGATTTCGACAAGGCGCTGGTGTGGCTTCAGGAAACAGATCATGACTATCAAGAGCTCGAAGAGTCCATTCTTGGCGTTATTGGTCAGCTTGATCGCCCGCATTCGCCGGCGGGTGCGGCCCGTCATGCGTTCCACAACAAGTTGTTCGGGCGCAGCCCTGAGCAGCGGGGACGTTTCCGTGCGCGGATCTTGTCGGTAACGCTTGAGGATCTCAAGCGGGTCGCCGCTACCTGGCTGGTACCCGAAAAAGCCAGCACCGCGGTGGTGACGGGCCCGGAGCATCGTAAGCTTGTTGAAGGGCTTGGCCTGACCATTCAGGAGCTGTAGGTAAAAACGCAGGCAGGCCAATGTGAGCCTGCCTGCGTGTCAGCGCAGGTCGGTTTAACGGTTCCGCTTCAATCCCGTAGCCACCATGATGCGCGTCGCGATTTCTTCGACCGAATAAGCCGTGGTGTTCAGAAACGGAATGCGTTCCCTCCGGTACATGAGTTCAATTTCTTCGATCTCGTGCATGCATTGCTGAATGGACGAATAGCGGGAGTTGGGCCGCCGCTCATTGCGGATGGTTGCCAGTCTTTCGGGCTCAATCGTCAGGCCAAAGATCTTTTCCTTGTGCGGGCGGAGGGCTTTGGGCATCTGCTGATCGGTAAGATCCTCTTCCGTAATCGGGTAGTTGGCGGCTTTAACGCCGTACTGCAGCGCCAGATAAAGGCAGGTGGGGGTTTTACCGCTGCGGGATGCGCCTACGAGGATCAGGTCGGCTTCATCGTAATGTCGGGTGCGGGCACCGTCATCGTTGTCCAGAGCAAAGTTCACCGCATGAATGCGGCGCTCATATACCCCTCCGTTGCTGATCGCATGGGACTTGCCCACCGAATACGATGAAGACGATTTCAGCTCTTGCTCCAAAGGGCTCAGGAATGTCCCGAAAATATCCACCATAAAGCCCTGTGCGTCCGAGATGATGTTACGAATAGCACCGTCCAGAATGGTGTCGAACACTAGCGGCCGGGTGCCATCGATTTCGGCTGCATTATTAATGCGTTTCACCATGTCCCGGGCTTTGTCTACATCGTCAATATAGGGCACGGTAACTCGCTCGAACTCTATTTTTTCGAATTGCGCCAGAAGGCTGTGACCGAGCGCTTCAGCGGTCAGGCCAGTGCCGTCGGAAATAAAGAAGGCTGTACGTTTCATGGTGTTAGTCCGGCTCCCTAGGTAAAATCCGAAGGTTACAGTATCATACACGCCAAGTTCGAGACTCCGCAGTGGTTGTTGTCCGCTTTTTACGCTTGATACCGCTGGCCCGGTTTATTTTTTGCCTTACAGAATTGAGGGAGACACGCTTTGGAAGATTACATAATCTGGTTTGATCACCTGGGAATGTCCGATGTTGACCGGGTAGGCGGTAAAAACGCTTCCCTCGGTGAAATGATCAGTAATCTGGCCAACGCAGGGGTGTCGGTTCCAGGTGGCTTCGCCACCACCGCACATGCCTACCGTGAGTTTTTGGCCAAAGATGGCCTGAAGGACAAAATCGACAACATTCTCGACAGTCTTGATATTAACGACGTGAACGAGCTTGCCCGTGTCGGCGCAAAAATACGCCAATGGGTTATTGATACGCCGTTCCCGGACGCCCTGGAAATCGCGCTCAAGGAAGCTTACGAGACAATACTCAACGGCAACGACAAAATGGCCGTGGCCGTGCGCTCGTCTGCAACGGCCGAAGATCTGCCGGATGCGTCCTTTGCGGGGCAGCAGGAAACTTTTCTGAACGTTGTCGGGCTTGAGCAGGTGCGCACGTCGGTGAAAGAGGTGTTCGCCTCTCTCTTTAACGATCGCGCCATTTCCTACCGCGTTCACCATGGCTTTGATCACAAGCTGGTAGCCTTGTCTGCTGGCATCCAGAAAATGGTGCGCAGTGAAACGGCTTCCAGCGGCGTTATGTTTACGCTGGATACGGAATCCGGTTTTAGGGGTGTTGTGTTTATCACCGGTTCCTACGGCCTTGGCGAGACGGTGGTTCAGGGAGCGGTGAACCCGGACGAATTCTACGTTCACAAGTCGACTCTCGATGCGGGCCGCCCGGCGGTACTTCGCCGTAATCTTGGTAGCAAAGCGATCAAGATGATTTACCACACAAAGCCCGGCTCAGGCGAGCTTGTGGAAACGGTGAAAGTGGACCAGGAGGAGCGCGACCGTTTCTGTATTACCGACGCAGAGGTTGAGGAGTTGGCCAAACAGGCCATGATTATCGAAAAGCATTATCAGCGCCCCATGGATATCGAATGGGCGAAAGACGGTGACGACGGCCGCATCTACATCGTTCAGGCACGCCCCGAAACGGTCAAGAGCCGGGCATCCGCGAACGTTATGGAGCGTTATCTGCTGAACGAAACCGGCAAGGTTCTGGTAGAAGGTCGCAGCATTGGCCACAAGATCGGGGCGGGCCCGGTCAAGATTATAACCAGCATCAAGGAAATGGATCGCGTGCAGGCCGGCGATGTATTGGTAACGGACATGACCGATCCAGACTGGGAGCCCGTCATGAAACGGGCCGCTGCCATTGTAACTGATCGCGGTGGCCGTACCTGTCATGCCGCCATTATTGCCCGAGAGCTTGGTATTCCGGCGGTTGTCGGTTGTGGTGATGCCACGGATCTGCTGAAGGAAGGCCAGGAAGTGACGGTTTCCTGTGCCGAGGGGGACACCGGCCTGATCTATGAAGGCGCACTGGATTTTGAACTGCGTGAAAACACCGTCGATTCCATGCCCAACATTCCGTTCAAGATCATGATGAACGTGGGTAACCCGGATCGGGCCTTTGATTTCCAGTCATTGCCCAACGAGGGCGTTGGTTTGGCGCGCCTTGAGTTCATTATCAATCGCATGATTGGTGTGCACCCGAAAGCGCTTCTGAACTTTGATGGCTTGCCCAGAGACATCAAACAAACCGTAGAGAAGCGTATCTCCGGTTACAGTTCACCGGTTGATTTTTACGTGGACAAGCTGGTTGAGGGTATTTCTACTCTAGCCGCTGCGTTTACGCCCAAAAAAGTCATCGTGCGCCTATCTGATTTTAAATCCAATGAGTACGCTAACCTGATCGGCGGCACGCTTTACGAGCCGGATGAGGAAAACCCGATGTTGGGCTTTCGGGGTGCGTCGAGGTACATCTCGGAAACGTTTCGTGATTGTTTCGAGTTGGAATGTCGCGCGCTCAAAAAAGTGCGCGATGTGATGGGCCTGACAAACGTCGAAGTGATGGTGCCTTTTGTGCGCACTGTTGGAGAGGCAGAGCAGGTGGTTAAGCTGCTGGCGGAGAACGGACTCAAGCGCGGTGAAAACGGCCTGCGTTTGATTATGATGTGCGAGCTACCGGCCAACGCGCTGCTTGCAGATCAGTTTCTTGAGCACTTTGACGGGTTCTCCATTGGCTCCAACGATTTGACCCAGCTGACACTTGGCCTGGACCGGGATTCGGGCATTATTGCGCATCTGTTTGATGAGCGAAACGACGCTGTCAAAGTGCTGCTGTCCAACGCGATTCAGGCGTGCAAAAAGGCCGGCAAGTATATCGGTATCTGCGGTCAGGGCCCGTCTGACCATCCCGATCTTGCAAAATGGCTGATGGATCAGGGTATTGATACCGTATCCCTTAATCCGGATTCGGTGCTGGATACCTGGATCTTCCTGGCGGATGAGAAAATAGACTGATTAACGTTCTGCACGAAAGGAGCGAAATAGCGTGGCAACGATTATTACCCCGGATTTGTGTGACGAGTATCCGGAAGTTGAGGTGGTGGCACCTGGCTTCAATAATTACGGCGGAATAAAAGCCTTCGGTGGCGAAATCGTCACCGTAAAGTGCTTTGAAGATAATTCGGTCGTCAAGGAGCAAGTAGGGTTGCCCGGCAAAGGGCGGGTGATGGTCGTCGACGGCGGCGGTTCAATGCGGCACGCGCTGCTGGGCGATATGCTCGCTGAAAAAGCCGCCAGTAACGGTTGGGCGGGGCTGATTATTTATGGCTGCGTGAGGGATGTCGACGAGATAGGCAAAACGGATTTGGGGGTCCAGGCGCTTGCGACCTATCCTCGAAAGAGTGAAAAGCGCGGCTTGGGCGACCTGGATGTGCCGGTGACGTTCCATGGCGTAACGTTCCGGCCGGGGCACTACGTATACGCTGACAATAACGGTATTGTTGTATCACAGAGGCCCTTGGTTTAGGGCCTCGCCTTTGGTTAACAAGTGCGAGGGCAGGACTGCAGACTAACGGGTGACTTTGCTGATGTTGGTTCCCAACAAGAAGCCGTCACCCTCCGATTCGCACCGGATGACCTCACAGATCGTTTCCAGCGGAGGGAACTGATCACTGCCTGGGTGCAGTACCGTGTTCAGTTCTTCTCCCACGGCCACCGGGTTGCGCACAAACAGCTGCATACCCGTTGCGCTGAGGTCCCTGCAGGTACCCGCAAACGTGTTGCCCTTGCTATCGGTGATCTCGATTTCCGATTCAACCTGCATGCGATGAAAATCGCGCTTCTCTGAATAGTCCTTCATAACGTTCAGGCCCAGTTATCGGCTTTTCTTGTGGGTTTGAGCATCGGTATAACCAACGCGAGAAGTACCCCTCCGAAGACGAGCCCGGCCCCTACCAGCATGAAATCGGATTCTTTGCTGGCTTCAAGTCGCTCGTTCTCTGCGGTAAGCACTTCGAGATCATTACGCAGCTTCTGACTTTCCTCCAGTAACTCCCCGTTCCGACGCTTCAGATTAATCGAATCCGACGCAATATTCTTAATGCGCCTGAGCTCTTGCTGCAACTCCTCCGAGCGGGTCGACAAAGACGACTCTGCGTTGCTTAGTGAATCTCTTTCACTGGAAACCTCGCTCAGCTGGCCTTTCAGCGTAGACAGTTCAGTCTGGGCCTGTTCAAGCTGACGGCTTACGGTTCTCAGCCGGTCTGCGGCAATCGGTGTGTCACTGAGATACTGGCTGGATACCCAGCCGTCGTTGCCTTTTGGGGTGCGTACTCGAGTATAGCCGGAATCAGATGTTTCAATAACTTCCAGTGCGGTGCCGCTGGGCACAGCGTTCTCAATGATACGGTATTGAGAACCGGCGCCAGATCGCACGGGAAGATAGAGTTGATCATCAACCCAAGCGGTTTTGGCCTGAGCCGCAGCGATGGAGGACAGTATAAAAAGCGCACTGATGGCAAGGCGAAAGAGCGTCACTGGCAAAATTCCCACGATATTCGGTTTAAAAAATACGTTGTGTCAAAGCCGCAATTTTGTCACAGATTTCCGGTTGTTCAAGCGAGCTGTCATTACAATAAGCTCATGGAAGGATTCCCGCGACCCCGGCGATTCTAAGGCAGCACAACCTTGAACGGCTTAACGATCACTTTATGGTAAACGCCCGCGTCCACATAGGGGTCGCTGTCTGCCCAGGCCTGAGCTGCGACCAGAGAATCGAATTCCGCGATGACAAGACTCCCCGAAAAGCCCGCGTCGCCGGGGTCGGCGGTATCAACAGCCGGGTGAGGTCCTGCCACCAGAAGCCGCCCTTGTGCTTTCAGTTCGTGCAGTCTCTCGACGTGAGCCGGTCTTGCGGTCTGGCGCATAGGCAGGCTGTTATCGACATCTTCACTGATAATGGCGTAGTACATGCAGTTCTCCGGGTCTGTGATCGAGCTTGTTAAGTAATGCATGGAGTTGAATGGCTGGTACACTGTTTCACACCACCCTGTTTCGCACCAACCCTGTTTGACCAACGTTGGTGTGCCACTTACTTCACTCTGGAATTTTTGTGACTATACCGCAAGACCCTGTTTTGTGCATTGATCTGCATTGCCATAGCACCGCGTCAGACGGGGCTCTCACGCCAACAGAACTCGTCAATCGGGCTGCAGAAAAAAAGGTTACGCACCTTGCTCTTACTGATCACGATACCATTAACGGTCTCGAAGAGGCGCGCAGCGCAGCAAAAGCCAACGATATCGTGTTGATTCCGGGAATCGAGCTCTCCTGTGTCTGGCGTAGCAACACAATACACATTGTGGGTCTGGATTTTGACATCGACAACCAGGATTTCCAAGAGGCACTGGCGCAGCAGAACCGCAATCGCTGGGCGAGGGCGAGTATGATTGCCGAGCGGCTGAGTAAGCTTGATATTCCTGATTTGCTGAAACGTGCCACCGCAGAGTCCGGTGGCGACGTGCCAGGGCGACCACACTTTGCAAGGGTGTTGGTTGAAGCGGGTATCGTGAAAAACGCCGCGCAGGCGTTCAAGCGTTACTTGGGTAGTGGCAAGGCGGGTGATGTGAAGGCGTATTGGCCTGAGTTGCCGGAGATCGTGCGGTGGATTAATTCAGCCGGCGGAATTGCCGTGTTGGCTCATCCGAGGAAATATAAGCTTACGGCAACGAAGCTTCGAGACCTTACAGCCGATTTTCGCCGCGCGGGCGGGCAGGCTATCGAAGTGTCGACCTCAGGACAATCCAGTGGAGACCTGGGCTTCCTGACGGAGCTGTGCATGCGAGAGAAACTGTTGGCGTCTCAGGGCAGTGACTTTCACTTTCCCGGCGCACCCTGGTGTGAGTTAGGTCGCATTATGAAAATGCCAGACGGGCTGGAGCCGGTCTGGCATAAGTTCAGGCAAGTTCCTGGCCTTAACGCGTCGGCTTAATCCGGCGCGTGGAACAGCAGATAAAGGTCCGTCAATGAGTCCGGAATAGCGTCTGCCATCTGACTTGACAATTTTTCGCTGTTGCGAACGTTCTGGAAATCTTCGTCGTCAAACAGGCCCGACAACGTAAGCATAGGCACCATCAAATCGGCGGCCTCCTCCTCGCTTGCGGCATCCAGCCACTCGTCCTCATGTTCCAGAAACGTGTCGACAAATCCCGCGCACCAATTCTCAAGTGCGTTCATGGGATCCCCGTCCTCAGGCTCTGGCAATTCCAGAGACTGACCCATTTCAAGTGCCTGAGCCATGGCTCCCGCCAGTTTTGTGACGCACTGGCGGAAGGTTTCCGGTATTCCGCCGCCAGGTGTCTCATCGGTACCTGTAACCAGGCGGAAGATCGTTTCTACGCTCGGTTTGACCGGTCCGACAACGCTGGCGCAAACAGCCCCATGGAAGCCGAAAAAATCCAAAGCATCGTCGCCCCAGGGATCTGCAAACAATATGTCTTCCAGCGCTTCAATGTCGGAATTGCTCAGCATGCCTTAATTACTCCCGGAATTTTTCGCGGCTTCGGCTAATCGTTGACGCTTGCGAACTTCACGGGGGTCGTTGTAAGCACGCCCGGGTGTTACTGGAACGCCCGTTTCCATTTCCGGCTTTGCGGCAGGCTCTGGCGCTTTTTCGCTCTGGGCCGTTTCGGAAGGCGCTGTCGGTGATTCTACTGGTGATTCTGCCGCAGGTTTTTTCGCCGCAGTCGCCTTGCTCCGGCTTCTGGCAGGCGTTGCTCTCGGCTTCTTCACAGGAGGCGCAGTGTTTTCATCGCTAGATGGGTTCGTCTCTGTGCTGGCCACCGATTTTTCAGTTTCTGCGGTTGAAGGTTCCTTGGCTGAAGGCTCTTCACCTTCTTTGGCTGAGAGCTCTTCACCTTTTCTAGCTGAGAGCTCTTTATCGTCGCTGCCTACGGGTTTGCTGGCTACCGTGGTTTCACCGGTCTGAGCCGCTGGCTTCGGACTTGTGTCCGCCGGAGACTCGACTGCTGCCGGGTCTGCGGCCGCTGTTGCATCGGTAGGTGCCGCTTTCGGCTTAGCGGCGGGAGCCTTTTCTTCGGCGCTTGAAACTGCAGAAGCCAGATCTGCAGGCTTTTCAACCTGCGATACTGCCTGCGTCTCAGGCTCAGGTGTCGAAGCTGCCACGGGTGCCTTCTCTTCCTTGCTCTCGGCGGCGGCCACCGGCTTTTGCGCAGGCTTGTCTTCAGAAGCTACTTTCTGTTCAGGTAACGTCTGTTCGCTTTGCTGTGTTACCGGTGTTTTGGCTGCGGCTTGGTCCGCGCTTTTGCCTGCTACCGAAGTTGATTTTACATCGGCATTATCGCCGTCACGATCGCCTTCTGGTTGGGTATCTTTCTGGTGTTTCTCGTTGCGAGCGTTCTTGCGAGCTGCGGGATTAGACGCAGGCGTCTCGGAAGATGATCCGTCGCGATTACGCGGGCGGCGCGGCTTGCGACGAGTTTCGTCAGACCCGGGCTTTTCAGCAGCAGGTGCTTTTTGCGGCGCCTCTTGCTGATTCGTGTCTTTTTGATCCGCGTTGTTTTTGGCGTCACGCTGAGGCCGGTTGCGGCTCTGTCCGCGACTCTGGCTGTCTTTGCGACCATCACGACGGTTATCGTCACCGCGATTGTCGTTGCCTTTACTCTCGGGCACTTTATTTTCGGTGCCCTTGTCGGCTGCCTGGCGATTCTGGCTAGAACGATTCGGGTCATCGTTGCGGTTGCGGCCGCGCGAACGAGAATCATCGTTGCGGTTTTGCTGGCCGCTACCTGGACGACGATCATTGCCAGAGCGATTGTTGCTGCCGGAGCTCTGGTTGCCAGAACTCTGATTACCGGAGCTCTGACCGTCGCGCGCAACGCGGGTTTTGCGACGATCCTGACGTGCTGGCTGGCTGCGTTGATCCCCGGATTTGGCGTTCGCGTTGTCGCGGGTTTCGGTTTGCGGCTCTTCTTCACCACTGAAGAAGAAAGAAATCTTGCGGCCAATGCGACGAAGAATGCTGTCGTCCTGTTCTGTTGAATCTGTGCTCTGTGCTTCTTTAGGTGTCGAGGCAGGGGCAGCAACCGGGCGAATAGCCCTAACGGCAGCCTGTTCGCGAGCCGGTTTCTCTGCTGCAGGCACCTCAAGCACCTCTTCTTCACGCTCACTGTATTCTTGCGCTACCTGATGGCTTGAGATGTGCTCGGGCGTGGATTCATCATCGCGCATGCGCAGAATTTCGAAGTGCGGCGTTTCCATGTGGGGAACGGGCACAACGACAACACTGACTTCTTGGCGAGCTTCAATATCCGCCAGTTGTTTGCGCTTTTCGTTGAGTAGGAAAGTGGCCACTGAAACCGGCACAATCGCCCGGACTTCGCCTGTCTTCTCTTTGGACGACTCTTCGTAAATCAGGCGCATGATGCTCAGGGCAAGGGATTCGATACCACGAATGGTGCCCTGGCCTTCACAGCGGGGGCACACTTCACTGCGGGTCTCGCCCAGCGAAGGCCGCAGCCGCTGACGAGACATCTCAAGCAAACCGAACCGGGATATTTTTCCAACTTGCACCCTTGCCCGGTCAATTTCCAGCGCTTCGCGCATTTTCTGCTCAACTTCGCGCTGGTGCTTGGCGGGAGTCATGTCGATAAAATCGATGACAATCAGGCCGCCCATATCGCGTAGGCGAAGCTGACGTGCGATCTCTTCCGCTGCTTCCAGGTTCGTCTGATAAGCAGTCTCTTCAATATCGTGACCTTTGGTGGCACGAGATGAGTTGATGTCGATCGATACCAATGCTTCGGTAGGATCGATAACGATCGATCCGCCAGAAGGGAGTTTTACTTCCCGTTGGAAGGCGGTTTCGATTTGGCCCTCAATCTGATAGCGGCTGAACAGTGGGATCTCGTCCTTGTACAGCTTGATCTTGTTCTCGAAGGTGGGCATGACCGCCCGTACGAAGTTCAGAACATCTTCGTAAACGCTCTCCGAATCGATCAGTACCTCGCCGATATCCTGGCGTAGGTAGTCACGCACCGCCCGGATAATAACGTTGCTTTCCTGATGAATGAGGAAGGGAGCTTTGCGCTCGCCGGCTGCCTGGGTAATGGCCTCCCAGAATTGCACCAGGTAATCGAGGTCCCACTGCAACTCTTCAGTGGTACGGCCGATGCCGGCGGTGCGCACGATGATACCCATGGACTTGGGTACCTGTACGCTATTCATCGCTTCTTTCAATTGTGCCCGCTCTTCACCCTCAATGCGGCGCGAAATGCCACCGGCATGGGGGTTGTTGGGCATCAGGACAAGGTAGCGGCCTGCGAGGGAAATAAACGTGGTGAGGGCGGCGCCTTTGTTGCCGCGCTCTTCTTTGTCGACCTGAACGATGACTTCCTGGCCTTCAGCAATCACTTCCTTGATGTTGACCTTGCCTTCCGACTGGCCAGAGGATTTTTTGAAGTAATCCCTGGAGATTTCTTTCAGAGGAAGAAAGCCGTGGCGGTCAGCGCCGAAATCAACGAAGGCGGCTTCCAGGCTAGGTTCAACCCGGGTAATGCGCCCTTTGTAGATGTTAGCTTTTTTCTGCTCGCGGGAGCTGGATTCGATATCGAGATCGAACAGGCGCTGGCCGTCAACCAGGGCGACGCGCAACTCTTCTGGATGAGTTGCATTAATAAGCATTCTTTTCATGGAAAGAAGATTTTCCTGTCGTTTAATTTTGACAGAAAACCAGAGGGCGACGCATCTGCGAAGCAGGACGAGCGTGCCGAGAGCCCCGTTACATTAGGGGCGCAGCGGCGGACAGACAAATCAAACCGTCTCGGGGTATGATCCTGTTGATCTGAGACCACCGCTGACATCCCGCCTGCCTGATGGCAGGAGGGTATCGTGTAGGGTTCGTGTCTGTTGGCGCATATAATCCGTTTTCAAGTTCACACAAGTGCCTGGGTCTCACGTCGTATTCGTAAGCTGGACGGCCCGGCCTTGCGTGGCAGTGATTCTTTGCGATATCGCCCGGCGGTTTTCCGCACGGTTTCAGTTTTTCCGGTGCCAGTTCGCCGCTTCTTTAGCGGGTCTGACCTGGCACTTCGGAAGCGTTTCTTGCGCCTTGCCCGATAGTGATTGGGCGTTCGGCGTTCAAACTCTTGAATAGTGTCGGTATACTTCTGCCGCTCCGGCTTCTGACTCGATTTGGCCAGGCCGTAGACAAACGACAGATCACACCGGAATATAACAGTATTCAGGGCACCGTTCAATCCCGCTCGCACCGCCCGTTAACCACTGCATCGTTCACCACTGCATAGAGGAATCGTATGTCTCGCAAGCCTGCTAACGGAAAGCCGGTCAAGGCTCAGGCCAAAAAAGCGCCGCCGCGCTCAGGCGACGGGGCTGGCTCCAAACCGGCAAGTAACGAGCAGGCGTCCGTTCAGCCGAAGGTTCTGTGGGTAACGGTTGACGAAGACAATCATGGGCAGCGGTTGGACAATTTTTTGCTGGCGCAGCTCCGGGGTGTGCCCAGAAGTATTATCTATCGCATTATTCGGAAAGGCGAAGTGCGGATTAACAAGGGGCGCGTGAAGCCTGATACGCGCGTTGCCACGGGCGATCAGGTGCGTATTCCTCCGGTTGTTCGAAAAGAAAAAGCGCCCCAGGCTGCGCCGGGCAGCCGGGTTCAGAGCATGGTGGAGGCCGCCGTCATATTTGAAAACGAGCAAATGCTGGTGGTCAATAAGCCCTCTGGTATTGCGGTGCATGGTGGCAGCGGCCTCAGTTTTGGCCTGATCGAGGTGCTTCGAGCGGCGCGGCCGGAGGCGCGGTTTCTTGAGCTTGTACACCGTCTGGACAGAGACACCTCCGGGCTTGTGATGGTCGCCAAAAAGCGATCAGCGCTGCGTTATCTCCAGGATGAACTCAGACAGAGGCGCATTCGTAAGCAATACCATGCGTTGGTGGCCGGGAGTTGGCCCGCTAAGCTCAATCGCGTTGATGAGCCGTTGTTACGCTATGAAATGCCTAATGGCGAGCGAAGAGTAAGGGTGGATGAGGCCGGTAAGGCCTCGCTAACGGCCTTTCGTTGTCTGGTACGCTATGCCGGCTACAGTCTGGTGGAGGCGTCACCGGTCACCGGGCGTACCCATCAGATTCGCGTTCACAGCGTCTACGCCGGTCATCCGATCGCAGGGGATGACAAATATATGGATGATGTCAGTCTTAAGGCATTCCGGTCGGTGGGCGGCCAGCGTTTAATGCTGCACGCCAGGGTACTTGAGTTGGCTATGCCCGTAACCGGCGAGGCTGCACGGTTCGAAGCACCTTATGATGATGTGTTCAGCCACGTACTTAACCGGCTCGAAGTGCGGGCAACAGGAGCGGATTAATGGATGTGAAAGTTGTTATTTTTGATTGGGACGGAACGCTCGTCGATTCCGTAGACCATATTGCCGACAGCCTGCATCAGGCGGCTACCGAGTTAGGGCATCCGGCGCTGGAGAGAGAGGCCTATCGTGACATTATTGGTCTGGGCATGGTTGAGGCGCTGGAGCGGCTTTACCCCGGAATCAGCCGCCAGGAGATGACCCGTATTCGGGAGGGCTACGCCGATTATTTTTTCCGTAAAGTGACGACGCCACAAAATATATTCGAGGGTATGGCAGACGTTGTCGCCGACCTGAGAAGCGCTGGGCGTGGGTGCTCTGTGGCAACGGGGAAAAGCCGCAAAGGCCTTGAGTCTGCGCTTACGTCCAGTGGGCTGGGGCGGCATTTTGACATTACCCGCTGTGCCGACGAAACCCGATCCAAGCCGGACCCGCGCATGCTTGAGGAGATTCTGGTGTTTTACGGGATCGAGCCTGCAGAGGCGGTTATGATCGGCGATACCCGCTACGATCTTGAAATGGCCCAGCGCATCGGAATGCCGTCGATAGGCGTTGAATGGGGTGTGCACAAGCGCGACGTGCTTGGCGGCTACGCACCTCATGCCATTGTTGATTCTGTGCCGGATCTTCGTGGCGTTCTCGGTTTGTAATTAATCTTCGAGTTTTTGTTTCTGACAGGATAGACGCATGAGTGAATGGGATTCCGATAAGACTTCAGAGTGGAATGATGCATCTTCAGAGCCGCAAGCAGCGCCTCGTTCAGGGCGCAGTCGGCCGGACTTGCCGCCAACATCGGGTCGCGACTGGCGACTGATTGAAAAGCTGGTGATGTCTCTGCAATCCGAACAGCGCAAAAGCCGGCGCTGGGGAATTTTTTTCAAGCTGCTTACGTTTACCTATTTATTCGCGTTACTGGCGATCGTCTGGGCGCCGTTTAGCGGCAGCATGGGTGTAACGACTGGCAAACATACGGCGCTGGTTGAAATAAACGGCCCAATTGCTGCGGACGAACTCGCCAGCGCCGATAACATTGTGGGTTCTTTGCGCTCAGCTTTTGAGCAAGAGGATTCCGTGGCGGTCATCCTGCGCATCAATAGCCCGGGAGGAAGCCCGGTTCAGTCCGGCTATGTGTATGACGAGATCAAACGGTTACGGGCAGAGTATCCGGAAAAGAAAGTGTATGCGGTGATCTCGGATGTCGGCGCGTCCGGCGCTTATTATATTGCTTCTGCAGCGGATGAGATCTACGCAAACCGGGCCAGCCTGGTGGGATCTATCGGTGTTGTAGCCGGCGGCTTTGGATTTACCGGTATCATGGATAAGTTGGGTGTTGAGCGCAGGCTTTACACGGCCGGTGAAAACAAGGGCTTTCTGGACCCGTTCTCACCGGAGCAAGACCAGGAGGTGGCGTTCTGGCAAGACGTGCTGGAGACCACTCATCAACAGTTTATAAACGCCGTTAAAGAAGGGCGTGGCGATCGCCTCGCGAACGATGACCGTTTGTTTAGCGGTTTGGTCTGGAGCGGCGAGCAAGCATTGGAGTTGGGCCTTATTGACGGGCTTGGCAGTGCTTCCCATGTTGCAAGACAGATCATCGGCCAGGAAGACATGGTTGATTACACCCATCACAAAGGCCCGCTGCGCGATCTTGTGGATCAGTTAGGGATGTCTTTTGGTCAAAGTGTTGTTGAGCAGTTGACTGAGTCCCGTCTGGAGTTGCGATAGCGCAAGCTTGCTAAGGCTCGAGGAGCGGGTTTCTGCCCCATGCCGTTAACATGTTGGTCAGTGCAATCAGGGGGAGGCCGATCAGGCTGTTCGGATCTCTGCCCTGCAGAGCCGTGAACAACGTGATGCCCAAGCCTTCCATCTTGAAGCTACCGGCACAGTCGTAAGGCTCTTCCTTGCGCAGATAGGCATTGATTTCCTCCGCGGACAGATTCCGGAAATGAACGGAAAACTCTTCGCAGCAGGTTTGCAGGTTTCCTGAGCTGGCGTCCAACAGCGCAAGCCCGGTCAGGAAGTTAATGTTCTGACCGCTGCTTTGGGCCAGTTGTGCAAAGGCATTCGAGTAATTTCCCGGTTTGCTTAGCAGGGTGCCATCTGGCAAGGCGGCTACCTGATCGGAACCGATAATCCAGTGCCCCGGGTATTCAGACGCAAACGCCCTGGCTTTAAGCTCAGCCAAGCGTATGGCGAGGTTGTGGGGCGTCTCTCCCGCAAAAGGGGATTCATCAATGTCGGGGCTGGCGCTCGAGAAGGGTAGTCCAAGTCGTTTGAGAAGGTCGTGGCGATACCGGGATGAAGATGCCAGTAACAGGGGTTTTCCGGACATAGAGTCGATCCTTTCGGGATTTGTGCGTCGTTTTTAAGTGTGCGTATCGTAGAATACACCTACGGAATCCGGAACCCCCGTTCAAAACCCAACGAAGTCTTTGACAGAAGCGCGCTCGGCCCCTAGAATTGCGCGCCTATGTCAAACGCGTCTAATACCGAGTTACCTAAAATAGTCGACCCTTACAAGTTGGCGGAGCATACCAGCGTGCTGGAGGGAGCGATTCCTCTGAGTGCGCTCACTCGTTTCCGCAAAGCTGTTTTGGGATTCGACGACGACGCTACTTGTCGGGTAAATCTGTCCTTTTACATGGATGGAGAGCGCCGCCGGGTTGTGTCTGGTGAACTCGAGGCCTCTGTCAGGCTGGAATGTCAGCGCTGTATGGAAAGTATGAATTCTGTGCTGGTCTCCCGGTTCGCGTTGGGGCTTGTCACCAGTGATGAGCAGGCGCAACGGTTGCCAAGGGAGCTCGAGCCGTATCTGACGGACGACTTCAGTGCAGATCTCTGGGCGATGGCGGAGGACGAGTTGTTGTTGGTTCTGCCTCCGTACCCGCTTCACGACAGGAATGAATGTCCTGCGAAAGAAGATCTGGAAGCGTACGAACCCGGCAATTCTTCAGCTACAGCGGAAGAAAAGTCGGGCGATAACCCGTTCAGCGTGCTGGCGGGTCTCAAGAAAACCAAGCATTAATGCGGGCGTGGGCATCTTTTCGGAGGCCGGCGCAATCAAACGAACACATGTTACTTGTAGCGATATTCACGCAAAGTTTACGTTAACAGGTCAGGAGTATAACCATGGCTGTACAGAAGAATCGCAAGACCCGTTCCAAGCGTGGCATGCGCCGTGCCCACGATGCTCTGAGCCCTGTTGCTCTGAGCACGGATTCCACAACTGGCGAAGTTCATCGTCGTCACCACGTGTCTCCTGATGGATTCTATCGTGGCAAGCAGGTAATCGAAGCCAGCGACGAGTAAATTCGTTGCATAGCCGCACGAACCTCAGTCGAATGGAAAATCGGTGAAGCCGGTCACCAGTGAGATTGAAGCGAAGCCTGTCACCATAGCGGTTGACGCTATGAGTGGCGATCGAGGGCCAGCGGTGGTGGTCGCCGCGGCCCTTGAAGCGGTGCGTGAAAATAAAGCCTTGAGTTTTGTTCTGGTTGGAATCCGGAGCGAGCTTGAGGCTTTTTTGCATAACGGGCATCCACGAATCCGCATTGTGGAAGCGGCCGACGTTGTTCGTATGAATGAGCGCCCCTCCCATGCGCTGCGGCACAAGAAAAATTCGTCCATGGCCATTGCCCTGGCCCTGGTTCGCGATGGAGAAGCTCAAGGGTGTGTCAGTGCGGGAAATACCGGGGCCCTGATGGCTTTCGGGCGGTCGATTATTCGCATGTATCCAGGCATTGAGCGCCCGGCAATTGCCAAGCTGATTCCCTCCCTTCGGGGGCGCTGCCATGTTTTGGATCTTGGCGCGAATGTCGATTCCAGCGCCGAGAATCTTTACCAGTATGCGTTGATGGGGTCACTTATGGCATCCGCGATCTGCGGGCAAGGTGAGCCGCGCGTCGCGCTGTTGAATGTCGGAGAAGAGGAAATAAAGGGCAACGAGCAGGTGCGTCTTGCTTCCCATATGCTCGCCCAGTGCGACTTTATTAATTACATCGGTTACGTAGAGGGCAGTGACCTGTTCCGTGACGTCGCCGATGTGGTTGTGTGTGATGGTTTCGTCGGTAATATTGCTCTGAAAACGGGGGAAGGTGTGGCGGGGCTGCTTATTGAACTCATGGAGCAAACGTTCAGCCGCACACTTTACGGGCGCTTCGTGGGTATTCTTGCGCGCCCTGTTATTGCGCGCCTACTGCGTTTGATGGACCCCTCCCGGCATAACGGTGCCAGTCTTTTGGGGCTGCAGGGTGTGGTTATAAAAAGCCACGGCAATGCCAATGAGCGCGCCATGCTTTCCGCCATTCGTCAAGCCGTTCGCGAGGTTGAGCTGGAAGTACCGCGCAGGATTAATGAGCGTCTTGATGATCTCATGCTGTAAGTGTCCCGAGCGTCCCGGGTGGGAGCCGCTTACATTTTGGAGGCGCGCTCGCGCGAAACCCATACAGCTTGTACTATTGGCTAATCTCTTGAAACTTCCAATGACGATAAGATCCCGTTTATGAAAACAGCCTTTTTGTTTCCCGGTCAGGGTTCCCAGTCCGTTGGCATGCTCTCCGTGGCTGCCGAATCTTGGCCCATGATCAATAAAACCTTTGCTGAAGCCTCTAGCGTGCTTGGTTATGATCTCTGGCACTTGTGTCAGAAAGGCCCGGCGGAAGAGTTGAATCAGACAATGGTTACTCAGCCAGCACTCCTTACAGCCAGCATCGCGCTATGGCGCCAGTGGTTTGCAGCAGGCGGTCCCAGGCCGCAGTTCCTGGCAGGCCACAGTCTGGGCGAGTATAGCGCGCTGGTTGCGGCAGAGAGTCTCGATTTTGTAGAAGCCGTGAAGCTGGTGCGACTGCGTGGCGAATTGATGCAGGAAGCCGTGCCTTCGGGTGAAGGGAAAATGGCGGCTATTCTTGGCCTTGAAGACGCGGACGTTATCGCGGCCTGCGATGAGGCCGCCAACGGCGACGTTGTCGCAGCTGTGAATTTCAATGCGCCTGGTCAGGTGGTAATTGCTGGCCTTGCGGCTGCCGTTGATAGGGCTATTGAAGCTTGCAAAGCGAAAGGTGCGCGCAAAGCGTTGGCGCTTCCAGTCAGTGTCCCCTCCCATTGCGCTTTGATGCAAGGCGCCGCTGAGGAGATGGGGCGTGCGTTGGACGAGGTGCGTTTTAATGATGCTGTCATACCTCTTATACAGAATGTTAACGCCGCAGCGGTGACAGATTCCGCTACACTGAAGGCCAATCTTCTCAAGCAGCTTTATTCCCCGGTGCTGTGGGCCGACTCGGTTCGTAATCTGGTGGCTAGCGATGTTACCGTTGCGATTGAGTGCGGAACGGGAAAAGTGCTTGCAGGCTTGGCTAAGCGGATTGATCGAGAGCTTGCCGTTCACGGGATCGAAGATCCTCAAGCGTTGAAAACGGCGCTTGCTGCAAACGAATCGTCTTGAAGAAAGGGAGTTGCGAATGTCTTTGGAAGGCAAAACAGCACTGGTAACCGGTGCGACTCGGGGAATAGGAAAGGCTATTGCTCTTGCGCTTGCAAAGCAGGGTGCAGAAGTAGTGGGTACCGCCACAAGCACAGAGGGAGCTGCGTCTATTACGGACAGCTTTCACGCCGCAGGTGCTAAAGGCTACGGCATCGTCATGAACGTTGCTGACCCCGAAAGTATTGAGGTGGGGCTGAAAGCGATAACGGATAAATCCGGTGCGCCTCTTATTCTGGTTAATAATGCCGGTATAACCCGTGATAATCTTCTGATGCGGCTGAAAGACGATGATTGGGCATCAGTGCTCGAAACCAATCTCTCAAGCGTGTACCGTACCAGCAAAGCCGTATTGCGTGGCATGGCGAAAGCCCGTTGGGGTCGCGTTATCAACGTCAGTTCCGTGGTGGCCAGCATGGGTAACCCTGGTCAAGCGAACTATTGCGCCGCCAAGGCGGGCGTGGAGGGTTTTACCCGGAGTCTTGCGAAGGAAATGTCGAATCGTGGTATCACCGCTAACTGCGTTGCACCCGGGTTTATCGACACAGACATGACAAAAAAACTGGACGACAGGCAGCGTGAAGCTATGCTGGAAATAATACCTGCGGGTCGTCTGGGGCAGCCGGAAGAAGTGGCGGCTCTGGTCGCATTTCTGGCGTCGGATATTGCCGGCTACGTGACTGGAGAAACCATTCATGTAAACGGCGGAATGTACATGGGATAAGCTCCGGTTTCGGAGCTCGTGCGCAACCCCTTGGTGCACAACATGTTTAACCGGATCCCTGCTTGTTCGAAAGCAGGGTTTACACTAAACTGGCAGCGTTTGAGTTGCTTGGTCGATACACAAAGTGAGGACATTATGAGTACAGTTGAAGAGCGCGTAAAGAAGATCGTTTGTGAACAGTTGGGCGTTAAAGAGTCCGAAGTTCAGAACTCGTCTTCTTTTGTAGAGGATCTTGGCGCTGACTCACTGGACACCGTTGAGCTGGTGATGGCATTGGAAGAGGAGTTTGAAACAGAAATTCCCGATGAGGAAGCCGAGAAGCTTGCCAGTGTTCAGAACGCGATCGACTACATCGTCGCGCACACCTGATACTCTGCTTTCAAGAAAGCTAGGCAAAAGGCCGTCCTTGCCATTAAGCGAGGGACGGCTTTTTTATTGCCTGAAATAACCCGTGTTTCGGGTTTATTCAGTAACAGCGCGAGATAAAACCGGGTGAGCGGGGCTATGAGCAAAAGACGGGTCGTTATAACGGGTATGGGAATGTTGTCTCCTCTTGGGAACGATGTTGCGTCTTCCTGGGAGGGTGTCCGGGCAGGTCGTAGCGGAATTGCCAGGATCGATCGCTTTGATGCGTCTGAATACAACACCCGCATTGGCGGTGCGATTAAAAATCTGGACCTGGAGCCATACCTTTCGCCTAAAGAAGCCCGAAAACTTGACGCGTTTATTCATTATGGTCTGATTGCGGCCCAACAAGCGATAGATAACAGTGGGCTCAATGAATACGACGAACTGGATCGCGATCGTGCCGGCATTGCGATTGGATCCGGCATTGGTGGGCTGGAATACATCGAGAAGAACGTGCTGACGATGGAGAAATCCGGCCCGCGAAAGGTTTCACCGTTCTTCGTCCCGGCGTCAGTCATCAACATGATTTCCGGCAATGCAGCGATTCGGTTTGGTTATCGCGGGCCCAACATTGCCATTGTTACGGCCTGTACGACGGGCACCCATAACATAGGGTATGCGGCTCGCACTATTGCCTACGGCGATGCCGATGTAATGCTTGCCGGTGGTTCTGAAATGGCGACAACGCGCACGGGTGTTGCCGCGTTTTCGTCTGCACGCGCTCTGTCGACCCGCAACGATGAGCCTGAAAAAGCCAGCCGCCCATGGGATAGAGACAGAGACGGATTTGTGCTCAGTGATGGCGCCGGGGTAGTGGTGCTGGAAGAGCTCGAACATGCCTTGGCGCGTGGCGCAATCATACAGGGTGAACTGGTCGGTTTTGGAATGAGTGACGATGCCCACCACATAACAGCGCCGCCTGCGAGCGGGGAGGGTGCCGCACGATCAATGAACAATGCGCTTCGGGACGCCGGCCTGAAACCCGAAGACATTGATTACATTAATGCCCATGGAACCTCAACACTGGTCGGTGATGTAGCGGAAATTGCTGCGGTGAAGCAGGTGTTTGGTGATCATGCAAACCAGGTGGCTATGAGCAGTACGAAATCCATGACCGGACACCTGTTGGGCGCGGCTGGGGCTGTTGAGACCATCTTCTGCGTGTTGGCCATCCGTGACGGTGTGTTACCACCGACGATCAACCTCGATAATCCCGCTGAAGGCTGCGATCTTGACCTTGTTCCCAATGCCTGTCGCACCGCCGAAGTGCGCGTAGCCTTATCTAACTCTTTTGGTTTTGGTGGCACTAACGGCACCTT
>NZ_DRGY01000009.1 GCF_011049865.1 Marinobacter antarcticus | reverse complement strand
TTGACCAAAGCTCGAGCTCTTCAAAAATAAGCCGCGAGCCCCAGGCAAGTGCTGTCGAACGGGCGTCATAGCTTGGCTGATAAGCATCGGGCAAGGCTTCCGCAGACAGCGGGAAAGCCTCAACGACGGTCACTCTCAGGCCAGGAGAAACCCTGGCAAGCGCCAGGGCCAACGTGGCGCCCGCAAGCCCGCCGCCGGCAATGATCACATCGGTATCGGTACCGATATTGCCAGCCGTATCGTCATCAGAATCGGAAGGTTTCAAAGGCTCATTCCGCCATAAGTGCTTCGATTTCGTCAATGGTCTTGGGCACGCCGTTCGTCAGTACGCGGCAGCCCTCTTTGGTCACCACGATGTCGTCTTCAATACGGATACCAATACCCCGCCATTTTTCATCCACATCGGTATTGTCCGGCGCGATATACAAGCCAGGCTCTACCGTCAGCGCCATGCCAGGCTCAAGCAGCCGCCATGCGCCGCCAATTTTGTAGTCGCCCACATCGTGCACGTCGAGCCCCAGCCAATGGCCGGTACGGTGCATGAAGAACGGTTTGAAGGCCTCATTGGCAATGGCGTCGTCGACCGTACCCGTCAATAAGCCCAGATCAATCAGTCCGCCGGTCAACACTTTCAAAGCGGCTTCGTGTGGATGATTCCAGTGATTGCCAGGGCGAACCGCGTCAATTGCCGCATACTGAGCCGCCAGCACCACGTCATAAAGCGCCCGTTGTTCGGCACTGTATTTGCCGCTGACCGGAAACGTGCGGGTAATGTCAGAGGCATAGCATTCCACCTCACAGCCTGCATCGATCAGCACCAGATCGCCGTCTTTCAGGGGTGCCGTGTTCTCGATGTAATGCAGGATACAGCCGTTAGTGCCGCCGCCAACAATGGAGGGATAAGCGGTAGAGCGGGCGCCGTGGTTCATGAAGGTGTGTATCAGCTCGGCTTCCAGGTTGTACTCGTGCCCCCCTTTACGTGCCCGCTTCATGGCGAGGCAATGGGCTTCGGCGCTTATGTCAGCTGCCCGGGCCATTGCCTTGATCTCATGGGCGCTCTTGTAAAGGCGCAAATCGTGGAGCAAGTGCTCCAGCGCCACGAACTCACCCGGTGGATGCGCACCGCTTCTGACTTTGCTGCGGATAACCTTGACCCAGTCCATCACACGGGTGTCAAAACCCTGATCTTTACCCAGCGGGTAGTACACCCGGCTGCGCCCTTCGATCATGCCAGGAAGGATATCGTCGATGTCGGATACCGGGAAAGCGTCATCCAGGCCGTAGCGTTCAATCGCGCCCTCGGGGCCCACCAGGAAACCATCCCACAATTCCTTCTCCGGGTGCCTCTCCTTGCAGAACAACACCGATTCACCGTGTTCACGGCCCGGAATCAGCGCCAATACCGCCTCTGGTTCACCAAAGCCGGTGAGGTACTGAAAATCGCTATCCTGGCGAAAGGGGTGCAGTACGTCCCGATTGCGAACACGCTCGGGCGCGGCCGGAATAATGGCAATGCTGTCTGGCGCCATGCGCTCCATCAGTTTACGACGGCGCTCGGCGAATTCCTTGACGGGTATAATAGACGACATAAACTCTCCCGCAGTGTGTGGCATTCTCAGTGTAGCGTTGGCGCATAGGGGGACGCCGGCTTTTCCGGAGGATTGAACTCGGTAAATACGGCCAGGGCCCCGAGCCGGATGTATTCGGTTATTTCGAGCAGTTGTTGCTCACTTTCGTGATCCGACGCCTCATCTTCGGACACCTGGCTGATGGCCACCATGTCTGCGATGAGTTCACGAATTTCGTCGGGCGCCTCGCCCAAAGACTCCCCGGCAGACAAAGCCATTCCCTCAAGAAAGCCGCGCACCCAGGCCACCAAGGCCTCTAGGCGCTGATCAAGGGCGTAGTCGTCGTCGGGCAGCAAGGGATGAAAACTCATGTCAGCCGACTTCAAAAACGCCAACGCCTGCTCGTAGGCGTCGTTCATGAATACTGAAAGATCGTCGGCCTCATCGGTTGCGCTTTCCGGCAACCCCATATGCTCGCAAACCATCGCCAACCAGTCCTGATCTTCCAGGCGAGAACCTGCGGCCAGGCGGCCGCAAAGAGCGCCATGAAGCTCAGAGGGGTGACTGAACGCTTTATGAGCCGTGAAAACATTCGCCCAGCGCTCGAATTCAGCGGCGTGGCCCGCATCGGCAGTGTCGTTTTCTGACATGAACCAAGACAATCCTGTGTTGTGGAATTAATGCGTCATCCTAACATTCAGACAACTTCAAGACACCTTTCAGGCGCCTCCAGGCGCTGGCCAGTTGATCTTCACAGGCCAAATTATTATTATGTTATAACATACCATTATTTTTAAAAGGACGAAGAATGCGTACCCCAACGCTTTTGGCGCTATCCATTACAATCGCACCTGTGAGCGCGCCTGCGCTGGGCGCAGACAGCCCGAGCTCGCACCAGCACGGGCACGCGGAAATGCAACTGGCATTCAGTCATAACCGGGTTGAGGTGATGCTCACGTCACCCGCTGCAAACCTGATTGGTTTCGAGCATGAACCTCGCTCACCAGAACAGCATCAAACGTTGGACAAGGTTACCGATTGGCTGGGAAAAACCCCGCTGGTCAACACGCCGGAAACAACCTGCACGGTGCAAACCGGCTCGGTTCAGCATGCGCTCGCAGGCGATCACGAGGAGCATGCGGATCACGAGGAGCACAGCAATGAAGAATCCGCACAGAGCGGTCCAGGGCGGCATGCCGATATCACCGTCACCCAGATTCTGACGTGCCCCGGGCTGGATAAGTCGGTTTCACTGACAACGCCGCTCACCGCCCGTTTCCCCAGCCTGGAACACCTCGACCTGGCCTGGGCGGGCCCCGATGGACAGGGCTCAAAACGTCTGGAAGAAGGCGAAGCCTCCTTCAAGCTGCGGCGCTGAGACTACTGTTCATACGGCTTAACGGCGTCTGCGCTCATCGAGTAAGAAGAAGTTCCAAACTCTGTTTCCGTGCGATCAATGGCCAGCGTGCCCTCAACCCAGACCGGATCATACAGGGCTTCCAGAGTGAACCCTTTTTTGTACTTGATGTGGATAATCTGGTTGGGAGGTGGGGGCGGCACATGAATGCAGGCGCCATAGTAAGGCACCAGAAAGAATTCCAGAATGCGCATGTCTTTGGTTGTTTTGAGCGGCACCACAAATCCGGGGATTCGGCCTTCAACGTTACCCATCTCCGGAACAACCCTGCCGGTCATGATTTCGTCGGGCAACAGAGGTGGGCCATCGCCCTCGTGCACCAGTTCTGGCATATTCTCCAGCAACGCGAGATCCTCGGCGGGCATCAGTTCCAACCAGTCAATGTCGCGCGGCTCTGACCGCGATCCTGACGGTGATTCTGACTGAAGCTCCGAGTGCACCGGCACAGAAACGCTCAACAGAAAAACCAAAAAAGCGGGGGATAGAGCCCGGAAAGGAACGCGTAACGAGTGAGGCACCAAGCATCTCTTCAAACAACTCTCCAAGCAATTTTCCAGAGAATTAACAGCCAGGCAAACGCCGGCGAATGACATTCAGACATAATACACGGGACACACAACAACCAACATGACCAGCCATTCAGAATCCGCTTCCCAGGGCGCGCCTGCGGCACTTGATGTCACAGACCTGACGTTTCGCTGGGACAAGCATCAGCCGGCCCTCACCTTTCCCGACCTTTGCCTGTCGCAGGGCAAGCATCTTTTTCTTCACGGGCCAAGCGGTTCCGGCAAAAGTACGTTCCTGAGCCTGATGGCCGGTATGCTTCCGCCAACCGGCGGCAAGATCAGATTACTGGGCACCGACATTCTCCCGCTAAGTGCCGGGAAACGCGATGGCTTCCGGGCCGACCATATCGGCGTCATATTCCAGCAGTTTAATCTGGTGCCCTACCTCACGGCCGAAGCCAACGTGACCCTGCCATGCAGACTCTCGTCACGGCGCCGGGCAGCAACAGATGAGGCCCCGGCGAGGGCGGCTCAAAGGCTGCTGACGGCACTCGCCATTCCCCAAAGCCATTGGAAACGTAAGGTGACGCAGCTCAGCATTGGCCAGCAACAGCGCATTGCTGCAGCGCGGGCGCTGATCGGTTCGCCGGAGATTATTCTGGCCGACGAGCCCACATCGGCGCTGGATAGCGACAATCGCGATCGCTTCATCAACCTCCTGCTGACCATGGCTGAAGCGCGCAATACCTCTGTGCTGTTTGTCAGCCACGACCGCTCGTTGGCTCAGCACTTTCACCATCAGCTTCAACTCCGTGAGGTACCCGTATGAAAGCTCGCCTTGGGCTCGCTTTGCCGCGTTCGTTATCGCTGGCAATATCACTGGCCACCGCAAGTCTCTGGCACCGGCGTAAAGTGCTGGCGTTAGTGTGTCTCACGCTGACATTGAGCGTTACCCTGTTGCTCGGCATCCAATACCTACGCACAGACGTGAAGCAGTCCTTTACCAGCACCATCAGCGATACTGACCTGATCGTCGGCGCCCGAAGCGGTCAAATCAACCTGCTCCTGTACACGGTGTTTCACATTGGCGATGCCACCAACAACATCCGGTGGTCTACGTTTCAGGATCTCCAACAGGACACGCGCATTGACTGGTTGATCCCTGTCTCCTTGGGCGATAGCTACAAAGGGTTCCGGGTGGTAGGCACAGACAAAGGATTTGAAGACCATTTCCGATTTGGCCGTGGCCAGCCCCTGAAGCTCGCCAACGGCCAATGGTTTGACGGCGTTTTCGATGTGGTGCTGGGGGCAACTGTGGCCCGTACCCTGAACCACGCCGTTGACGATCGGATAATACTTTCCCACGGCGGCGGGCGTACCAGCTTCTCAAATCACAAGGACACTCCGTTCACCGTTACCGGTATTCTTGAGGCCACGGGCACGCCCGTGGACCAGGCGGTGTATATCAGTCTGCAAAGCATGACGGCCATGCACGTTGGCTGGGAGTCGGGCGTTGCCATTCCCGGCCGAACAATCACGCCAGAGCAAGCCGAGAGCCGAGACCTCACACCCAATGCCATCACCGCTGTTTTCGCCGGGCTGGACCGAAAAATACTGACGTTCCGCGTGCAGCGTGACCTGAATCAGTACACCGGTGAGCCACTCTCTGCCATTTTGCCCGGTGTCGCCCTGAGTGAACTTTGGCGGCTGATGAGCCAGTTTGAGCGGGCACTGCTCGCCATAACCGGGTTTGTGGTGATCACCAGCTTGATCGGGTTAATTGCCGTGCTGCTCACACTGCAAACACAGCGCGCCCACGAGATAGCCATTCTGCGTGCCACAGGTGCGTCTCCCGGGCTCATCGCAAGCCTCTACGTTATCGAGTGCCTGGCCCTTGCGGTGGCCGCCTGCCTGATATCGCTTGCGTTGAGCGCTGTGGCGGTGTCAATACTCAGCCCGTGGCTGCTCACGCAATACGGTGTTCAAATCCAGCTGCGCGCGCTGAATGCTGAAGAATGGGGGCTACTGGGGTCTGTGCCTCTGGCCGCTATGCTCGTGGCTCTGGTTCCGGCATTCAGCGCCTGGCGCCAAAGCCGCTTACAGGGCTTTGGAAACCCCGGCGAGTCGTGACACAGGTCTTACAAAACAAGCAAATACCTTTGAAAAACAACTTATGACACCCCTGTAAATTGACCGCTCTGGCGCGCGCACTTATAGTTAGTCGAATTCACCTCAAACCTATGCTGGGCAAGTCATGGAACAGTCCGAAGTACAAGCATTAGCGGACAAGCTGGACAAGCTGATTGAACACTGCCAGAAACTGGAGCAGAACAACGTCGCTCTCAAGCAGTTGCAGGATGACTGGAACCGGGAACGATCCCAGCTTGTGCAAAAAAATGATCTTGCCAAAAACAAGATCGAAGCCATGATCGGTCGCCTTCGGGCACTGGAGCAGCATTGATGTCTAAGCAATCCACCACCCTTGAGGTGAAAATTCTCGATAAGGAATACCTGGTCTCCTGCCCGGAAGAGGAACAGGACGCACTTGTGCGCGCCGCCAGACATCTGGACAGCAAAATGCGGGAAATACGCACCAGCGGCAAGGTGTTCGGAACCGAGCGTATCGCCGTGATGGCGGCGCTGAACATGACCCATGAACTGATTGAGCGGGACACCATGTCGGATGCCACCAGCGCACTTCTCAAGGCCATGGACAGCAAGCTGGAAAACGCCCTCGGCGAGCCCTCTAATCACTGAATCCCCAGAGATTTCCCGATAGGTGTTGCAATCGGCCCCGGGTCTGGCCCTATAATGATTTTACTTCCTGGGCTGTTCGCTGGTCGGATTCGTCCTCGAGCCGATGCGCTTTACCCAGGTGGCTACTCTAGGGCATTGTGAGCATGTCCCCGTCAGGGGAAAGCCTAATATGTCACAGCGGCCACCGACCTTGAACTTTGGGTTCAAGGGCTACATCTGATAACGGCAGCTCGGGAAGCTTCATTTTCAAAAATTAATCTGAAAATAGTTACTTACGATCTTTACCCACTACCGCATTGGCGCGAAAGACTGATGCAAAGCGTGACTGTCCCTGCATACGAACAAGCCTTCACCAACGCCCCGAGACTTCCAGTTTGCAGTATCGAAAAGGTATCCCAGGGAATTTCGTCCGTACTTCGGCAAGACTGAAATCAAGAAAAGCTGCAAGACAGTGGACCCTTCATTAGCCCGCATATGTCAGGGGGCAAGGGGAACTGCGAATGATCAACAGGTTCGAAATGGTCACTCAGATTTATCCAATAATATGAACTAGGAACAAAGAAAACACCTTACTCAGTATGAGCTATATCGCCTATCCTCGCACCAGCCCCTCATGGACTCTACAGAAGTGAAAAGACAGCTTAAACAAAAAGAGATAGTGCCCAATTTGACTCAAACTGAATACTCGCTTTTCGCCCACTGAAGGCACTAATTCAATCGGTATCGAATGCAGATCATCCAGAAGCGCAATTGAGTCTTCAGCGACCCCGAAACCTTCTGGTAAGTACATGAGATTTGTAACACGTTGAGCGCGTATATCATTAAACTTAGATATAATCTTGGCGCTGTTAACTCCAGCCTTCGCCAGAAAACTCTCAAAAACAGACAACGCGATAATCGGTGCAAAAGTCAATTTTGCGGGTAGATCACGAGGATTACCAGGCGATATATCACAGGTGTTGGAAAGAATTATTCCGGTGACGGACTCCCGCTGCATCGAACGTATATCTACAATGGGAAGAGATCGAGCACCATCTCCCTGAATCCATTGCTTTTCGTCGGTCTCGCAAAACAGCGGGACAGTCTTACCTTCAAGAAAACTCTTCAATTCCTTGAGAAACCCATCCGCTCGATCTTTAAACAAGTGTAGAGGGAGTTGCGTAGCCAAATCTTCCGGTGAAAAAGTCATGAATTAAGATCGGGTATACATATTCCAGAGGTTGTTCTGAAGAACTTCCTCGAATTCAGCCCCGAGCGACGTTTGCTCAGCCGCAAATTTATCGAATAGCTTTTTAACATACCCCTCATGTTGGCGCTGAATATTTTCCGCCAAAAAATAGTCTGAAGCTCCCGCATAGGTCCCGTCCGTAGCATCCACATATGGTGCCACGAGCTTGGCGTCATAGGACTTAGGGTCAACTTCCATGGAGTGAATGTCTTGAACACCTCCCATCAACGCTCCAACGATAATTATAGGAGCAAATCCCGGTGTTCTACTCGCAAGTTCCATAGAGTACTCATTACTCATAAGAAGGCTCCAAATATTCCACTGTTTCTTCCTTTAGACACTCAAAAAACATCGTTTTATTTTCAAGGTGGAGACTGTCTAGCATATCTGGGAGAGAAGCGCTTAGCTGTTCCCAGCTTTGAAAGCTCACTGGGCAAAGTGAATCTATATCTACAATAGCCCCTTTTCGCTCTCCCATCTCCGAATGCCTAACCATTGCCGGGGCACCCACCGAAACAACGTGCAAAGCGTGCTCTCCGGGAATTTCCATGCGAAGGTTAAAACTTTCATCTGTCAGCGAATACTTACCTACTTCCACACTAAGGTTCAGTCGGCTTAACTGTTTTTCCACCGAAGCTCCCGGTATCAAATCTACGTACTTGAGGGCGACACGTTCAACAGATTCCGCAACCTCGGAGTCTTTGACAACAGCAACAACCTCTAGAATCTTCTGTCGAAACTCCGACCACCCACGATACGGAATTTTACAGCCTAGCCCCACGCTGTGATCGCTGATGATAAGAATGTAGTTTTCCCAGTGAATTCTCAACACAGGCTGATATCGCATTCCATGCTCACGGCGCCTGACATCGGCTGGCACATCATGCAATGGCAAGCGCTCAATAGCTTGCTCGCCTCCCCTGAGCCCAAGTTGCTTCATAAACATACCGGGGAGAACTACCGACGCGATCGTTGAAGGCACGAACCTCATCTCGAAGACCACGTCAACAAGTGGCTCTTTGCCGAGTTTAGTAGGTAGCTTCAATATAGACATATAGCGCTCGCGCTTCCTCAGTCGATGAATAAGGACTTTCAATCCCTAAAGCGGCAGCCAGTGTAGTTATGAGCCTAGACCACTACTTTGAACTCAGTATAGGTAATAAATGGAAACATAGTATACGAGTCTTGGTAGCGTTAGACCAACAGTTCAAAAGCTTACGAGGCTAACCACATTCGAAATTAGCGACTAAAACACCCTTTGTCACAAATAACTGGTACAATCGTTCTGCTGATCATATTGTAAACAATTGATTTTCAAGAACCTGATCGTGAACCTCTTGAACTTTGGGTTCAAGGGCTACATCTGATAACGGCAGCTCGGGAAGCTTCATTTTGAGCCAGCTCATTGACTCACACTCTTCTGAATCCGATTTACCTCCAATGTCTCGCCACGAGCTGCGCAAACATCTGCGCCAAAGCAGACGTATGTTATCGCCCCGGGAACAGGAACAGGCTGCTGCCGATCTTGCTCTGAATCTGTTAAAGAATCCGGATTTACACAGGGCAAAGCACGTAGCCATCTACCTGCCCAACGATGGCGAAATTGATCCGCACCCGTATATGGCCCTGGCCCGTCGCCGAGGGGTTCACTTTTACCTGCCGGTACTGCACCCGATTCACCCGGGCAAATTGGTTTTCAGCCCCTATTTCAACGGCGTTGAACTGACGGCCAACCGTTTTGGCATTCCCGAACCCGCATTCAGCAAAGGGCTCCGGCGGCCGGCCTGGGCGCTGGATGCAGTGATGTTTCCGCTGGTAGGGTTTGATGACAACGGAGGGCGCCTGGGGATGGGGGGTGGCTTTTACGATCGGACGTTTGCATTCGGTCGTCTGCGCCCAAGGCTGGCGCCGAAAATGATCGGCTTGGCTCACGATTTCCAACGGGTGGAAGAGCTACCGGTCGAACCCTGGGATGTACCGCTGCACAGCGTTGTAACAGACAAGCACATTTACCGGGTCAAATAATGCAGGGGACCTTACTGGGTCAGTGGATTTTTCGTCATTTGCGCAGAATCTGCAGCCACAGTGCTTTTCATTGCCGTCGCGGGTTTTTCTTCAGACGCCTGAAGCGACGTGAATCCGGTGATGATAAGGCCGACAGCAAAAATCAGCACGACTGCCCGGATAATATCAGGCTTGCCACCCATGACGCGTATTCCTGTTACAAGTAAGGTTAAATCTTCGGAAAATCAGAGAGCTATTCTTGCTTCACAGATTTTTACGGAAGATTAACACGCATTCTGTTTTTTACAATTTTTGACAGATTAAAGTTCAGTAAGAAAACGGGCGGGAGCGCTTATCAAGGCCGAACGCAAGTGCCAGGCCGGGAACAAGCTCCCGGCTTGGCAGCGCTCAGAGGTTAGGACGCTTTGCCGTTGCCGGCGCCCAGAAACAGTTGATAGGCTTCGTTGTCTGTCATGTTTTCATAACGGAAGCCCACTTTTTCAAGCATCGCTTCAAAGTCTTTCACTTCGTCATCATCTACCTGGGCCCCCAACAGAACGCGACTGTATGCCGCACCGTGATTGCGGTAGTGGAACATGGAAATATTCCAGCGCGTTCCCAGCGACATCAGGAATTTCAGCAAGGCTCCCGGGCGTTCGGGAAACTCGAACTGGAACACCTTCTCGTTGGCAATCGTAGGCGCGTGGCCACCGACCATGTGGCGGATATGCTGCTTGGCCATATCGCTGTCTGTAAGATCAAGAACCGAGTAGCCATTTTCACGGAGATCCTGCACCAGTTCGTCCCGACCTAAGCCCCCCGCCTGCACTTGAATGCCCACAAAAATCGTGGCCTGCGCCGCGTCTGCGTAACGATAATTGAACTCGGTAATGCTGCGCTTGTGCAGGGCATTGATAAAGGTCTTGAAGGCTCCCGGTTTCTCGGGAATGGTCACCGCGAGGATCGCCTCTCGCTTCTCGCCAATTTCCGTACGTTCGGAGATATATCTCAGGCGATCAAAGTTCATGTTGGCACCACTCAGGGTGGCGATCAGATTTTTATTCTCGATCTTTTCCCGCTCAATGTATTTCTTGATGCCCGCAACGCCCAGCGCGCCTGCCGGCTCGGCAATTGATCGCGTATCTTCAAAAATATCCTTTATGGCCGCGCAGATTTCATCGGTAGACACGGTGATCACTTCGTCCACGTGATCTTTGCAGATCTCCCAGGGATATTTACCGATCTGCTTTACCGCTACCCCGTCTGCAAAAATGCCCACTTCGTCCAGAATCACGCGCTTCCCCGCTTTCAAGGCGGCTTGCAGGCAGTTAGAGTCATCGGGCTCAACGCCAATCACTTTGATTTCCGGGCGCAGATACTTGATATAAGCGGCCATCCCGGCAATCAGGCCACCACCGCCCACGCAGATGAACACGGCGTGGATAGGCTTACTGAACTGCCACAGCATTTCCATGGCAACCGTGCCCTGCCCGGCAATGACATCCGGATCATCGTAGGGCGGTATATAGGTGTAACCATGCTTATCCAGCAGTTCCTGGGCATGAGCAGCCGCTTCATCAAACGCATCGCCCTTGAGCACTACCCGCGCACCGTGATCCCGCACCGAGCGCACTTTGATCTCGGGCGTGGTCAGCGGCATCACAATAACGGCTTTGATACCCAGCTTTTTAGCCGCAAGCGCAACACCCTGTGCGTGATTGCCGGCGGAGGCACAGATAACCCCCTTGGCCCTCTGTTCTTCAGACAGCTGGACAATTCGGTTGTACGCACCGCGAATCTTGAAGGAAAACACCGGCTGAAGGTCTTCACGCTTGAGCATAATATTGTTGCCAAAGCGCTTGGACAGGCTACGGGCTTCAGTGAGGGGTGTTTCGATGGCCACGTCATAGACGCGCGCATCGAGAATCTTCTTGATGTAGCGTTGCGGCATGTTAGTTCCGGTTGCTGGTGAATGATCGGAGAAAACCCACAGTGTAGAAAGTTTGCGGGGCAGCCGTCTATAAGGAGAGCATCCTTAAGCGCTATAATGAGCGCGAACCCATGAGAATTTCACCCGGAGCGCCACATGACCCAAGACGAACTCAAAAAAGCCGTTGCCCAAGCCGCAATAGACTACATTGCACCCCGGCTTGAGAGCGACAGCGTCGTCGGCGTTGGCACCGGCAGCACCGTCAACTTCTTCATCGACCTGCTCGCAGATCTGAAAACCGAGTTTGACGGTGCCGTTGCAAGCTCCGAGGCGACGGCAGAACGCCTGAAAAGCCACGGCATTCCGGTTTATGACCTGAACAGCGCCGGCGAACTGGAGTTTTATGTGGACGGCGCCGACGAAACCAACGAACACCTTGAACTGATTAAAGGCGGCGGCGGTGCACTGACCCGAGAGAAAATCATTGCCGAGGTTGCCAAAACCTTCATCTGCATTGCCGACGAATCCAAAAAGGTGGGCGTGCTGGGCGATTTCCCGCTGCCGGTGGAGGTTATCCCCATGGCACGGAGCCATGTTGGCCGTGAAATCGTAAAACTGGGCGGCGACCCCGTGTATCGCGATGGTTTCACAACCGACAATGGCAACATCATCCTGGACATATACAACATGGATCTTTCCCGCCCGATTCAGGTTGAGGAAAAGCTGAACAACCTTGTTGGTGTTGTCACCAACGGGCTGTTCGCACGCCGCGCGGCCGATGTGCTGCTACTGGGCACCAGCGAAGGCGTCAAGAGCATTCCTCGCAAAGGCACCTGACCCGGATAGCACCAGAACCAAGCGCTTGCTTGGTATTTGAATTTGCGCGACACTGCCTCCCTATCGTTTCCGAATAGAGGTGGAATCCTGTGTCTGATTACTTCAACGATACCCACGAACAGGTACGCCTGAGCGCGCGCAAATTCATTACTACTCACGTACGCCCCTACATCGATGACTGGGAAGAAGCCGGCGAATTTCCCCGTGATATTTTCAGGAAAGCGGGTGAGGCCGGTTTGCTTGCGGCCGGTTTTCCCGAAGCGCTTGGGGGTATGGGCGAAGGCGACGTGTTTCTGAAAGTCGCTATCTCCGAAGAATTTATGCGTTCCACTTCTGGAGGCTTTGTCGCGAGCCTCGGCTCCCTGGATATTGGCCTGCCCCCCGTTGCCAAATGGGCAAAGAAAGAGATTCGCGAAAAGATCGTACCGGCGGTACTGAGCGGTGAAAGAATTTCCGCACTGGCCATTACCGAACCTGGCGGCGGTTCTGATGTCGCCAGCCTGAAAACCCGCGCGGTTAAAGACGGCGACCACTACATTGTGAACGGCAGCAAAACCTTCATTACCAGTGGCACACGAGCAGACCATTACACCGTTGCTGTACGCACCGGTGGCGAAGGCCACGGCGGTGTAAGCTTGCTGTTGATTGATCGTGACACGCCTGGCTTTTCTAACGGTAAAAAACTGCGCAAAATGGGCTGGTGGGCAAGCGACACCGCCGAGCTCTTCTTCGAAGATTGCCGCGTGCCCACGGATCGCCTGATCGGCGCCGAGAACGCCGGCTTCATTGCCATCATGAGCAACTTCCTGTCGGAACGCCTGATGCTGGCCATCATGGCCTATATGACGGCGCAGATGGCCTATGAAGCCGCGTTGGAATACGCCAAGCAGCGCAAAGCGTTCGGCCGCAACATTGCCGGCTTTCAGGTGACTCGCCACAAGCTGGTGGACATGGCAACCCAGATCGACATAGTCCGCGAGTACACCTACCGCTGCGCCGCGCTTATGCAGGCGGGTAAAAATCCGATCAAGCAAGTGGCTATGGCCAAGAACTTTTCCGTAGAGGTGTGCGAAAACGTGACTCGCGAAGCGGTCCAGATCTTCGGCGGCATGGGTTACATGCGAGAATCGGTGGTTGAGCGCCTGTACCGGGATGCAAAGATTCTCTCGATTGGCGGCGGCACCACCGAAATCATGAAAGAACTGATTGCCAAGCAGATCAGGCTATAAACGTTCACGTCTCAACAATGCCCTCGAGCGCAAGAGGCGCCGGGCAAAGGTAGGGTGGGCGATCGCTAATCGATTTGCTGAGTGAACGAAGTTTAGTTTCGAACTGCGAGAAGTTTAGTTTCGAACTGCGAGAGAGTTCCGTATAATTGCGCGCACAAATTTTAATCATTGTTAAACGCACATCCGAGACCTACTCAGGAAGGATCGCACATGATTTTTGCCAACATTCCCGCAGGCATCAACCCGCCTGAAGACATCTACGTTGCCATCGAAATTCCGGCGTATAGCTCGCCCGTCAAGTATGAGCTGGATAAAGATATGGGCGCCCTGCTGGTAGACCGGTTTATGGCGACTCCCATGTTCTACCCGGCAAACTACGGATTCATTCCGCACACACTGGCAGACGACGGCGACCCCCTCGACGTGCTCGTTGTTACGCCTCACCCGGTTGAAGCTGGCTCGATTATCCGCTGCCGGCCGGTAGGTGTGCTGAACATGGAAGATGAAGCCGGCGGCGACGCAAAACTGGTAGCCGTGCCCCATGACAAACTGACCCGCGCTTACACAGATGTGAAGGAAATCGACGATCTGCCAAAGTTGCTGCGCGATCAGATTCAACACTTCTTTGAAAACTACAAAACCCTTGAGCCTGGCAAGTGGGTGAAGGTGCAAGGCTGGGACAACGCCGCTGCAGCGAAACAAGCCATCGTCGACTCGATCAAGGCTTATAAAGGCTGATCTTTTCGTCTGAGCACAAAAAACCGGGCTTCGTTTAAACGGGCCCGGTTTTTTTATGCCTGATCAGAAACTTTCAGCCTCTGGACAACAGATCTCTCATGTCGCTGATTGCCGCGCTGGCCCGGGACAGATAAGCCGCCATCGTCAATGAATGGTTGGCCAGTACACCAAACCCGCCACCGTTCAGAATGATCGGGCTCCACATCTCGCCCTGGGTGCCTTCCAGCTCAATAATCACCTGCTTTACGCTGGCCATGGCGTTTTTATCCTGAAGGATCTTCCGGAAATCCACTTCAATCGCCCGGAAGATGTGCAACAACGCCCAAGAGCTGCCACGAGCCTCATAAAACACATCGTCGATTTTCGTCCAGTCTGTTTTTATATCAATGCCGCCGGTTTCTTCGTCCAACGGATTACTAGAATCCACATTAGCCACTGCTTCTGAAACCGAGGCCTTGCCAACGCTTTCGCCAAGCGTGCGCGAAAGACTGCCCAAGCGGGTTTCCAGGTCGCCCAGCCAATTACCCAGGTTGTCTGCTCTGGCAAAGAACTGCGCGGTGGCCTCTTCCGGGTTGGAAAGGCGATTGAGGTAGCGCTTGAGCGCAGTAATACCGCGTCGGTACTCCGCTTCCGTAGAGGGAATGGCCCAACTTGAGTTGTCAAAGTGGAATTGCGGCTCGGCAATGATCAGATCGGGGTCTTCTGCAGATTGGCTCTGGGAACGACTGATGTCTTTGCGCATCGCCCGGGACAAATCGCGCAGTTGTACCAGCACGCCGTATTCCCAACTTGGCATGTTATCCATCCACAGGCCCGGCGGGAAAACGTCATTCGAAATGTAGCCGCCCGGCTTATCCAGAAGGGTTTCGGCAATGCGGATCATCGTCACGGTTGTTGCAAAACCGGTTATGGGTTCCCTCTGCATCTCATTGGCTACCGCTCGGGTGTGAGCGCGCACGGAGAAAGTGGCCGGCTCAGTGCTCCAGTAAATCCCCAAAGCCACGGTCACCAACAGATAGACCAGCAGAACAACCACAACAAACTTGGCGATTAAGCCTTTGTTGCCAGCAAAATCCTGAGTGTCGTCCTTTTTGTCTTTGAAATACTGTCTGATTTTGCCTGGCATATTACGTTAAGCCTCTTGTTTGTTGATTAGCTGTGCAAACAATCTGTACTGATCCTAACCTATGGTGCTCTCTATATACACAGGTGCTCTTTATATACACGCCGCAGAATTGACAAACAATTACACAGTGCAACCTACGCCAACAACTCTATACGCTATAGTCTCTGGAAACATACTAGAGTTGGGTAAATCGTCCACGCCGTCGTCCAATCCGTATCGGGCGCCCCAATCGAATTGCGACAGACCGGAGCACAATGAACGACGCAAGCCAGAAAGAAAAACTCAGGCAGCATTTTGCACGCCGCGTGACAACCCAGGCACGGATTGTTCTGGACACTTGGCAGAATATTCACAGCAATCACGATTCCTTTCCAGCCCATCGCAACGAGCTTCTTTCCACCTCCGATAAACTGGTGCGTTACGCGCAACGATTTGAGATGGCCGGCCACGCCGAAGCCGGCAGTGCTATCCTGATGATCATTCAAGACTGGCCGGCCGATACGCCCTTGGATGAAACCACTGAGCAGCGGCTTCAGAAAGCCTTTGCCGCTCTAGCGCGCAACACTCTACGGCGAACCGACCAAAGCAAAACCGAAGCACCTCATCAGTTCCGCCGCACACCGGTTTACATTGCGCTTTCAAACGCTGAAATGGCGAGCAGGCTAATCCGGCAACTTGAATTTTTTGGCTTTCGCGCGTCTGCCTTTGATTCTGCCGATGACCTGACCGAGGCGTGCTCGCTTCACAAGCCGGAGACCATCCTGATGGATGTAAACTTCGGTGGCCGCCCGAACGCCGGCCTCGCCACTGTCGAACACTTGCAGGAGCGGCACGACACCCCCATTCCGATTATTTTCATGAGCAACGAAGACGGAACCATTCAAACCCGTCTGCGCGCATCCCGTTGCGGCGGTGAAGAGTTTTTCTATCCGGCAGTTGATCCGGGTCAGCTTATCGAAAAAATTGAAATTTATACCCACGGAAACACCATTGAGCCCTACCGGGTGCTGGTTCTGGACGACTCCAGAGCTCAGGCAAAATTCATGGAAACGGTTCTGAAAAGAGCGGGTATGACCGCACACATCATCACCGACCCCATGCAGATCATTGATTCGCTCGATATGTTTTCCCCGGAAATCATCGTTCTCGACATGTACATGCCCGGCTGCACCGGCATGGAGATTGCCCGGGTTATTCGCCAGCAGGACAGATTCCACAGCGTGCCCATTATTTACCTGTCTGCCGAGGACGACGTTACCAAGCAACTGCACGCCATGAGTCTCGGAGGCGATGACTTTCTAACCAAACCTGTCGACCCCAAACATCTGATTGCAACGCTTCATAATCGCGGTCGGCGTGCGCGTTCACTGCTCGCCCTGATGATACGTGACAGCCTTACCGGGTTGTATAATCACACCCATACCCTGCATCTGCTGGATCAGGAAATCGTTCGTGCCCGGCAAAAAAATCAATCTTTGTGTTTTGCGATGATCGACATTGATTACTTCAAAAAGGTAAACGATACCTTTGGCCACCCCATTGGCGACCGTGTTCTTCGCAGTCTCTCGATGTTTTTCAAGCAGCGTCTGCGTAAAACGGACCATATCGGCCGTTATGGCGGTGAAGAATTCGCGATTATCCTGCCCGACACCCGGCCCAGCGATGCCCGCAATGTTCTCAACGAAATACGCGAGCGCTTCTCCGAGCTCCAACAGCCTGCAGGTGACCGTGAATTCACCGTTACCTTCAGCTGCGGCGTGGCAGCCTGGAACAACGAATCGTCGCAAACCCTATGCGAACGCGCCGATCGTGCGCTTTATCTCTCCAAAGAGCAGGGTCGCAACTGCGTTACGTCCGTTGATAGCTGAAGAGCCAAAGGCAGCCCCGTGGGTAGCCCTGCGGGGCTATTCGTATGAAACCATCGTCGTATAGAAGTCATTCCGGTCGTTCACGACAATGATTGTCCCAATCGAAAACACCTGGTTCGAGCGCTCTCGGTATACCCGTTACGACCAATGGACGACAGCGAACATTGTCAAAAAATGTTGATTTGAAGAAAAAAAGCACACACCATTGGTGGAAAATACCGTTAATTTCGGCGATCCTGATTAAAAGATAAAAGGCAGACGCATCCATGTCGACAATTCTCGTGCTCCATGGCCCCAACCTGAATATGCTCGGAACCCGCGAGCCTGAGGTTTACGGCCACGAGACTCTGGCGGACATTAACGATCGGTTGCAGACTAAGGCGGCGGAAAACGGCCATCAACTCCTGCACCTTCAGTCGAACGCGGAATACGAGCTTATTGATCGAATTCACGAGGCCCGGGCGGAAGGTGTGGATTTCATGATTATTAACCCGGCCGCCTTCACGCACACCAGCATTGCCCTGCGGGATGCCATACTGACCTCGGAAATCCCGTTTATAGAAGTGCATCTTTCCAACGTGCACGCGCGGGAGGCGTTCCGCCATCACTCATTTTTTTCCGATATCGCCGTAGGCGTTATCTGCGGACTGGGCGGCGAGGGGTACAATCTCGCGCTTCAAGCTGCCATGCAACGAACTCACCGATAGACCTGACAACACGGGACTGGACTAATTATGGATATTCGCAAAGTCAAAAAACTGATCGAACTGCTTGAGGAGTCTGACGTCGAAGAGCTTGAAATTCACGAAGGCGATGATTCTGTTCGCATCTCCCGTCGTCGTGAACAGGCGGCCGGTGGCCAATATATGAGCCACTACGCACCGCCACCGGCTCAGCATGCTCCGGCACCTGAAACGCCGGGACCCGTTCAGGAAGACAGCGCCCAGCCCGCTGTCTTTAACGGGCACGCACTGCGCTCTCCTATGGTAGGAACCTTCTACCGGGCACCGTCTCCCACTGCTGATTCGTTCGCAGAAATAGGCCAGAAGGTCAAAGCCGGCGAGGTTGTCTGCATTGTTGAGGCCATGAAAATGATGAACCAGATTGAGGCCGACAAGAGCGGTACGATCACTGAAATTCTGGTCGATAACGGTCAACCCGTAGAATTTGACCAGCCGCTGTTAATCATTTCCTGAACCCGGTGATAGCTACTCATGGCCATGTTAGAAAAAGTTCTGATCGCAAACCGGGGTGAAATAGCCCTCCGGATCTTGCGTGCCTGCAAGGAGCTCGGCATCAAAACCGTAGCGGTTCACTCAAAGATAGACCGCGATCTGATGCACGTGCGCCTGGCCGATGAATCTGTCTGTATCGGCCCCAACAGTGCTCTGGAAAGTTACCTCAACATTCCAGCGATTATCAGCGCGGCTGAAGTGACGGATTCCGTTGGTATCCATCCCGGCTACGGCTTTCTAGCCGAAAATGCTGACTTTGCTGAACAGGTCGAGAAAAGCGGATTCCGCTTCATCGGCCCCAGAGCGGAAACCATTCGCCTGATGGGCAACAAGGTGTCTGCCATCAACGCGATGATTCGCGCCGGCGTACCGACTGTTCCGGGTTCAGACGGTCCACTGACGGATGACGACGCCCGCTCCCTGGAAATCGCTCGCAGAATCGGCTACCCCGTTATGATCAAGGCTGCTTCAGGCGGCGGCGGTCGTGGCATGCAGGTGGTTCACTCAGAAGCCGCATTGCTCAAGTCCGTTCAGATTACCCAGAGCGAAGCGCACAATGCGTTTGGCGACCCCACGGTTTATCTGGAAAAGTTTCTGGAAACTCCGCGCCACGTAGAAGTTCAGGTTCTCGCCGACATGCACGGCAACTGTATTCACCTGGGCGACCGCGACTGCTCCATGCAGCGCCGCAACCAGAAAGTT
>NZ_DRGY01000008.1 GCF_011049865.1 Marinobacter antarcticus | reverse complement strand
GTTTAAGTGCATCGACCACCTGATCGGCCTGGATGCGGCCATCGTTGCCGGGGTTCAGCCAGGTAACCTGAACACCCCGGGCTTCCAGCCACTTACACGTATCAACAACAGCCTTGTGCTCGATGGTTGACGTTATAATATGCACATTAGTACGACTGGAAACAGTACGACCGGCAACCGCGCCTATGATCGCGAGATTATCTGACTCGGTTGCACCAGAGGTCCACACAATTTCGCGCGGATCGGCGTGAATCAAGCTCGCCACTTGGGCGCGGGCCGACTCCACAGCCGCTTCCGCTTGCCAGCCAAAGCCATGGGAACGAGACGCCGGATTGCCAAAAAGGCCATCAAGCGTCAGGTATTTGATCATTTCATCGGCGACTGCGGGGTCAACGGGCGTCGTTGCAGCGTAATCGAGGTAAACTGGCTTTTTCATAAGTTACAGAAGTTTGTTTCAGGCGGGCGCCTGATCAATCAGACGCTCGGTATTAATCGTGTCAGAGCCACCATCAACCTGACGGCGATTCTGCCGGTCCGCTACCTGGCGGATTTCGTGCCTTTCCATTAAATCTGCCAAACTGATCTGGCTGAGAAATTGATGGATTTGATCACTCAAATCAGACCAAAGATGATGGGTCAGGCATTTTTCGCCGTTTTGGCAATCGCCTTTATTCCCACACCTTGTGGTGTCGAGGGACTCGTTCACCGCATCAACCACATCCGCAATAAAAATGTCAGATGCGACACGGCTCAGAAGATACCCGCCGCCCGGCCCACGAATGCTGTCCACCAGTTCTCGACGGCGAAGGCGCGAGAAGAGTTGTTCGAGATAGGAAAGCGAAATTTCCTGACGGGCTGAAATATCCGCAAGCGTCACTGGGCCCTGCCCCCCGTGAAGAGCGAGATCTAGCATTGCCGTAACGGCGTAACGGCCTTTGGTTGTCAACTTCATGGCGTCAGCCCCGTGATGGGATTGAATCTCGTTATCGAAGACAGAGTATGAATTGACCAACTAATTCAGTCAAGTATTCAGCCCCGATCCTCGCTGTCGTCACGCACACAATCGAAATCTTCGTCATCCAGAACTGGCAGTGCGCCATTCTGATAGTCGCTGTTCACTTTGCGGAGCGCTTTACACATGATCTCGAGACGGTCATCCACCGCGTGCATGTGATCCAGCAACGCTCGCACGGAGCGGGCGACAGGATCCGGCATCTCCTCCGTCACACCGTAGGCATCGAACCCCATGCGCTCTTCCATTATTTTGCGACGGGCGTCGTCTTCCGATTTCTGTTTTACAATAATCCGCCCGGGAATACCCACAACCGTTGCGCCAGCGGGAACCGCCTTGGTGACCACGGAATTTGACCCGATCTTGGCGCCCTCACCCACCTCAAAAGGTCCCAGGATTTTTGCTCCGGCGCCCACCACAACACCGTCACCGATCGTGGGGTGGCGCTTACCCTTGTTCCAGCTTGTACCGCCCAGTGTAACGCCCTGATAAAGGGTAACGTCATCACCGATAACCGTTGTCTCGCCAATAACCACACCCATACCATGATCAATAAAGAACCGTCGACCGATGGTGGCTCCCGGGTGTATTTCAATACCCGTAAGCCATCGCGCCAACGTTGATATCGTGCGCGCCAACCATTTAAGCCCGGCATTCCAGAGCCAGTGCGAAAACCGGTGAATAAGCAACGCATGGAGCCCCGGATAGTTTGTCAGCACCTCAAACGTATTCCGGGCCGCCGGATCACGATGAAAAACGCTTTTTATATCTTCACGCAAGTGCCTAAACATGGCCGTCTTCCTGTCCGGTCGGCTTGGTGCCAGCCTTGGTTGGTTTCGCATTCCCCTGGGCTCCGGCGGCTTTCTGGACCGAGCTCAGAATACCCCGAAGGATGTTGATTTCCATCTGATCCAGCTTTGCCCGCTGAAACAAACGTCGTAAACGTGACATTAACTGGCGCGGGTTATCCCGGCGATGAAAATCCACATCGTGCAACGTTTGTTCGAGATGGCCAAAAAAGCCTTCAACGTCCCCCACCTTGGCGGGAGGTACATCCCAGCCTGCATCACCGGGCGCCGTCATCGGCCTTAAATATGGGCTACCTTCGCCCCCTTCAAGGTTGCGCAAAAAAAGCATCCGCAATTCGTAGCACATAACCTGAACCGCCATCGCGAGATTCAAGGAACTGTAATCGGGATTGGATGGAATATGAATGTGGTAGTGACAACGATGAAGCTCATCATTGCTCAAACCGTGATTTTCCCGGCCAAACACCAGCGCCACTGACCCGCTGCGGCTATTTTCAACTGCAATCGCTGCTGCTTCCGGCGGCGGCACAACCGGCCAGGGTATCTTTCGCCCCCGGGCGCTGGTGCCCATCACCAAAACACAGTCTTCAAGCGCTTTGTCCAGCGTCGGCACCACCTGTGCCCGATCGAGTATGTCGGAGGCGCCGGCTGCGCGGGCGTAGGAAGCCTCATCCGGGAAGGAGTTCGGATTGACCAGCCACAGATTGGCGAGCCCCATGTTCTTCATGGCTCGGGCTACGGCCCCGATGTTGCCAGAATGAGAGGTCTCAACAAGGACAATCCGGATCTGGTCCTGAAACGCGTCCGGCCCTTCCAGTGGCGGAGATGGTTTGTGCATTGGCTGCGGGCCCGAAGTTAAAATTTAAGGGCCATTATAATAGCAGAAACCCGTCGCTTTTCGCGCCCCTGAATAGCCGCTGATTAGTCCCTTATTCGCCCCTGATCTCCCGTTGTCCGTGCTATTCCTGAGTCAAAAAACATACAAAGGCGGTGTTCTTTTGCTATCATACCCGGCCTTCACACACCCGGATAACGAACTCTCAGATGCAACCAGCTATTAAAATGGCCCTGCGCGTCGCGCGTCAGGGGTCGGATTACCTCAAAGCCCACTTCGAGCGCCAGGAGCCTACCGGAAAGGACGACGACGAACGTCGCCTCCAGTTGGACCGGGTCGAGCAATCCATCTATGACAACTTTGCCGAGCAACTCGAAAAAGCCTACAAAGATCATACCATCGCGCCTCTGAATGAAGCGGACGCCGGAACCAGCGAAAAAAGCTGGCATATTTTTCCGGTTATGGGTCGCGAAAATTTTCTGAGGGGTATTCCTGAATTTGCCTTGGCCCTGGCACAAAAGAAAAACAACCGCACCGAAAACCTGCTCCTGGTAAACCCCGTCACCGGCGAAGAGTATTCTGCCAGTCGCGGGCGCGGAGCTGCGTTGAATAGCCGCAGAGTAAGGGTCTCAGAAGTCAAACAGGCAGCAAAAGCCGCGTTTGCGACCAACTTGCTGGATCAGACCCGCAAGGGCGACAACCCGCTTCTGTGGGGTGAAATGGCGGCTGTTCTGGCCCAGAACTCTTCCATGTTCCGAACCTCTGGCTGCGTGGTTCTCGATATCGCACGCGTTTCGGCCGGCCTTCTGGACGCGGCGGTGATCTTCCGCCCGGAAACGGCCGATCTGGATCTCGGCGTAACCATGGCCATGGAATCCGGCGCCCTTACCGGTGACTTCTCAGGCAACCCGTCAACGGATAAAGCCCGCCAACTGGTAGTTGCCAACCCGAAGCTGTTCCGCGAAGTTCTCAAGGTGCTGCACCCGTTTCGCGGCCGCATACCCGGCTGACGTGGACATTCGATATTGAATGGTTAGCCAAGCTCTTGCCACAAAAAAACCGCCAACTGCAAAGTGGCGGTTTTTTTGTGGCAGAAGATCAGCCCTGGCAGAGAATTACATACGATTGAGCCACTCCGGTGGCTGTTCATCCTCTTCGGAACCTGCAATACCCTCTTTCGCCGGAATCATCAGGTCTTCGCGGGTGACGCCCATAACCATCAACAAGTTAGCGGATACGTAAATGGACGAATAGGTACCCACGACAACACCGATAATCAACGCCAGCGCAAAGTTGTTGATCGCCTCTCCGCCCAGGAAATACAGAGCCAGCAGAACCACCAACGTCGTACCCGACGTGTTTATGGTTCGGGCAATGGTCTGGTGAATGGAATCGTTGATGATATCCCAGGGTTCACCAACTCGCATTTTGCGGAAGTTTTCGCGAATTCGATCAGCCACAACAATGGTGTCGTTCAGCGAGTAGCCAATAACGGCCAGCAAGGCTGCGAGAACGGTGAGATCGAAGGTCCACTGAAACAACGCAAAAAACCCGAGAATGATAATAACGTCGTGAGCCAGGGGCACCACTGACGCGATACCGAACTTGAACTGGAATCGCATTCCCACGTAAATAAGCACAACGAGCAGCGCGAGCAGAAGCGCGAGACCGCTGTCCTCCTTAAGCTCGTCGCCCACCTGCGATCCGACAAATTCCGAACTTATCAGCTTTAGCTCATTTCCATTCGCTTCCAGAACACGGGTAATTTCCTGAGCAAGCTTGTCATTGCCTGATTCAGCCAGACGCACCAGAACGAGTGTGTCAGCACCAAAGTTTTGCACCACGAACTCGTCGTATCCCGCCGCTGCCAGACTGGACCGCACCTGGCCTAACTGCGGCGCTTGGGCATATTCCAGCTCAACAGACGTACCACCGGTAAAGTCCATGCCGAAGTTGAGGCCACGAATTCCCAGAAGGGCAATTGAGGCCACCACCAGAATAATGGAGATGACGGAAGCAAGCTTCCGAAACCCCATGAAATCAAACGATTGCTTCTGATCATCAGACATTGGCGAGCTTTCCTCCGATCGACAGTTTCTCGACCTTGCGGCCGCCATAAACCATATTGACAATGCTCCGGCTGACCATCAGCCCGGAGAACATGGACGTCAGAATCCCGATACACAGCGTTATCGCGAAACCTTTCACTGGGCCAGAGCCCATTGCGAAAAGAATAATGGCCACAAGCAAGGTGGTTATATTGGCATCAACGATGGACACAAACGCACGGGAATAACCGGCATTGATGGCAAGCTGTGGTGATGCGCCCGATTTGAGTTCTTCTTTGATCCGTTCAAATATCAACACGTTTGCATCGACCGCCATACCAACGGTTAGCACGATGCCGGCAATACCGGGCAGCGTCAAAGTGGCTGAGAGAATTGACATACAGGCGATGAGCAAAATCAGGTTGATCGTCAACGCAACGTTCGCTACCAGCCCGAACCCGCGGTAATAAAGCAGCATGTACAGCAGCACAAGAATAAACCCGAGTCCCACTGACAACATGCCTGCATCTATATTTTTTTGCCCCAGGCTTGGCCCGATAGTGCGCTCCTGCACAAAGTACATGGGCGCCGCCAGAGCGCCGGCCCGCAGAAGCAGTGCGAGCTCTGACGCTTCAGGAATAGAGTCGAGGCCCGTGATGCGGAAGCTGCTACCCAGAGCAGACTGAACTGTCGCCAGGCTGATGATGCCTTTGTCAACGATCCGTTTTTCAACTTCCTTCGGCTTTCCGTTAACCATTTTGGTTTCGGTTTCCGTGCGGAATTCGATAAACAGAACCGCCATACGCCGGCCAATGGCGTTGCGTGTGGCGCGATTCATCAAGTCGCCACCGACCGAATCCATCGTAATGCTAACCTGTGGCTGTCCGTTCTCATCGAACGCCTGCTGGGCATTAGCTACATTATTGCCGGTCGCGATCAGCTCGCGCTCCAGGCGCGCAGTGCGTTGAGGCTCATCGCGGAAGCCGAACTTCTCGGTTTCGCTGCTCGGCGCATCGGAGCGCGCTTCCATACGAAATTCCAGGTTTGCCGTAGCACCCAGAACTCGTTTGGCCTGGGCCGTATCCTGAACACCCGGAAGCTCGACAATAATACGGTCGGCACCCTGTTGCTGGACCAGAGGCTCAGCCACACCAAGCTCGTTGACCCGGTTGCGGATGGTGGTCAGGTTCTGCTCAAGGGCGTATTTCCGAATGGCGTTCACCTCTGACTCTGACAGGGTGAGAATAATCTGGAACTCGCCACCGTTGGTTTCCTGATCTAGCAAAAACTCGTTGTACTGACGCTTGATCAGAGAAAACGCTTCGGCGCGGGATGCTTCATCCCGAAAGCTCACGACGATGTTGCGCTTACCGTCGACATCACCACCGCGATAGCGGATACGTTCATCACGGAGTTCTTGCTTGATCTGGCCGGAGACGGCGTCGAGTCTCTGGCCGACGGCGGTCTCCATATCCACTTCCAACAGAAAGTGCACACCACCGCGCAAGTCAAGGCCGAGTTTCATGGGCCCTGCACCCAGGCTTCTCAGCCAGGATGGCGTCGACGCGGCCATATTCAGTGCTACAAGGTAATCTCTGCCGAGAGCAGCCTGAACAGCCGGCCGGGCACGCAACTGATCATCAGAGCTGGTCAACCGGATAAGGGCGTCCCGATCCTCAAGCATACTGCTTTTAACCTCGATGCCCTCCGATTCCAAAGCTTTAACGGCTCTGTCGAGCACAGCAGGGTCGACTTCAGTACTACTGCGGGCGCCGGTGATCTGAACCGCGTAATCATCGGGGAAAAGATTGGGCAGCGCATAGACAAACCCAACCACAATCGCGATCAGGATAATCAGGTTTTTCCAAAGCGGGTACTTGTTAAGCATGGGATCCCTTGTAGCCGACACAGAGGCCGGCCTTGGTGTTTCAGCCAGGAAGGTGCAGGCCGGCGGGTATCAGGGCCGGCCAGGAAGTCCTTGCTCAGATGTCTTTGAGCGTTCCTTTAGGCAGTGCGGCAGCAACAGCTACTTTCTGTACCTTCACTTCAACGTTGTCAGCAATTTCTACCATGATAAAATCGTCAGTGACTCTGGTGATTTTTCCTGCAATACCACCGGAAGTAACGACTTCGTCTCCTTTGTTCAGGCCGGACATCAGCGCTTTGTGCTCTTTGGCACGCTTGGACTGCGGACGCCAGATCAGGAAGTAGAAAATCAGAATGAAGCCGGCAAAGAAAATCACCTGGCCCATAACGCCCATACCGCCTGCCACACCAGCGTCCTGAGCCATTGCCAGGGTTGGCATCATTGCCATAAGGCCAGCTAAAAGTAACTTGACTGAATGCATCTGTATTCTCCGTTGATTAACCAAAAACAATTACTCATTACTCATAGCGGGCACAGCCGTGCCGCGCAGAGCATAGAAGTGGTTTATAAAGTCCGACAATGTACCTGCTTCAATGGCCTCGCGCAATCCAGCCATAAGGTTCTGGTAGAAGCGCAGGTTGTGGATTGTGTTCAGTTGAGCGCCAAGCATTTCTCCACATTTATCCAGATGATGCAGATAACTTCTCGAAAAATTCTCACAGGTATAGCAATCGCATCGCTCATCCAGCGGTGCCGTATCATGGCGATGCCGCGCATTGCGGATCTTTACTGTGCCAGTCGATACAAACAGATGGCCATTTCGGGCGTTTCTTGTAGGCATAACGCAGTCGAACATATCGACACCCCGGCGAACCGCCTCAACGATGTCTTCGGGCCGCCCCACTCCCATAAGGTAGCGGGGCTTGTCGGCAGGCATTTTTGTCGGTAGATGGTCGAGTATGCGAATCATGTCTTCTTTCGGTTCGCCGACCGACAGCCCTCCAATGGCATATCCATCGAACCCGATATCCGTAAGGCCGTCCAGAGAACGGTCTCTCAGGGATTCGTACATTCCACCCTGCACAATTCCGAACAGTGCTGCAGGATTCCCCTCGTGAGCATCCTTGCTGCGCTTTGCCCAGCGCAACGAGAGCTCCATGGATTCCCTAGCCTGTTTTTCGGTAGCAGGGTACGGGGTGCACTCATCAAAAATCATCACGATATCAGAGCCCAGATCACGCTGAACCTGAATCGCGATTTCGGGCGACAGCTTAACCGGAGAACCGTCTATGGGAGAACGGAACGTGACCTCTTCCTCGGTAATCTTGCGCATTTCGCCCAGGCTGAACACTTGAAAACCGCCTGAATCGGTCAGGATGGGTCCCTTCCACTGGGTAAAGTCGTGGAGATCCCCGTGGGCTTTCACCACCTCGGTTCCCGGGCGCAACATCAAGTGGAACGTGTTGCCAAGAATGATTTCAGCGCCGGTTTCATGGATATCCCGGGGCAACATTCCTTTAACCGTTCCATAGGTGCCTACCGGCATAAACGCCGGGGTTTCAACCGTGCCTCGTGGGAAGGTCAGCCTTCCGCGCCGGGCAAGGCCGTCTTCGCCCAGTTTTTCAAAGGACATAAAACAGGACTGACTCACGGTGTATCTCCGGTAGTGAGTGGTGATGGATCGCCTTCGTGAACAGGCTCATCGGGCGCCCCGAGCAGCATGCCCCGGCTTGCCTCTTGCCCCGTTATGAACATCGCATCACCATAACTGAAAAATCGGTAGCGTTCGGTAATTGCCTCGCGGTAGGCGCGCCTGACATGCTCGTAACCGGCGAACGCGCTAACCAGCATAATCAGAGTCGATTCGGGCAAATGAAAATTGGTGACCAAAGCATCAACGGTTTGAAATCGGTAACCTGGGTAGATGAAGATATCTGTTTCACCTCGAAACGGGTTCAGATACCCGCCACGGCTTGCAGATTCAAGCGATCTTACGGAGGTAGTGCCAACGGCTACCACGCGGCCACCCCTTGCACGGGTGCGATTGACCGCTTCTACGGCCTCTTCGGGCACATGTACGATCTCGCTGTGCATAACATGCTCATCTATGCTGTCTACGCGTACCGGTTGAAACGTGCCTGCGCCAACATGCAGCGTAACAAACGTGCTCTGAACGCCCCGCGCTTCAAGGGCATCCAGCACGGCGGCATCAAAATGCAGCCCGGCCGTAGGCGCGGCAACCGCGCCCGCTTCTTTTGCGTAAACGGTCTGATAGCGCTCGCGATCCGTTGATTCGTCAGGCCGGTCAACATAGGGCGGCAGCGGCATGTGGCCAATGCGCTCCAGCATTTCAAGCACCGGCTCTTGTGCCTCGCTCTCGAAATGAAACAGCGCATCGCGCCGGCCCGTCATGCGCAGCACGGTGCCATCTTCAAGAATGACCTTCTGCCCGTCTTTAAGCGCTTTGGACGCGCGAACGTGGGCCACAAAGTGATGCTCATCGGTTACGCGCTCAACCAGCACCTCAACCTGACCGCCGGTTTCTTTTTTTCCAAACAGTCGAGCCGGTATAACGCGGGTGTTATTGAACACAAGCAGATCGCCGGGCTGAAGCAAATCGGGAAGGTCAGTGAAACGTTGGTGTGCAATGTCACCATTAGCGCCATCGAGGCACAGCAGGCGGGAAGCGCTGCGCTCCCTGAGAGGGTACCGGGCAATGAGTTCGTCCGGGAGATCAAAATGAAAATCTGAGACGTTCATGGACTGGGCTGTTCACGACGCCGCATTACGCGACTTGTATATGGTAGCGGCGG
>NZ_DRGY01000007.1 GCF_011049865.1 Marinobacter antarcticus | reverse complement strand
CACCCTCACCCGCTACAAGCGCATGCAGGGCCACAACACTCTGTGGCAGGTAGGCAGCGACCACGCAGGTATCGCCACCCAGATGGTGGTTGAACGCAAACTGGCCGCTGAAGAAGACAAAACCCGCCACGACCTGGGTCGCGATGAATTTATCAAGCGAATCTGGGACTGGAAAGAAGAGTCTGGCGGCACGATTACCGGCCAGATGCGCCGGCTGGGCAACTCGGTAGACTGGGACACCGAACGCTTCACTATGGACGACGGTTTTTACAAAGCCGTGCAGGAAGTGTTTGTGCGCCTGTACGAAGAGGGCCTGGTCTACCGTGGCAAGCGCCTGGTGAACTGGGATCCGAAGCTGCACACCGCTATTTCTGATCTGGAAGTTGAGAACAAGGAAGAGAAAGGCTATTTCTGGCACCTGCGTTATCCCCTGGCCGACGGCGCAACGACGCAAGATGGAAAAGACTACCTGGTCGTCGCCACCACCCGTCCTGAGACCATGTTGGGTGATACCGCCGTAGCCGTGCACCCGGACGACGAGCGCTATCAGCACCTGATTGGCAAGTTCATCACGCTACCGCTGGTGAACCGCCGCATTCCGGTGATTGCCGACCACCACGCCGACCCGGAAAAAGGCTCTGGTTGTGTGAAAATAACCCCTGCCCACGATTTCAACGACTACGCCGTGGGCAAGCGCAACAGCCTGCCAATGATGAACGTGCTGACTCACGACGCCAACGTCCGTGAGCAGGCCGAAGTATTCAACAGCGACGGCAGTGAAAATACCGATCTGGACGCCACCCTGCCCGTCGCCTACGCAGGCATGACCCGGGAAGACGCGCGCAAGCAGATCGTAGCTGACATGGAAACAGCCGGTCTGGTTCAGCAAGTAGAAGACCACGTTCTGAGCGTGCCCCGTGGCGACCGGTCGGGCCTGATCATCGAACCCATGCTGACCGACCAATGGTTTGCCGATGCCAAAACCCTGGCCAAACCGGCCATTGAAGCGGTTGAAGACGGCCGTATCCAGTTCGTGCCAAAGCAGTACGAGAACATGTACTTCTCCTGGATGCGCGACATTCAGGACTGGTGTATTTCCCGCCAACTGTGGTGGGGCCACCGCATTCCTGCCTGGTACGACACCGAAGGCAACATTTACGTTGGCCGCAGCGAAGCGGAAGTGCGCGAGAAGCATAATCTTGCGGCAGATTTTTCGCTGAAGCAGGACGACGACGTTCTCGACACCTGGTTCAGCTCTGCACTCTGGACATTCGGCACTCTGGGCTGGCCACAAATCAACGAACGCCTGAAAACCTTCCATTCCACCGATGTGCTGGTCACAGGTTTCGATATCATTTTCTTCTGGGTTGCCCGGATGATCATGATGACCATGCACTTTATGAAGAATGAAGACGGCACGCCTCAGGTTCCGTTCAAGACCGTTTACGTCACCGGCCTGATCCGCGACGAGCACGGCGACAAGATGTCGAAATCCAAGGGCAACGTGATTGACCCGCTTGACATGATCGACGGTATCGAACTTGCCCCGCTGCTGGAAAAGCGCACCGGCAACCTGATGCAACCGAAACTGGCGAAGAAAATTGCCAAGCAAACTGAGAAGGAATTCCCGGACGGCATTTCGGCCCACGGCACCGACGCACTGCGTTTCACGCTCGCGGCGATGGCCACCACCGGCCGCGATATCAACTGGGACATGAAGCGTCTGGAAGGCTATAGAAACTTCTGCAACAAGCTGTGGAACGCCGCCCGTTACGTGCTGATGAACACTGAAGGTGAAGACTGTGGCGTTAACGACGAGCCGGTAACCTTGTCGCTGGCTGACCGCTGGATTGTCAGCGCCCTGCAACAGTGTGAGCAGGATGTGACTCGCCATCTTGATCAGTACCGTTTTGATCTGGCGTCCCAGGCTTTGTACGAGTTTATCTGGAACGAATACTGCGACTGGTATCTGGAACTGTCCAAACCGTCGTTGAGCGACGACAGTGCCAGCGCCCAGGCGAAACGCGGTACGCGCCGCACTCTGGTTCGGGTGCTGGAAGCGGTTTTGCGCCTGGCGCATCCGATCATGCCGTTCATCACCGAGGAAATCTGGCAGCGTATTGCGCCGTTGGCGGGAAAATTCGGTGACAGCATTATGGTGCAGCCTTTCCCGCAAGCGGATGCCCGCAAGCAGGATGATCAGGCGGTCAGCGACATTGAGTGGCTGAAAGGTGTGATTGTGGCGGTGCGTAATATCCGCGGCGAAATGAACATTTCCCCGGCCAAAAAGATTCCGGTTCTGTTCCGGGGTAACAGCGCCAATGGTCAACGCCGGATGAACGAGAATCGTCAGTTTCTGAGCTCGCTGGCCAAACTTGAGAGTCTGGAATGGTTTGAGGGTGACAATGCTCCCATGTGCGCAACCCAACTGGTGGGCGATATGGAAGTGCTGGTGCCTATGGCGGGGCTGATCGATAAGGATGCGGAACTGAAGCGGCTGGAAAAGGAGCTGGAACGCCTGCAAAAAGAAATCGAACGCCTGGAGGGCAAGCTGAACAATGAGAAGTTCACGGCTAAGGCGCCGGCTGAGGTTGTCGCGAAGGAGCAGGAGAAGCTGGTTGAGGTGCAAGGCAATCTGAGCCGGTTAAACAAGCAGCGCGCAGACATTGAGGCCATGTAGGTATGGTGTCGGCGGGTGAACGTTCCGGGAGTGGTGGGCAGATCGCTATTCTTGGAGCGGGTTCTTTGGGGCGGCTTTGCGCCGCCCTTTTGCCGTCTGGTGAGTGTGGTTTTTTGCCTCGTTTATCTCGGGGTGCCTCTCATGTTAAAACTGATATTGGACTTGAGGGGAGCTTCAGCCGTCAGGAAGTCCCTTCCGAAACACGCTGTGAATACGTCCTTGTACGCTCTGTTCCGCCATCCATGGCTCCACAAGGTTTCGGGAGGGACTTCATGACGGCTTCGCCGGACTCTCTGGAAACCAGCATCTCTATATCCCGGCGCTGGTTGCAAAGCGCTGACGCTATCAGTTTATTGCTCGTAACAACCAAAGCTGGTGATTCGATCGCGTCTTTGGAAGCCTGGTTGCCTCGTATTCCCGAGGACACGCCTGTTGTTTTGTTCCAGAACGGTTTGGGTAGCCAACAGTCGGTTGCTGAACGCTGGCCCGAGCGGCCAATTCTTGCGGCGAGCACCACTGAAGGAGCGAACCGGCCCTCACCCGATGTGTTGGTTCATGCCGGGGCTGGCGATACCTGGGTGGGTACCCTTACGGCTTCCGCCGCTGAACACACAACGCGTGTTGTGCAGCGGCTGGCCGAGACCGGCTTGAGAGTTCATGCTGAGGAAAACATTCTGCGGCGGCTCTGGCAGAAGCTCGTGGTCAACGCGGGGATTAATCCGTTTACGGCTCTGCTGGATTGTCCGAATGGCGATATACTTGGCGCATCTCTGTACAAGCAGAACATTGACGGGCTTTGCCATGAGATATCTCTTTTGCTGCAGGCTGAAACCCGGGAGATTATTGCTCCGTTGATTCTGCAGGAGCGTATTGAAGCGGTGGCGAAGCATACGGCGAGCAATACCTCGTCCATGCGTGCGGATGTTCGTGCAGGACGTAAAACCGAGATCGATTTTATTAACGGCTACCTTGTGCAGTGCGGTAAACGCCATGCCATTGCTACGCCGGTAAACCAAATGTTGGTCGAGCGAGTACAAGCTTTGTAGCGCTTTTAGCCAGCCAGCTTTTCACCAAAAAGGAGTTCTTCATGGGCAATCGCCTTTCCAAGATTTACACCCGCACCGGTGACGACGGCACTACCGGCCTGGCCGATGGCAATCGTATTGCCAAAAACGCCCAGCGCGTAGAAGCCATGGGTACCGCCGATGAGCTGAATTGCCACATTGGCCTGCTGATAGAAACTCTGGATAACGATGATGAAATGCTCGGATCCTTGCGGCGCATTCAGCATCACCTGTTCGATCTGGGCGGTGAATTTGCGATTCCCGGCAGCACAGCGATCACCGATGAGCACATCACCTGGCTGGAGAATCTTCTGGACGACATGAACGAACCCCTGCCGCCCCTGAAGAACTTTATTCTGCCTGGCGGCAGCCCCGCTGCAGCCCAGTGTCATATGGCTCGCGCCGTGTGCCGTCGCGCTGAGCGGGTCGTGGTTGCGCTCAGCCACGAAGATTCCATTAACCTGCTGGCACGCCAGTACCTGAACCGTTTGTCAGACTTGTTGTTTGTGGCATCGAGAGTGCTCGCGCGACGGGAAGGCGCAGAAGAAATTCTGTGGGATCAAAAGAAATCCGGGATGTAGAAATCGCGGCAAGGTGAGATTGCACTCACCTTGCCGTCTTATAACGTCAAACCTTGAACGCCTCCACAAGCCCCTGCAGAGAGGCCGTCAGCTCGGTCATTTCCCGGGAGGAGGCCAAGGTTTCTTCAGCGTTAGCAGCAGTCGATGTTCCCAGTTCACCAATATGAGCGACGCTGGCGTTCACATCGTTGGATACGGCCGACTGTTCTTCTGCGGCCTGGGCAATCTGATGGCTCATGTCCACAATCACCGAGATACCATGGGCAATCCGGCTCAGGGCTTCCGTTACTTCTCCGGATTTCTCAACCGTTGTCCAGGTTGCATCCCGGCTGTTGGTCATGGCCGTTACCGCATCTTTCACACCACTTTGAAGCCGTGAAACCATGCCCTCGATTTCTTCAGTTGACTTGTGAGTGCGCTGAGACAAGGAGCGCACTTCATCGGCAACAACCGCAAAACCACGGCCATGCTCGCCCGCACGGGCAGCCTCAATAGCCGCGTTAAGGGCCAAAAGGTTGGTCTGGGCCGCAATCGCCTTTATTTCCACCAGAACCTGGCTGATGTTGTCGCTGTCTTCACTCACCCGATTGATAACAGCCACCGCACCGGAAATCTCAGTCGCTAACCGGTTGATGGTTTCTACGGTCGTTGAAACAACACCCCGGCCGGTTTCCGTATCCCGTTCAGCCGCGGTTGCACTGTCGGCAACTCGATGAGCGCTCTGTGTCACCTCGCTCACCGCCTCTATCATCTGAACCATCGCTTCGTTGATCTGCCCGCTTTCTGCCATCTGATGAGCCACGGCCTCGCTATTGGCAACAGCCGTATCCCTGACTCGCGCTGCCTGTTGATCCACTTCCGAGGTTGTCTGGCTTACGGAGCGTATCAGGTCGGCCATTCGATCCGTCATGCTGTTGAACTCGTCGGTCAGTTCGCCGAGTTCATCGCGATTGTCGAGGGAAATACGGGTAGTCATGTCCCCTGCGGCGACCTTGCGTGCGGCATCACTGAACCTGTTGATCGCCGTGCGTACAGACACAAAAAACCCGACGTAGAGATAGACAACAATCAGCAACACCACAACCAGTGCCACTACGATCAGGCGGCGCTGGCCAATCTCCCGCTGCAGTCGCGCACTCAGGTTGGTGTTTATCACATCAAACGCCGCCGCTTTCAGGGCCTGATAACCCTCCAGCTGCCCACCGATACGCGAGTCGTAGTCCTGCCATGACAACGCCAGCCGCATGGGTGTGATGATGTTCAGGTCAAGCAGTTCGCGAACATTCAAAAGACTCTTGTCCACCTGCGAAAACGCATCGCCTGCCTGAGTTGCCAGAGCCGGAGACGCCCCTGCGGCAATTGTCAGAGCTGGCGAAAGCAACGAACTGCGATTGGTAAGGCCGTCGTAAATTTCGTTGAATGTCTCACTCAAAGCAAAGCCAACCTGCCCCTCAACCAACGCATAGAACCCGTAGGAGCGCGCCTGACCGATTACACTGCGGGCATTGGGTAGAGATTCGCGAATCAGCCCGAGAACTAACCGGTTCTCGCGCGACGCGCCCTGGCCCAGCCCGGATGTTTCTATGGTTGCGGGAAGAAGCGCCAGGGCTTTTTGGACAAACTCCTGATAGTACTTGAACTGGGGATCAAAATTGGTCTGATAGTTGTCGTCGGCGCGGAGTTTCCGCCAGTCTGCCCGGAAGGCCTCAACCTGATCGGCCCAGGTGCCAGATGCGTCAAATGAGCGCGATTCTGCGGTCAGGCGCTCCAGAATGGCGTCGATATTTTTGGCTGCTGTTTCTGAGCGCGCCATGATCGCGGCGTTATTTTTAGCCACGGCAGGCGCGCGAAAATCCCGGTAGTCCATTGAGGCGTCGACCAGACGGTCAACCCGGCGCAGTTGCTCAAGGCCTTTCACGCCGCGGATTATGGTCTCAACCGAGTGATTGAGCTCCGTCATCACAAGCCAGGACAGCCCACCAATCGGCAATAGAAACAGAATGCTGATAAGACTGAACTTGTACAACATCGGCAGCCGGTTCATCAGCGCGACTGCAGGGTTTATAAGTTGGTTCACATCGGCTCTCACGTTGAAACATAAACAACAGAATTATGATTCTTCTATTCATCGCCCGACCACACCAAACGTGAGTGCAATCTCTTGCCATTCGGGGCTTTAAACAACCCCGGCAATAACCAGCAGCGCCAGTGCGCAGATCCATGCCAGCATACTTCGGTTAAGCAGGCCTCTCACCGCCCTCAAACTGCGACCGCCAAAACTGGCCCATTCATCAGGATGTACCTGGGAAAAACGGCCAGGATCAAGGGCATACCCGGTTAACGACCCATTTGCCGATACCATGAGCACTTCTGAGGTTTTTTTTGTGATGCCGGTCATGACGGCTCTGGCTTCACCCAGCCACCCCGACAGATCACCCGCAATCCCGAAGGTGACTGAAAGCAGTCTTACGGGTATCCAGCTCGCCCATTCGCAGGCTTTGAGATACCTTGGTCTTGCGGCAGCCTGGGGCCACTGCTCTGCAAGCGCTACCAGCCCCCGCGCAAAGATCGCCAAACCGATACCGCCCACAACGTACCAGAATGCAACCAGGAAAAAGCGTTGGAAAACCGCCACCGCCAAGGCCCGGGTTAGCGAAAGATGCATGATCTCGGGTGACGTTGCCGCACCACGCTCAGAGGCTGGCAGCCTATCCTGAATATGGTGCCAAGCGGCCTGCATATCGCCCTTCTGCCATGCATCCCCATAAAGCTGAACGCAGGAACGCCAGCCTGGCGTGCCCATCATCAGCACAAGAACAAGAATTTCCAGAGGGTAAGCCGCAATCCGCCAACCGTAGAGTGATAAACCATACACGCACAAGGCGGCTAGCAGTGCCGGCAGCGCCACCAGAACCAAGCCGGTCACAATACCGGATTCGCGCCCGGCCTTCGCAACGCCACCCTTATGAAACCAGCGACGCCACAGCACATCACCGGAAACGGCGTTGACGTTATCCAGACGCCGGCGCACAAAATAGGCAATCAGAAACACCACGAGCGTCATTTATAAAGCTCCCTTTTGTGTCTGTTTATCACGGAGCACGACTGACTGACGTTTCTGAAATAAAGCCCGAAAGCCAGGCCAGTCAAACGCCGGGCCGGGATCGGTCTTACGGCCGGGTGCAATGTCACAGTGGCCGGTAATCCGATCGCTGGTGATCGCCGGCCACGCTGAGCTGATCACCAGTGCCAGATCTGCAAGAGCGCGGTATTGCTGGGGTGTGTAGGGAACGTCGTCTGCGCCCTCAAGCTCAATTCCAACGGAGAAGTCGTTGCACTCTTCCACGCCCTGAAAACAGGAACGCCCAGCGTGCCACGCCCTTTCCAACAGGCTGACAAATTGCACCACGGTTCCATCCCGTTCGATCAGGGCATGGGCCGAAACGTGCAGATCGGCAATGGTTAAAAAATACGGATGGTCAGCGGATTCGAGGCGATTTGTGAAAAAATCTTCAATATAGCCACCACCAAACTGGCCCGGAGGCAGGCTGATATTGTGCACGACAAGAAGACTTATCGCTGTGCCTTCGGGGCGGGGGCCGTAGTTCGGCGACGGACACCAACGAACAGATGAAAGGCGACCTGTACTGCGAAGAATATTGATGTCTTCGCAGTACACGGTCGCACCAACGGAATCAAAGGTTGAGTGGGGCAAGATGAATCCATAGTTATCAGAGCATTACACTGTGTGTCTGATTGAATCACAAAGTAAGCCCTGTTACCACGGATCAATCCTTGCGGCTGCTGCGCAAGTTATCAATGATGGACTCAAGCGCCCTGTCGAAGATCAGCCCGTCATCAAGCATGCTGACTGCTCCGCTTTCCATGGCAGCACCCAGTTCCTGACGACGATACTCAGCCACCTTGGCACCACTGCGGTTGACGAAGATGTACTTGCCTGTGGCCTTTATAAACGCTGCCAGCTTGCAACGAAGCTTGGTATCGTCGCGGATCAGCTCAATCCAGGCACCAACACGAAGCCTGCTTGTTTGATCCAGCCAATGCTGGGAAACCACCGTCTCCTCTTCCGACGTTTTCGCCTCATCGACAGGCATTGAAAGCACCGGGGGCACCGACTCAAGCTCAGCTCGCGGTTCAGTAACGAGCTCTTCTGCCACCACCACGGTTGACGGCCGGGTGGGTGCCGTAGCCAAGCGCTGAAACACGTCAACGTGCGCCAGTTCCAGATCGCGAATCGCGATATCGGTTGCGAACGGATCCCAGGAAATCTCCTGAAGAGCCATACGAAATTCATCGACAATAGCCGGGATCGCTCTGAGCAGTTCGTTCCGGGTTGAGTCATCAATCGGATGGGGATCAACACTCCAAACAAGATGACCCGTCAGCTCGCGGGCATCGGCCCAGCGCTCACCCTCCTCGCCCTCGCGCAAAAATACCCACTGAAGATACCTGGTCCATGCCTCACCCAACATCTCCAGAACAGGCTCCGGAATGTCTCTTTCAGCGGCAAAATCTTTCACCAGTGTTTCTGCAACCTCACACGCCCGCTCCTGGCGCGCCCGGCCCTCTTCCGCGTCGCGCAGGCGCTGCTCTACCAACTCTCGCCGACGACGATCAAGGTCCGTGAAATGGCTGAAATCTTTGAGCAGCTCATCGAAGAGAGACACATTATTCGTAAATTCGTTTAGTACCCGATTCACCACCGACTCAATTTTCTCCAGCAGCGGATCGCGCTGGCCAGAGCGCTTTTCACTCCAGCCGATAGCAGAAAGAGCTAACTCGTTTAATAACTTGCGAACCGGGTGGCCGCCCCGATTAAAAAAATTCTTGTCGCTCAGCGCTACTTTCAAAACTGGTATTTGCAAACGACCGATAAGCGCCTTCATGACCGGGTGAAGCTGTCGATCTTCCAGGATAAAGTCAAAGAGCATGGAAACCAGATTGATGACATCGCTATCCACCTGGCCAATGTTGGCTTTCTGGCCATTGGCAGCACGAAGAACGGACTGGAGTTGCTGATCAAGGGAGGCAACCTCACCACCGTCCCAATTGCCAAAAGAGGCTTGGGCCTGGCTGAGGCGTGCCATCAGGCGATCGGTATCCAGATAGGCCTGACCCGCCGAACCCGGCTCGTCTGTGATATTGGCATTATCTCTTTGGTGCAAAAGTGCGCTCAATTCAGAAAATGTTGCATTGGAAACACCGCCTTGTATCGGGTCGTAACCGTAATTCTGGTGATTGCCTTGCTCTCTTGTCTTCTCCTCTGATCCTTGCTGAGCAGGGCTTGAGGGCACTGGAGCCGACGTCGCTGATCGCGCATCGGGTTTGCCCGCTGATGGGCGAACCGGTACCCGTTTGACGTCTGGCAGAATGCCCTCCGAGATCAGAGTGCGGTTCGCCTCCTGATAAAAGTCACCGAGCGTATCGGCCAACAGACGATCAAACAATTTCAGCACGACGAGCTTTGCTCGAATATCAATATCAAGATCGGCGCAGGCTTCAGCAACGCCCCCACAGATAACTTCCGGGCTGAGGGGCATCTGGTTATCAACCAGTTCTACTCCGGGCACCAGGTGGTTAACACGCAACGACAAAAGCTGAATCGGGCTTTGATAGCGATTGCGCAGTTTGCTGATAAGGTTATCAATAGCAACCCGCTGTTCAAGATCCGAATGCTCAACAAGGCTCAGGGAATCGTGGTCCACTTCATCCAGAGTTCCACCGGTTTGCCGGGGCCGAAACTGACCGATATCGTTAAACGCCTGACTGACGTATTGCAGCACTGACACAACCATGGTTTTGCGCCTGAGCCTGAGCTCGCGCATCGCATCAAAATATACGGTTTGATCCTTGTTGGACCCGGCACGGTCCGCAAGCTCAAACAACGCATCGTCAGCGCGCTCGAAAAAACGCCCAAGAACGCTCTTCAAAGATTGCCCCGAGGTGTCTCGCAGGCGAACAAGGGCCGGCGGCAGATCGAACCGCGAAAACGGCTTCTGTCCGGAAAAACTGACGACCTTGTTATCCTGCTTCATTGAACAACTCCGGGCCAGAACGGGTGACGCTGCTGACCATAGGATGGGGACTACTCCGACTACACATTGTACGAGTTAGTTACGTCACCTTGTGTCAGAGTTTGTCACCTTTTGTGCAGACCGGACCCAGGTCACATTTTGGGTAGAGTTTGGCGAAACCACTGGCGAACGATAGAATTGCGACCCCGGAATCTTCCAGAATTCTTTGACCACTGACAGAACGGATACATACCCATGAACTTCACTGAACGCTTACGCCAATCGCGAATCGAGACCGTGGCACTGAGCCTGCGCGAAGATATTGGCGACGGCGATATAACGGCCCGGCTTATTCCAGCGCAAAAACAAACCACCGGGCAAGTCATCACGCGAGAGCAGGCGGTTATAGCCGGGCGTGAGTGGGTGAACGAGGTGTTCCGCCAAGTGGACAGTTCGGTGTGTCTGGAGTGGTTGGTTCAGGATGGCGAACCGGTTCGACCCTACCAGGTTCTGTTTCGCATGGAAGGCACGGCCCGAAGCCTTCTGACGGCTGAAAGAGCCGCTCTGAACTGGCTGCAGACGCTGTCAGGCGTTGCCACAAACTGCGCAGGTTACGCGGCCAAGGTTGCTCACACAGGCGTGCGCCTTCTGGATACGCGCAAAACGCTGCCCGGGTTGCGACTTGCCCAGAAATACGCGGTTACGTGCGGTGGCTGCCACAATCATCGAATCGGTTTGTGGGACGCCTTTCTCATCAAGGAAAATCATATTTCCGCTTGCGGCTCTATTGCCGATGCCGTGGGTGAAGCTCGTAGAATCGCGCCCGGCAGGCCTGTCGAAGTGGAAACCGAAAGCCTGGCGGAACTGGAGCAGGCACTCAGCGCCGGGGCCGACATCATTATGCTTGATGAGTTCTCTCTGAGTGATCTGCGCGCTTCCGTCAAAATGAACAAGGGTCGCGCAAAACTGGAAGCGTCCGGAGACATTAACGCAGATACGCTGATACCCGTTGCTGAAACCGGCGTCGATTTCATATCGATAGGCGCACTGACCAAGAATGTCAGAGCGGTGGATCTCTCTATGCGTTTGGGATGAGTGCGGGTGGACGCAATCTGTGATCAGTCGCCAGACAATAACCGGTCGACGGCTTCGAGTTCCCGAATCAGGCGCTGTCCTGATTCGGCACGGCCGCGAAAGTACTCTTCTGCCATGGGTGCGATACCCGAAACCGACGGCAAGGGTTGGTTGTTTTCAATAATCAACTTCATGCGCACCAGAAACACAAACTGAATCCACTGGGTAAACGCCAGGGTATCCAGACAAAAAGGCTCGGTGCTGAGGAGCGCACTTTCATGGGGAGGCTCACTCTCCCACAAATCCAGCTGACGAAGCTCCATCTCGATACCCAGCAAACAATCCGCAACCTGCCCTAAAACGTCACCCGTCTCTTTCATAAAAATCCCGATTCAATCTCCCAACGGTTCCAGTTCTACCTTTTCACCATGTAATACGCTGAACAAATCTTCAAATTGTCGCGTAAGGGGATGTTTCGGTGCCATGTGAATAAGCGGTTGCCGGCTTTGATGAGATTCTTTCATTTTTACGGAACTGGACAAACGCACGGGCAAGACCGGCAGCCCTTCTTCTATTAACTCTTTGACCAATTGTCTTGGCAGTTTGGCCCGAGGTTGGAACTGATTGGCAACGATGCCTTCCACCACAAGCTCCTCGTTGTGATCTTCCTGCAAATCGCGAATCTCATTAAGGATGTTATAAAGGGCCTGACGGGAAAAATCATCACAGTCGAACGGGATCAAACAGCGCTGGGCGGCGATGAGTGCAGAACGGCTGTAAAAGTTCAGCGCCGGCGCCGTGTCAATATAAATGGCATCGAACGATTCACCCAGTTTTTTCAGGGCTTCCCGAAGTTTGTATATTTTGTGCTTTGCCTCGAGCTTGCGCTCAAGAAAATCGAGCTCCGGACTGGACGGCATGACAAACAGGTTCTTGAACGGTGTAGCGTGAACAAACTCATCGGGACGGCGGTTGAATACTTTGAACGCCACCGTTTGTTCCAGCATGTCCGCAACCGTGTCCGTGAGCTCGTTGGCGGGCTTGCCCATCAGGTAGTGCGTCGAGTTACCCTGAGGATCCAAATCAACCACCAGGGTGCGCTTGCCACGTGCTGCGCTGATCGCCGCCAGGTTGCAGGTAATACTGGACTTCCCTACTCCGCCTTTCTGGTTGAATATCACCCGTCTCATGTCGTCTCTCCATATGGCACGTTTTCTGGCATGTTGCTCAGCAACTTATCGTATCGTTTGCATACCGTATCGCATGCAAGCGCACTACCACTGCATCACTGTCTTCACAAACGGAATGGTAAGACGCCTCTGGGCCTGCAGTGAGTTTTCATCGAGAGTGTCGAGTATCCCCAGCAACTCTCCGAGACCCCGAGGTGCCCGGCGCATGATAAAAACTGCGACCTCATTCGTCATGGTCAGCCCACGCTGCTCGGCGCGCGCCAAAAGAATTTTCAGACGATCATCATCACGATAGATGCCAAGCTGGACGATAAACCCGTGATGCAGCCTCGACACCAGGTCTGGCAAGAGAAAAGGCAAGGAACCAGGCACTTCCGAAAGACTGACAACCAGCATATGACCGCTATCGTACAACCGGTTATACAAATGAAAAATGGCCTCTTCCCAGTCCGCTTTTCCGGCCACTCTGTCCAGATCATCGAGGGCAACAACATCCAACGTATCCAAACCCGACAGGGCGCCCGGTCCAAAAGGCTCCAGCTCAGCAATACTGAGACAGACTGCGGTTTTCGCCTGTGCTTCCGCATGGTGGCAGGCGGCCTGCAGCAAATGGCTTTTACCCGTATCCGAATCGCCACACACAACCACCACCGGCATGTCGTCTGGCCGCTTGAACACCGACAACAGCCTCAGTGCGGCCTCGTTGTTACGATCACCGTGAAAGTTATCGAAGCGTGCGTCGTCGCGAAGCCGGACACCCAGAACCAATTGAGACGAGTTCACGGCTGCCGGCCCGCCCATGCCCGAGCACCCCAGATCACACAATAGTGACCTCCACTGAACACGGCAGACAGCGCAACCAACCAGATTCCCACGTCTTGCCAAAGCGGCTGCACTGGCAAGCCCGCCAGGATGGCAATGATGCCGATAACCACAAAGATTTGAATCATCGTATTCAACTTGCCGGGTAGGCTGGGCTCCATATCAAAGCGGCCAATGCAGTAATGATAAACGAGAGCGCCCCCGACAATCAGGAGGTCTCTGCCGATTACCAGCGCAAAAAGCCACGGGGGCAGGACAGACGTGTAGGTAAGCATCAGATACGCCACAATCAGCAGAGCTTTATCGGCCAGTGGATCAGCCACGGCGCCCATTCTGGAGCGCCAGTTAAAACGTCGGGCGAGGAACCCGTCAAGCCCGTCCGTCACCGACGCGGCAGCGAAGATGATCAATGCAATGCGATATTCCTGCGCCAGCAAGGCCCGCGCGAAAGGAATAATCAACACCATACGCAAAAGCGTCAGCGCATTGGGAATCCAACGCCAGGCCTGCGACGTCACTGAATTGTCTCCGATAGCGGACTACTCCTCAGCGGACTGCTCTGAAGCGGACGACTCCCCGCCATCATTTGCGATAACCGGTGACGGCTGCCAGCGGTAATTGAGAACCTGATAAATCGATTCGAACGCCTGCTGAGCCTCTTCCTTATCTAAGGGTGAAGGCTGATACGTGAGCATCGACTGCTCGGACGCATCGGCGGCTTCAGCGGTTTCAGCGGTCTCGGCAATTTCGGCAGTGCCGTCGGCAGCCGGTGGTTTTGAAGGCGCTGGCTGTACAGTTTGCGACTCACCTTCAACGGGTACAAAACGGGAATCCAAAGCCATGTAGTACTTAAGCTGATCCAGTTCGCCGGAGAACGCCACTCGCAACGTTAGCTGTTCACCCTTGACCCGGGAGGCACCCACATTAACAACGGGCGTAAGGCTTTCAAGTGCCTGGCTGGCTTTTCCATAGTCCGATATCGACTTAACGCCCTGCAAAACAATATCAACTTGCGGCAGATCGCCAATCTCGCCAGCGGCGACGGCATAACGATCGGCGTACAGCTCTGCCCATCGGTTAACCACCGCTTCGGCCAAAGCTTCCCGAGAATTGGCGCTGACCGATTCCTCGCTGTTGTCGAGTTTTGCTCCCTCAAATACCCAACCTGCGCGCCATTGGCCCTCGGTGCGACTCACTCGCACGAGGGCAAGAACATCGTGGTCTACACCTTCAGAGGCCTTGCGTACGCGGCCTGTGAACTGCCCCCAAATATCCGACAGGAGCTCCCGGCTGCCGCTGAACTGCTCGGGTGGCAAGGTAACTGGCAGGCCCCGTTCCTGAGCCGCACGGGCAAAGGCTGTTGACCAGATACCGCTCTCACTGGCTTGACTGCCGCCATCGCTGGTAATCAGATGGCGAACACCGCGATCTTCTACCGCCACCCACGCCAGTGTCAGCGGGCGGTTGGCACCCCACACCGGAGCCTCAACCGACGCCAGGGCGCGGTTTACGCCCACAGCACCGAATGCCATGCTCAGACGGCTGTTGCCGTTTGCGTCACGAAGCACCTGATACGACAACAGCAGCGATTCCGCATTGGCGAGTAAAGCCTCTACACCTTGTAACTTGAGTACTTTCCGCGTCCCCGAAATTCTTACAAACACGCGGGCAAGACCGTCTGCATAACCTTGGGCCAGATCATTCTGCCCGGAGCCCGCTACCGGCACTTCAGCTGAATAAAGCCCAGACACCGTCACCGCGGACGCTGGAACAGGCACCATGACTAACATGAACACAAAAAAAACGGCAAGCCATGAAGCGGGTAGCGGCTTTATGGCTGAGATCTGGTCTGGTACTGGCATGAAACACCCTGCGGTTCGCATCAATGGGCCATAGGATACACCATGCCCCGAAGCCTGAGTAGCCGATCCGGGTGTCCGAAATGCAATCTTGTTCGCTCAAATCGGCTTGGTAACCGGAATCCGGAGGCACTCATGGCAAATGCACTTGGAGCCCCACACCGCACCTGCTAAAATCCGCCGCCTGACCCACTGGCCAACGGTTAAGAACACCATGAGCGAACAGAAGCCTTCCCTGACCTACCGAGACGCCGGCGTTGACATCGACGCCGGCAATGAACTTGTCAGCCGCATCAAGGAAACCGCCGCACGCACACGGCGCCCCGAGGTCCTGGGAGGGCTTGGCGGGTTTGGTGCCATGGTCACCATTCCCGCCGGGTACAACGAGCCGGTTTTGGTGTCAGGCACCGATGGCGTAGGCACCAAGCTGAGACTGGCAATGCAGCTTGGCAAGCATGACAGCATCGGCATTGACCTTGTGGCTATGTGTGTCAACGACCTTATTGTAGGCGGCGCCGAACCTCTGTTCTTTCTCGATTACTACGCCACAGGCAAACTCAACGTGGATATAGCCGCCAACGTGGTAGCCGGCATAGGCCTTGGCTGCGAGCAGGCCGGCTGCGCGCTTGTGGGAGGCGAAACCGCAGAGATGCCCGGCATGTATGAGGGCGACGATTATGATTTGGCCGGTTTTTGTGTGGGCGTAGCAGAGCGCAGCGAAATTATAGATGGCAGCAAGGTGCAAGAGGGCGACGTTCTGTTGGCACTCGAGTCCTCCGGACCACATTCTAACGGCTACTCGCTGATACGGAAGATTCTGGAAATCAGCAAAGCGGATCTCGACCAAACGATCGGCGGCACTTCTTTGGCAAACGCCTTAATGGCGCCTACCCGGATTTACGTCAAAAACCTGCTTCAATTGTTTCGCGAAGTCGAAGTACACGCGCTTTCTCACATTACCGGCGGAGGCCTGCCCGAAAATATCCCCAGGGTTTTACCGAAAGGAACGGTGGCCGCCATCGATACCACAAGCTGGGAACTGCCGCCCGTATTCAAGTGGCTTAAAGACACTGGCGGCGTGGTTAGCGAAGAAATGTACCGCACCTTCAATTGCGGCATTGGCATGATCGTGTGCGTTCCGGCAAATCAGAAAGATCTGGCGCTGGATACGTTAGAGGCGTTGGGCGAGCGAGCGTGGCAGGTCGGGTTGATAGAACGGTCTGACGACACTGAAAAAGACGCTGTGGTGCGCTACGCGCCCGGGCTTCTCTCAGAATGAAAGCTGATCCACCGAACCTGCCGAGAATTCTGATTCTGGCGTCCGGAAGCGGAACCAATCTTCAGGCGCTGATTGATGCCAGTCGGGAGCGCGACTTTCCGGGGCAGATTATTGCTTTGGGCTGCAACCAACCCAAAGCGTTTGCGCTTGAACGAGCCGCCCAGGCTAACCTCGAGACGTTTGTGGTGAACCACAAGGATTTCGGTTCCCGGGAAGAGTTTGATGCCGCACTTATGGCTTATATCCTTCGCTACAACCCGGATCTCATCGTACTTGCCGGTTTTATGAGAATCCTGACCACCGGCTTCGTTCGGGCATTTCGCGGCAAACTGGTGAACATTCACCCGTCACTACTGCCACTTTATACCGGCTTGAACACTCACCAGAGAGCGCTCGATGCCGGCGACAAAACCCACGGCGCTTCCATTCACTTCGTCACCGAAGAGCTTGACGGCGGGCCTGTGATAGCCAAGGCAGAAGTGGCCGTTGCGCCTGAAGACACTGCCGAAACCCTCGCCGAGAAGGTTCAGAAAAAGGAGCACCTGTTGTATCCGATTGTCGTTCGCTGGCTATGCGAAGGCAGGGTTCAGCTCGGCCGCGATCACATTCTGTTCGACGGGCAAAGCATGGACACACCCGTTTGCCTTCCCGATAGCTGAAGCGCACCTTAACAGACGGTCATCCCATAGAACCCGCTTACCCGCTAAGCTCTGGCTATTCATGACGGATTTGAGGTCACCCAGATGTATTCAGCTCAACGGAATATGCCGCCTCTCAAGAGAGTCAGACTCAACGCAGCCCGACTTCTGTGCGCGCTGGCGTTGGTACTAGGCAGTGTCGTTCACGCGGAACCCGCGCCAGACCTCTTCCCTTTTGAAGTCAGCTATGACGCGTCTGTGGAAAAAGGAATATCCCTCAATGGCAGCGCAAAACGCATTCTTACGGCCCAGGGCAACAATGTCTGGCTGTACCGCACCGAAGTGAAATCGTTTATTGCCGATCTGGACGAATCTCTGATTTTCAGCTGGAAAGACGGACAGGTCGTGCCGCTCAGGTACCGTTATCATCTTTCAGGTTTGCTCATTAAGGATAGAAAGCAATCCATTGATTTTAACTGGGAGACTGACGTGGCGACAGGAAAATACCGGGGAAAACCCTTCACGATCGAACTCAGCAAAGGCATTCTCGACCCTCTCGGCTTTCAGGTGCAGTTGCATCAGGACATCCTGAACGGCAAGCGCGATATGGAGTACGAGGTTCTGGATCGGGGCAAAGTAGACACGCAGCGCTATGCGGTCATAAGTGACAACGCTGACGTCTCTGACAACTCTGGCAGCAACGACAACTCTGACAACAACGACAGCAGCCAACCAACACTTCTCAAAGCCGAGAAAATTCGCGAAAACTCCCGGCGGGAAACTTACATGTGGTTTGATCCGGACAAGGACTATGTACTGGTCCGTCTGCAGCAAATTGAGCCAGACGGCAGCGCCTACGAACTGAAGCTGAAGGACGTCAAGTTGGGGGATTAACTCTTTCGGTCCGCCTCGGCCCATACGGCTTTAACTTCGTCTGCAATAATGCGCAGCCCCTGCGCCACACGCTCATCGTCCTGCGAATAGGTAACTCGCAGGCATTCATGGCGGTGCCGCCAGTCGTCCTCCGGCAGCCCCGGGAAGAAGTAATGACCCGACACCACGAGCACGCCCCGCGCTTTTAATCGCTGGTAAAGCTCAAAACTGGTAATGGGTAAATCCGGAAACCATAACCACAGGAACATCGCGCCTTCCGGCTTGTGAACATACCAACGGCAACTGTCCTCGCCCATGGCCTCGCGGAAAGCCGTCACCGCGCGCTGCATTTTCCGCCTATAGAATGGGCAAACCACATCCCGGCTCAGTGACAGAATCTCACCAGAGCGCACCAGGGGCTCGGCGAGCATGGCGCCGAAGCTTCCAGTTGCCAGATTCATGATGGCATTGACCCCCGACAACGCCTTGATCACCGGCTCAGCAGCAATCACGATGCCGGTGCGTGCTGCCGGCAGGCCAAGCTTTGACAGGCTCAAACAAAGAATAATCTGTTCGTTCCAGGTAGGCGTGGCGTCCACGAAAAGCAGGCTGGGGAAAGGTGTACCGTAGGCCCCATCGACGATCAATGGCACGTCATGTTGACGCGCCATCTCTTCCAATCGGGCCATTTCTTCGTCGGTAACCACGTTGCCGGTCGGGTTGGTTGGCCGGGATACGCAGATCGCGCCGGTTTCCCCGGTTACTTCTACCGCATCAAAATCGACACGATATTTGAATTCGTGGGCATCGGTAAAGGAAATGTCCGGCTGCACAGCATGGAACAGGCCAGGCTCGATGCCGGCGTCTGCATAGCCAATATACTCAGGCGCCAGAGGCAGCAGTATGTGCTTGCGCTGGCCTTCACCGTAATCGCCGCCAAACATGTTAAACAGCATGAAGAAGGCGGCTTGGCTGCCGTTAGTAAGCGCGATGTTCCCTGGTTTCAGATCCCAGCCGTACTCGCGGCTGAGCAACTCTGCCAGCGCGGCAATAAACTGTTTTTCGCCCTGGGGCGGATCGTAAATGCCGACGAGGCGACGAACGTCGCTCTCGCTCCGGCTCATGTCACCGAGAATTTCCTGAATCCGCTTTTGTATCTCTGGAATGTGTCCCGGGTTGCCGCCGCCCATCATGATCATGTCATCGCCGGATGCCATGGCGTTGCCGAGATCGTCCATTAACGAGGTTATACCGGCGTCTGCGGTAAACTTGCGGCCAAAAGCAGAGAGTTTCATGGGGTTATATCCATTTGGTCAGTGAAACTTCAGTCTCCCAGCGATATACCCAGATTGCTGACGCCGTCATTTGCGGCATCTTTCCGAATATCTCTGATGAACTGTTCTATTGGCGTACGCTGCCGTTTAAGCGCCAATACCATGTCGCGCTGAAAGGTTTTATCTTCTTTCATCAGGGGGTGGGAATCCAACAAGCGAACGAGCTCGTCCTCTTCAAGCCCCTCACCTTCAGACAGTTCTATAAAGCTCATAACGGTACCGGTCGCCAACTGCGAGGCCTCTGTGGCCCGGTGCTTCGAGGGATTCAGGCGATTAAGCAATGCCTGCTCAAGCAACTGGCAAACGTCGAAAGCCGGGTAGACACCGTAGGCATCGTAGGCATCGACATCGGGAGACAGGGCTTCCAGTTTTACCAGCAGCGGCGGGATTGCGGTTTCAGCCGCGTCTTCCTGAAGCGTGCCCCAGGCAAGATCCAGCATCTGGTGCATTTTTCCGCCGGTTTTCAGGTCCATCGCGTCGGCAAACAGCGCATAGTTAGGGAATGAGCGCTCGGCGAGCGCCAGCACGAACGCGCATTCACGCCACCCCTGGAGTTGGGAAACCGCTTTGAGAAACTGGTTGGCGTTCATGTTCTTGGAAGGGTCACGCCGGTTTGCCCGAAGTATTTGCCGCCACGGTCTTTGTAGCTGGTTTCGCACACTTCGTCGGATTCGAAGAAGAGCATCTGGGCTATGCCTTCGTTGGCGTAAATTTTGGCCGGGAGATTGGTGGTGTTGGAGAACTCCAGGGTAACCTGCCCTTCCCACTCTGGCTCCAGAGGGGTGACGTTTACGATGATGCCACAGCGCGCGTAGGTAGACTTGCCCAGGCAAATGGTGAGTACGCTGCGCGGTATACGGAAATATTCCACGGTGCGGGCAAGGGCAAAGGAGTTCGGCGGAATAATGCAGACATCGCCGGTGAAGTCTACGAAGCTTTTTTCGTCGAAGTTTTTGGGGTCGACGGTGGCGGAGTGTACGTTGGTGAAGATTTTGAATTCGTTGCTGCAACGGACGTCATAGCCGTAGCTGGAGGTGCCGTAGGAGATAACCTTGCCTTTATCCGTTTCACGGACCTGACCGCTTTCGAACGGTTCGATCATGCCGTGCTGTTCGGACATTCGGCGAATCCACTTATCGGATTTGATGCTCATGGGTGACGTCTCGTATCCACTGGGAAAATTGGGGCGTAGTTTACCTGTTCGCCTGGGCTCTGTCGAAACTCTTGACTGCTGGTATTTGGTGGCTGCAGTCGCAGAAATTAGTGTGATTTTACGGACACGCTTGAGATAGAACCGCTAAGGTTGCGCTCCCGTGTTGAAAGTTCTGCACCTACCCGGCGGGCAATGTCACGGTAACGGCGAGCCACTTCGGAGTCCGGCTCAGCCACTACAGTAGGTTGGCCGCTGTCGGTCTGTTCGCGGATGGTCATGTGCAAGGGCAACTGGCCCAGCAGGGTTGTTTCGTATTCATCGGCAATGCGTTCGCCGCCGCCTTCGCCGAACAGATGCTCTTCGTGGCCGCAGTTGCTGCAGATGTGCACGCTCATGTTTTCCACTATGCCCAGCACCGGGATGTCGACTTTGCGGAACATTTCGATGCCGCGTTTGCCGTCAAGCAGGGCAATGTCCTGGGGGGTGGTGACAATGACCGCGCCGGTAACCGGAACTTTCTGGGCCAGGGTTAGCTGGATGTCACCGGTGCCCGGCGGCATATCAACGATCATATAATCGAGTTCGTCCCACAGGGTTTGTTGCAACAGCTGCATGACCGCGCCGCTAACCATGGGGCCGCGCCACACCATGGGGGTTTTGTCGGTGGTTACGAAGGCCATGGACATGGCCTGAAGACCGTGGGCCTCTATGGGCAGGAAGTATTTTTCTTCCCGTACGCCGGGGCGTTTGCCTTCGGGTACGCCTAGCATCATGCCAATGCTGGGGCCGTAGATGTCGGCGTCGAGGATGCCTACCCGGGCGCCTTCTGCTCGCAGAGCAAGCGCGAGGTTAACGGCGGTGGTCGATTTACCAACACCACCTTTGCCGGAGGCGACGGCTATGATGTTTTTGACGCCGGGAACGGACGGCAGGTCTTTCTGAACTTTGTAGGAGTGGATTTTCTGGGCGACGTGAACCTCGGCGGTTGCAACGCCTTCAACGTTTTCCAGCGCGTTGGCGACCAGTTGCTTGAGGCCGCCAGCAATGCCTTTGGAAGGGTATGGTAGCTCCACCATCAGCGTGACGTTGCCTGCTTCGTCAGCCACCAACGACTTTACAGCACCCAGATCGTAAAGATCCTTTTCCAGGTACGGGTCTCGGTATTCACGAACCGCTGCCTGCAGGGCCTGCTCTGAAATCTGTGTCATCTGGCTCTCCGGATTAAGGTCTTGCTGGTTTTACAGCATGAAAACAGGTGTTTCGGGTGAAAAAACTCTGCTCAAAAGGTATCATCTGAACCCGTTTCTGACCATACAACCCTTATCTGATGAAAGGTTCGGACACACCATGACGCAAGCGAGTTCAAAGCAACAACGCGATATTCTGGTTACCAGCGCTCTGCCCTACGCCAACGGCCCCATTCACCTGGGTCATTTGCTGGAATACATTCAGACAGATATCTGGGTGCGCTATCAGAATATGCGCGGCCAAAATTGCTACTACGTTTGCGCAGACGACGCTCATGGCACCGCTATTATGCTTCGCGCTGAGCGTGAAGGCATTACATCTGAGCAATTGATTGATCGAATCCGTGGCGAGCATCAGGAGGATTTCGGCGGTTTTCATATCCGCTTTGACAACTACTACACCACCCATTCGGAAGAGAATCGCAATTTCTCCGAATACATCTATCGTCAGTTGCAGAAAAACGATCATATCGCGACCCGCAAGATTACTCAGTCATTCGATCCCGAGAAAAACATGTTTCTTGCGGACCGGTTCATCAAGGGCACCTGCCCGAAATGCAAAACCGAGGATCAGTACGGCGATAACTGTGAGTCCTGCGGCGCAACGTACACGCCGTCTGAGCTCATCAATCCTCGCTCCGCGGTATCCGGTGCTACGCCAATCGAGAAGGAGTCAGAGCACTACTTCTTCAAGCTGCCGGAGTTTGCAGACTTTCTGACAAAGTGGACGCGCAGCGGTGCGCTGCAGCCGCAGGTAGCCAACAAGCTGGCAGAATGGCTTGATGCCGGCCTGCAGGAGTGGGACATCAGCCGCGATGCGCCCTACTTTGGCTTTGAAATCCCCGACGCACCCGGCAAGTTTTTCTATGTCTGGCTGGATGCGCCCATTGGTTATCTCGCGAGCTTCAAAAACCTGTGCAACCGGGAAGGCATAGATTTTGAGCACTTCTGGAAGGCGGACTCTACCGCCGAGGTGTATCACTTTATCGGCAAGGACATCATCAACTTTCACGCCCTGTTCTGGCCGGCGATGCTTCACGATGCCGGTTTCCGCACGCCAACGGCGGTCTGGGCGCACGGGTTTGTGACGGTTAATGGCAAGAAGATGTCCAAATCCCGGGGCACCTTCATCATGGCGCGCACGTATCTGGATCACCTGAACCCGGAGTACCTACGGTATTACTTCGCCTCCAAGCTGACGGGCGGCGTGGACGATATGGATCTGAACCTGGAGGACTTTGCAGCCAGGGTTAATTCGGATCTGGTGGGCAAGGTGGTCAACATCGCCAGCCGCAGTGCAGGCTTCATTACCAAGCGTTTCAACGGCAAGCTCGGGCAAGTAACCGAGCAGGACAAGCTGAAGGGGTTCATTGACGCAGGCAATGAGATTGAAGAACTCTATGAAGCCCGAGAGTTTGGCCGTGCCACGCGCCGCATTATGGAACTGGCAGATACCGCTAACCAGTACGTGAACGACGAGCAGCCCTGGGTAGTCGCGAAACAGGACGGCCAGGATGACAAGCTGCAGGCCATCTGTACCAACTCCCTCAACATGTTTCACCTGCTGATGACCTACCTTGCGCCCGTATTGCCGGAAACCGCCAAGGCAGCCGAAGACTTCCTGAACGCGAAGCTTGACTGGAACAACCGCAGCGCGCGCCTGGAAAACCACAGCATCAACACGTTCAAGCCGCTGATGAACCGGGTAGACATGGTACAGATCGAAAAAATGCTGGATGCCTCGAAAGAGGAAATGCCCGCAGCGACCGGTAAACCAGCTGAGCCCACCCAGCCCGAAAAAATCGAAGCCGTGGCCGATGAAATAGAGTTTGATGACTTCACGAAAGTCGATCTGCGGGTCGTAAAAATTGTAAAAGCCGAGCATGTTGAAGGGGCCGACAAGCTCCTTCGCCTGACGCTCGATTTGGGGCACGGCGAGCGCAACGTATTTGCGGGCATCAAGTCTGCCTACAAGCCTGAGGATCTTGAGGGACGCCTTACGGTAATGGTAGCCAATCTCAAACCCCGGAAAATGAAATTCGGCATATCTGAAGGCATGGTTCTGGCAGCCGGCCCGGGTGGCAAGGACATTTTTCTGCTGTCGCCGGATTCCGGTTCAACGCCGGGCATGCGGGTGATGTAAACAGAAATCGAGGCAGAGCGCTCCGATGGCGAAACGATGACAGACTATCTACTGATCTTGGTCAGCACCATTCTGGTGAATAACTTCGTGCTGGTTCAGTTTCTCGGCCTGTGCCCCTTCATGGGGGTTTCGGGCAAGCTGGAAACAGCCATGGGCATGTCTCTGGCCACCACGTTTGTGCTGACCCTGTCATCAGTATGCAGTTATCTTGCTTACACCTACCTGCTGGCGCCCCTGGATCTGGCGTTCCTGAAAACCATCACCTTTATTCTGGTTATTGCGGTGGTGGTTCAGTTCACCGAGATGGTGGTGCGCAAAACCAGCCCCCTGCTTTACCGCGTGCTGGGTATTTTTCTACCACTGATTACCACTAACTGCGCTGTGCTTGGCGTAGCACTTCTCAACTTGAATAAGAATAACAACTTCGTTGAATCCGTACTCTACGGCTTTGGCGCCGCTGCCGGCTTTTCCCTGGTGCTGGTGCTGTTTGCCGCAATGCGCGAACGCATTGCCGTGGCCGATGTTCCCTTGGCCTTCCGAGGTGCGGCCATCGGTATGGTCACCGCAGGTTTGATGTCACTGGCGTTTCTGGGCTTTACCGGCCTGGTCAGCGTTTAGCGGAGACACGTTTTTATGTGGACAGGCATTCTTATCGCCGTTCTGGTTTTGCTTGGCCTTGCACTGATATTTGGTGCGTTGCTGGGTTTTGCCTCTGAGCGCTTCCGGGTTGAAGGCAATCCGCTGGTGGAACAGATCGACGCGCTGCTGCCGCAAACCCAGTGTGGCCAGTGCGGGTTTCCAGGATGCCATCCCTATGCCGCATCGATTGTTGACGGTGATGCCATCAACAAGTGCCCTCCCGGCGGCGAATCTACCATCAAAGCACTCGCGGATTTATTGGGAGTGGAACCGCAGCCCCTGGATGCAGAGCACGGCGTAGAGCAAGCCAGGCGCGTTGCCGTTATTCGGGAAGACGAGTGCATCGGCTGTACCAAGTGCATTCAGGCCTGCCCGGTAGACGCCATTTTAGGCGCTGCAAAACACATGCACACGGTTATCGAGAGTGAATGCACAGGCTGTGACCTGTGCGTGGAGCCTTGCCCTGTTGATTGTATCGACATGATCACTGTCGAACCCGATATCCGGAGCTGGGTCTGGACGCCACCCGGACCCGCGATTATTGCCTCAGACCGGCAAGAGGCGCATTCCTGATGGCCCAGCTCTGGGATTTCAGCGGTGGCATTCATCCCACAGAACACAAACAGCGTTCAACCGCTCACGCTATCCGGGCTGCAGGCATCCCCGGGCTTCTGGTGCTGCCGTTGCAGCAGCACATTGGCGCACCCGCAGAACCCGTTGTGGCGGTTGGCGACCGCGTGCTGAAAGGCCAGACAATAGCCGACGCCAGCCGGGGCATGGGTGTTCCTGTGCATGCGCCAACGTCCGGTACGATTGAAAGCATTGCAGGTTATCCGGTGCCACATCCCTCTGGCATGACGGACACCTGCATCGTTTTGAAACCCGACGGCAAAGATGAGTGGTGCGAGCGCTACCCGATCAGTGACTATCGCACACTCGACCGGAATCAGGTTTTGGACATTATTCGCGCAGCGGGTATCTCTGGCATGGGTGGCTCCGGTTTTCCGACGGACATCAAGCTAAGCCCACCACCGGATTGCAAGATCCACACACTGGTTCTGAACGGCGCCGAATGCGAGCCTTACATTACCGCTGATGACATGACCATGCGTGAGAAGGCTAACGAGGTGATTGCAGGGCTCACGGTCATGGCCTGGATTCTGGACCCTGAGCGCTGCGTTATTGGCATTGAAGATAACAAGCCCGAAGCGGCAGTTGCTCTGCGCGTAGCCATTCAAGGCGCCCAAGACACTCAAGCCGCTAAAGCCGCTAAAGCCACCAAAATTGAAATCGCGGTCATCCCGACCAAATACCCCTCTGGCGGTGAAAAACAGCTGATCCAGGTACTGACAGGAATGGAAGTGCCCAGTGGCGGCATTCCGGCGGATATCGGCATTATAAGCCAGAACATCGGTACCGCCGCAGCGGTCGCCCGAGCGGTATTTGACGGCACACCGCTGATCGGGCGCATTGTGACCGTTACCGGTGAGGCGCTGGAGAAGCCGGGCAATTTTGACGCTTTGTTGGGCACCCCGGTGGACTATCTTCTCGAGCAGGCCGGACTTCAGCCAGACCTCGTTAGCCGCCTGGTTCTTGGCGGGCCGATGATGGGCTACACCCTGACAACCACGGCCGTGCCCGTTATCAAGACCAGCAACTGTATTATTGCCGCAACCGCCCATGAGCTTCCTGCATCGCCGCCCGAACAGGCCTGTATTCGTTGCGGGCAATGTGCCGAGGTGTGCCCTATGGAATTGCTGCCGCAACAGCTGTTCTGGCACGCCAAGGCGGATGAGTTCGAAAAAGCCGAGCACCTGAACCTGTTCGACTGCATCGAATGCGGCGCGTGTTCGTACGTGTGCCCAAGCTCGATTCCACTCGTACAGTACTATCGCTATGCCAAGGGAGAAGTTCGCGGACAACGCGCAGAACAATTCAAGGCCGACCGGGCGAGAGAACGATTTGAGGCTCGCCAGCAAAGACTTGAGCGGGAGCAACATGAGAAGGAATTACGGCGCAAGGAGCGCGCTAAGGCAGCATCGGACGCTCAGGCTACCAAGAACGCTGCGGCTGAAAAGGCGGCCGTTGTCGGTGGAGAGGTGATCGACAAGCGGGCCAGCAGATCCGCCCTGGTAGAACAAGCGCTGGCTCGCAAAAAGGCCAGTACCAAAAAGGCATCGGCGACTCAGACCAAAACCCCGCCCACCGAATAACCCAAATCAGGCTCAATTTTCATGGCGTTTGTTCAACAGTCGTCCCCCCATGCTCACCATGCACGCCCGACTTCAAAGGTGATGCTTTGGGTCATACTTGCGGCACTCCCGGGTTTGTTGGCGCAGATTCTCTTTTTTGGCTGGGGCAATCTGATCAACGTTGTCTGGTGCATCGCCGTTGCTCTGGCCTCGGAAGCAGCCATCCTCAAGCTGCGCAGCAAGCCGGTTGCATTTTTTCTCAAAGACAATACCGCTGCGGTTACCGGGTTGCTGCTTGGGCTTTCATTGCCGCAGTTTGCGCCCTGGTGGGTATCAGCCGTGGCGGTCATTTCCGCGATCGTAATCGCCAAACAACTCTACGGCGGGCTCGGCTCCAATCCGTTCAATCCGGCCATGGTAGGCTATGCACTGGTGCTGATTTCGTTTCCGGTTGCCATGACCACTAACTGGGCAGAACCGGCGCTGCTCTGGGACCGTGGCCCCGGTTTCGGTGACACTCTGGCTGCCATTGCTTCAGGGCAGCAAACGGTGGTTGATGGCTGGACCATGGCGACACCACTGGATGAGTACAAACACAAAATTGCTACCCATACCGCCGCCGAAGTTCTGGCGCATCCCACGTTCGGCGATGGTGTGGCCAAAGGCTGGGAATGGGTTAATGCAGCCTTCCTTGCGGGTGGCTTTGTATTGATTGGCCTGCGGATAATCACCTGGCACATTCCAGCCGCTTTTCTGGGCGCGCTGGTGGTAATGAGTCTGGCATTTGGAAGCAACGCGGATCAGTACGCGCCTCTGTTAATGCACCTTCTCGCAGGCGGTACCATGTTAGGCGCATTTTTTATCGCAACCGACCCGGTATCGGCCGCCACCAGCCATCAGGGAAAGCTGATTTACGGGGCGGGTATTGGCGCGCTTGTTTATCTGATTCGGAGCTGGGGCAACTATCCCGATGCCGTAGCGTTCAGCGTTTTGCTTATGAACTTCGCCGTACCGTTTATTGATCATTACACGCCGCCAAGAACTTACGGCCATCGCAAAGCCCGTCGGGGCATCACCGGGCGAGGGCGGAGCTGAACCATGGCAACCATGACTCAATCCATTCGTCGCAGCGCCATCGGTCTTGGCCTGTTTGCGATTATTACCGGCGGCACCATTGCCTTTACCCACGCGCTGACCGAGGAGCGCATAGCAGAACAGGCCGCCCGGGCTGAGGCCAGGGCGCTGTTCGAAATCATTCCCGAAAGCGCCCACAACAACGACATGCTCAGGGATACACTGATTCTGCCTGCCAGTGACCGGCTTTCAACAAAGGGGCCTGTCACAGTGTGGGTAGCGCGCCAGAACGGGCAACCTGTTGGCATGATCATGCCAGTCATTGCGCCAGATGGTTATTCCGGCAGAATCAGGCTGCTTGTGGGTATTGATCTTGCAGGTACGCTCCTCGGGGTGAGGGTTATCAGCCACAATGAAACGCCCGGTTTGGGCGACAAAATTGAAACCCGGAAATCCGACTGGATTAAAAACTTTGAGGGGCGCTCACTGGGCAATCCAAAACCTCGACAGTGGAGCGTCAAGACGAACGGCGGCGCATTTGACCAGTTTACGGGCGCCACTATTACACCTCGGGCCGTGGTAAAGGCCGTCGAGAGATCGCTGGT
>NZ_DRGY01000006.1 GCF_011049865.1 Marinobacter antarcticus | reverse complement strand
TTGGCTCAACTTCTTTGTGCTGGTGGGTATTGGCAAGGGCTTGCGCTATGCTTTTGTAATCTGGCTGGTCGCGGAAGCATCGGGCGTATCATCGCCCTCACCGTAAACGTATTTGCGCAACAGTGGCTCACCGTTGAACTCGGAATAAAGCACAGCAATAAACGTGTAAACCCCGATCAGCTTGCGATTCAGAAATACAAACTCACTGGGCGGCACCCGAAAGTAACGGCTTACAGCTGACCGAGCCGCTTGTCGGGCAACCCTCGAGGGAAGGTCGCTTTGCTTCCAGCGGTATTGGCCTTTGTCGTTAATCGCGTAATCCGGCCAGTCTTTGTGGTCAGGGGAAAGGGGCTCCAACACAGACATACAAATTTGGCCAAACTTTTCCAACACGTCGTTTGGCCAATCCGTGCTCATGAAGCGAAGCTTGACACCCCCGTCGATCACGGCCTCAAGATCATCTTCATAGGAGGCCCGAATCATCTGAATGACCGGGTCAAGAAACTCTCTGGAATACGACTGCACCGCCCCGAAATCCAGAAGCACGATGCGATCGTACTCAACACCTTCGCCCTCCTCTCCCGCGATACGAATGCGGTAGTTACCAAAATTTGGATCTGTCTGAATTTCTCCCCAAACGAACAATTCCCGGAAGAAAAGCTCAAGTGCCGCCTTGCCCAGTTCGCTGCGACGCTCAAGCGACAACTCACGCACGACATCTGAATTCACCGAGTGGCCGTGTTCATAGGTAGACGCGATAACATGTGCGGTAGAAAACTCCGGCAGTACCTGGGGCACTACAAACCGTGGGTCGTCAGCAAGCATTTGCCGGAATTTTTCCGTAGTGCGCGCCTCCAGCCGGTAGTCGACCTCTCTGTGCATCATGCGCCGGACTTCTTCCAGCCAGTCATTGAATTCCGGCCCGAAGCTCACCAAACGGGCGACTTTGAGCAATTGCGCCACGGCGTTCAAATCGCTGTCTACCGCGTCTGCAACACCTGGGTACTGAACCTTCAAGACGAGCTCCAGACCATCGCTGCGCCGAAGAGCACGATGAACCTGTCCTAACGAGGCTGCGCCAATGGGGTCCGGATCTATATCCAATTCTGCCAGCTGATCCGGGCCCAACTCGGCTTTAAGAACGCGTTCTATCGCCGGCCATTCAAGAGACGTCGTCTGGTCTTCCAGAGTGTGCAACGCCTCCGTAACCTCTTCAGGCAGAAAATGTTCGCCGTAAAGCGCCATCACCTGGCCGATTTTTACCACGCTGCCTTTCAGCTCACCGAGCTCTTCCACCAAAAACCGGGCCTGGCTTGAGAGCATGGCCCGGTGGCGCTCGTCTCGTTTTTCCTTGGTGCCAAGCCAGTTGGTGGCCAAGTGCGACGCCATGCGTGTTCCGGCAAATAGCCCTGCGCGCGTCAGGCTCAGCCGACGTTCGAAGCTGCCTGTCTTGATGCGTGAGACTGAATTACCTGAACGCTTGGATGCCATGTGTAACCTTTCCAATTCGACCCGTATTTACCAACCCTGACGATAATCCACCCTGGAACCGCCCAGGCCTAAAATCAGCTGAGCCACCAGATGCTGCTCAGCATCTCCAATGGACACGGAGGCCGCAAAATCGCTCACCTGGCACATGGCTAATCCGACGTAGCCACACGGGTTAATTCTCCGGAACGGCTCCATATCCATATCAACATTCAGTGCCAAACCGTGAAACGAACAGCCCCGGCGGACTCGAAGACCGAGAGAGGCAATTTTCGCGTCATCAACGTAAACTCCGGGCGCGTCCGGGCGCGGTCTGGCGCTAATACCAAGTTCACCCAGTGTACGCACAATAGCCTGCTCAATAACATCCACCAGCGCTCTCACCCCCATCTTGCGGCGAGTCAGGTTGATCATCAGATACACCACTAACTGGCCTGGGCCGTGGTAAGTCACCTGCCCTCCCCTGTCTACCAGAATAACCGGAATATCACCGGGCGCCAGAATATGCTCGGCTTTTCCAGCCTGTCCCTGGGTGTAAATCCTGGGATGCTCAAGGCACCAAAGTTCGTCTTTTGTGCCATCATCCCTGTTCGCTGTGAAGCTTTTCATGGCTTCCCAGGTTTCCAGATAGGGCTGCTGGCCCAGTGATCTGACAATCAGTTCAGGCATAGCGCTTACAACACCATGTGCACACGGCCGCTGGCCTTAAGGTCTTCGAACAAGGCTTTTAACTGCGGCTCACCCGTTGCAACGATGGTCAGCCGAATTGAGCAGAATCGCCCCTTACTGCTGTCTTGTACGGAGACATCGGCCTCACAGATTCCCGGCGCATGCTGTTCAACAACGCTCACCACAAATTCCGTAAAATCCGGAGCGGAGTCGCCGATCACCTTAATGGCATAATCGCACGGGAACTCAATTTTTGGTGCTTTCGGCTCACTCATGCCGTTTACCCCCGGGGTTGGGTTGTTCTTACTAGAACAATTGAACAAAAAACAGCTTGATAGCGTCCCAGACGCGCTTGAACAGGCCACCCTCGGGCACGTCTGTCAGCGCGAGTACCGGTTGATCAATCAGCACGTCACCGTTAAACGACACCTTCACTCGTCCGAGTTCATCGCCGGCCTGAATCGGCGCTTTGATCACCGAGTCAAGATCCACACTCGATTCAAGACTGTCACGGGATCCGCGGGGAATCGTCACGTAAGCATCTTCCAGCATGCCCACAGAAAGCTGATCCGATTTACCGCCCCATACCTTCGCTTCAATCAATTCCTGGCCGGCACTGAACAAGCGCTCGCTTTCAAAGTAGCGGAACCCGTAGTTCAGCATTTTCTGAATTTCCTGGGACCGCGCCTGCGAACTGCTTGTGCCCATTACCGTAGCGATGAACCGGGTATTGTCCCGCTTCGCAGAGGCCACCAGACAATATCCTGCTTCTTCGGTGTGACCGGTTTTCAGGCCGTCAACACTGTCGTCACGCCACAACAAACTGTTGCGATTGGGCTGTCGGATGTTGTTGTAGGTGAAGTGCTTCTCTGCGTAAATCGAATAATTTTCGGGGTAGTCGTTGATAATTGCACGGGCCAAAACGGCCAGGTCATACGCCGTGGAGAAGTGATCCGGTGCAGGCAGGCCCGTGGCATTCTCGAAGTGGGTGTCTTTCATGCCCAGGATCTGAGCTTGCTGGTTCATGATGTCAACGAACGCGCCTTCACTGCCGGCAACAAACTCTGCCAACGCAACAGACGCATCGTTTCCTGACTGGATAACGACGCCTTTGATGAGGTTCTCTACGGATACGCTGGAGCCTTCTTTAATAAACATACGAGACCCCCCCGTTTTCCAGGCGTTTACACTGATCGGGACCATATCAGACGCTTTGATCCGGCCCTCGTCCAGCTCGCGCTCAACAATATAAGCCGTCATCATTTTGGTCAGACTGGCGGGCGGCAGACGCTCGTTGCTGTTCTCCTCCATAATGACGCGACCGCTTTTCGGGTCCATAAGCACGTAGGAACTGCCGGCAATCTGCGGCGGAGACGGAATCAACACGGTCTGGGACATAGCCTGGGTTGATAGCGATAGCGCCAACACAAACGTGAGAGATGCAAAAATAAAGGTGAGTGAGCGAAAAGCTGATTTTAATGCCATGGGTCAAGTCATTCGTCGTTGAGTGTGTTTTATGGGTGATTTAGCGCTTACCTAGTGCGAATCGGTCATCACAATTGACTGCGAGAACCCTTTTTTGTCCAATAAACTCTGGATCTTTCGTGCACTGCCTTCATCCTGGAAAGGGCCTACTTGCACCCGGTGAAAACGCCCGGAAGCAGTGTCCACAGAACGCACCCGCACAGGATCGTTGAGAACACTTTTTGCGCGAACCTGCAGTTTCTCTGCCGGATCACGACTGCTGAAAGAACCAAGCTGCACAAACAGGCCACGGATGGCATCCTGTCCGCCGGTTTCAGCAACCGCGCTGTTTACGGGGGGCGCCGAGGCTGAGGGTGCTGAAGGTGCTGACTGCAAAGGTTGCTGCACGGTTTGCTGTCTGCCCATGGTAAACGGCTGATCGGCTATGAACATGCTGCCATCCGGCTTGACCGTAATTGATGCCACCTCTACCCGCGCGGTTCCATTCGACTGATAGCCCAGTTTTTTGGCAGCCGCGTAGGACAAATCAATCAGTCGGTCCCCGTGAAACGGCCCACGATCATTCACCCTTACGATGACTGAACGACCATTCGCCAGGTTGGTCACTTTTGCGTACCCGGGAATCCTCAGGGATTTGTGGGCTGCGGACATCTCGTACATGTCAAAGCGCTCGCCGTTAGACGTTTTGTGACCGTGAAACTTTTCGCCATACCAACTCGCTGTGCCTTGGGCAACGTATCCATCATTGCTGTCAAGCACCCTGTAATGCTTGCCCCACACCGTATAGGGCGATTTATTTCCAGCTCGTACCGGCGCTTGGTATACGGGCACAGCGTCAGACAACCCGGACACGTCGAAGTTTCCATCAGGCGCTCTGTCCTGGGTAATCGTATAGCGTGATGAATGATCGGTGCCGGCCGGTGCCGGTGTGGGTGATGAGGCGCAACCGGCCAACACCAGAGTTGCCAGCGCTGCCAGCCATAAACGTAAACGATATGATGTCACTGTCCGAGGGTCCCCTGAAATACGTGTCGCCAGATAGAAAAACGCCGCAGCACACACCATTGTAACGGGTTCCCCGCCCGCTTCACCATTACCGGCCTGACATCAGGCCGTGATCATCCGGCGATGGGTGTGTATTGACATCAAAATGCCGAACGCCGCCATTAGCGTGACGATTGACGTGCCACCGTACGAAATCAGCGGCAAAGGCACCCCGACCACAGGGAGCAGGCCACTCACCATGCCCATATTCACAAAGACATAGATGAAAAAAGTCATGGTCAACGCCGCAGCAACCAGCCGACTGAACGAGTCCTGTGCGGTCACCGAAATGTAGAGGCATCGCAGAATAATCAGAAAGTAAACACTGAGCAGTATCACGATCCCGACAAATCCGAACTCCTCGGCCAGCACCGCCATAATGAAGTCCGTGTGGCTTTCCGGAAGAAATTCGAGGTGTGACTGGGTACCTTGAAGCCACCCTTTGCCATCGAAACCACCGGAGCCGATCGCCGTTTTGGATTGAATAATATTCCAGCCGGCCCCCAGCGGATCACTCTGTGGGTCCAGCAGGGTCAGTACACGCTGCTTCTGATATTCGCGCATTCCAAAAAACCACATGACCGGGGCCGCGACGGAAACCATCACGACAAACGCGCTGATCAGCTTCCAGCTCATACCGGCGAAAAACACCACAAACAGCCCGGCCATTCCTACCAGAAGCGCCGTTCCCAGATCAGGCTGTTTGACGATCAACAACATGGGAAGCAATACAATCACCAGGCCCACACCGACACGCGATAGTTTGGGCGGCAAAAAATACCGTGACAAATACCAGGCGGCCATCATGGGCACAACCAGCTTCATCAGTTCAGATGGCTGAAATCTGGGCAACCCTGGCAACGCCAGCCAACGCTGCGCCCCTTTGGCGCCGATACCGACAAACATGACAGCGACCAGGCCAACGATGCCCAAACCGTAAAGCCAGGGCGCCCAGCGCCGGAAAACCGAGGGATCAAGCTGGGCAAAAACCAGCATGACAACAAAGGCAATGCCAAAACGTAGACCCTGCGCCTTAACGACATCAATATTGCGATCTGCACCGCTGTAAAGTACAAACAGCCCGCAAAAGATCAGGGCCACCAGCAAAAAAAGCAGAATCGGATCTATATGCAAGGCAGACCAAATTCCCCTTGGGCGCCCAAGAGGGTTACTCGCAGTTGAACTGAACACTTCCCGACCTGCCATCAATGCACCTCTTTTTCAGAGTCGGTCTTGCTGACCAACGCGCCCTCAGCTGTTTCTGAAAATTCCAGCAACCAGGCATCGAACATGGCGCGGGCCACCGGTGCTGCGGTGCTGCTACCACCCCCACCGTTTTCAACAATAACGGCAACGGCAATCTGCGGATTTTTCACAGGCGCAAAGCCAATGAACAGCGCGTGATCCCGCAACCGTTCTCTAACCTCATCGGCGTCATATTCTTCATCTTCTGCGAGGCTGAACACCTGGGCCGTGCCGGATTTCCCGGCCATGCGATAGGACGCCCCCCGGCCAGCAGCCCGTGCAGTGCCCCTGGCTCCTTGCATCACTTCCTCCATGGCCTCTGCTACAAACTCCCAGTCACTGGGATCTTTGAGCTTCAAAGGTTCGTGAGTTTCAGTGGGCAAGAATTCTTCAACCGGATGGTCTCCCTCAATATCTTTCAGTAGCCGCGGCTCAACCCACTGCCCTCGATTGGCGATCAGCGCTGTCGCGGTGGCTAACTGCAAGGGCGTCGAAAGCATGAAGCCCTGGCCGATGCCGAGGTTGATGGTATCGCCCGGATACCAGGGCTTGTTACGCGTTGCCCTTTTCCAGTCAGGAGACGGCAAAAGACCACTCAAAGCCCCGGACACATCTAAGGTCGCGTCTTCGCCAAAACCGAAGCGGGACAGGTAGCTGTGTATGGTATCGACGCCCATTTCCTCGGCCGCTTTATAAAAATAGACATCGCAGGATTGTGCCATGGCGAGGTTCAGATCAACCCAACCGTGTCCTCCTCGTTTCCAATCTCGCCAGGGACGCCCTCCTGTTTTTAACTCAAAGTAACCTGGGTCCCAGATGCTGTGGTCCCGCGTTACCGCACCGCTATCAAGCGCCGCAATAGCGAGCATGGGTTTGAGCGTGGAGCCTGGAGGGTATTGACCCCGTAACGCGCGGTTGAACAGAGGTTTATCTTTGCTTTCACTTAATTCGCGGTAGTCGGGCACGCTGATACCGGTGACAAATTTGTTAGCATCAAAACCCGGAACACTGGCCAGGGCGAGTATCCCGCCCGTTGAGGGCTCAATCGCAACGATTGCGCCTCGACGGCCGTCGAGTAACTTGTATGCCCGTTCTTGCAGTCGCAGATCGAGGTGCAGCTGCACATCCTCACCGGGCACTGGATTTTCACGCGCCAGAACCCGCAGCGTACGGCCCCGAGCGTTGGTTTCGACGTTTTGGTAGCCTACTTTCCCATGCAGAACGTCTTCATAAAATCGTTCGACGCCAGACTTTCCGATGTAGTTGGTGCCTGCGTAGTTAACCGGATCAATTCGCTGTAGCTCTTTGCGATTAATACGACCGACAAAGCCCAGTGCGTGCGCGGTCAGTTCGCCGTGGGGGTAATACCGAACCAGTTCCGCTTCCACTTCCACGCCGGGTAATTCGTGCCGATGCACGGCCAGGCGGGCAATTTCGTCTTCGGTCAGGTCATACCTCAGTGGAATCTCTTGAAAGGGGCGCCGGGGTTCTCGCAAACGACGCTGAAACCGCTCCAGATCCTCATCGGAAACATCAAGGATTCCGGACAACTGCTCCAGCGTTGCGTCCATCCCGCCAACGCGCTCCGGCACAACAGTAACGCTGAATACCGGACGATTTTCCGCAAGCAACTCGTGATTTCGATCGTAAACAAGACCGCGGGGTGGCGGTACAGATTGAACCTGCACGCGGTTTTTATCGGATAGCGTGGTGTAAATATCGTGCTCGACTACCTGGAGCTGATACATCCGCGCAACCAGCCCCGCCATAAGCAGAAATACAAACATCAGCATAACGACGACGCGACGCTGGAACAGTCTGCGCTCGGCGGCAGTATCCTTGAATTCACCCCACGGCATGGATGCTTCCTAGGCCCGGTGGTACGGGTGGTTACGGGTAATCGACCAGGCTCGGTAAAGCTGCTCGGCAAGCAGAATGCGCACCAGAGGATGGGGCAAGGTTAGCGGAGAGAGCGACCACTGCTGATCTGCGCGCTGGCGACAAGGTTCAGCCAGACCGTCCGGGCCGCCTACGAGAAAGTTGACGTCCCGCCCATCCTGCTGCCAGCTTTCAAGCTGACTTGCCAGTTTTTCAGTAGACCAGGAGCTACCTGTTACCTCCAGGGCAACAACTCTGTCTCTGGGACCGGTTGCGGCCAGTACTGCTTCGCTTTCGCGCTGCATAAGCCGCGGAATATCAGGGTTTTTGCCACGATGAACCATGGCAATTTCTACCAGTTCAAGGGGCATTTCCGGGGGCATGCGGCGCGCGTAATCGTCATAGCCCTTACTGACCCAATCGGGCATTTTCTGGCCCACGCAGATCAAGCGCAATCGCACGGTTACTCGCTGCCCGCCACACCGGCATCTGCATCCGGCGCATCGCGCCAAAAGCGTTCCAAATCGTAAAACTCGCGAGCCGCTGGCAGCATTACATGGACGACAACATCGCCCATGTCTACCAATATCCAGTCGCTGCCGCCGCCACCTTCCACGCTGCCGATACTTACGCCCTGCTCTTTCGCGTCCACAACAACGGAATCCGCAAGGGATTTAATGTGGCGACTGGACGTTCCGGATGCCAGAACCATGAAATCGGTAACGCTGGTTCGATCCCGTACATCAACAACGCTGATGTCTTTTGCCTTTACATCTTCAAGTGCATTCACTATCAGATCTTTGAGTTGCTCTGCCTGCATAATCACCCTGTTGTCCGGGTGCCGGCCGGAATGGCCACCCGAAAAGTCATAATCGAGCGCGATTGTAACACTAAAAGTTCTTCACAGGGCATGCTCCATAGAGCCCCAAACGCCGAATTTCCTCCCAAACGTTATCAGGAACCAGATAACGGGGTGACCGGCCACGGCCGATACGCTCGCGAACGCCGGTGGCGGAAATATCCAACCAGGGCGGATCCAGCTCGATAACTCGCCCCGAGGCCCTGGCACTCGCGTCAACTGCTTCGCCGCCACGTTCTGTCAGTAACCGGGCGGGTTCGCCCTCTGGATCCAGAAGCGTGCCCGGGCGACGTACCACAACAATATGGGCCAGATCGGGGATCTGTTGCCACTCCTTCCAGAGATCAAAGCCGGCAAACGCATCGGTGCCCAGAACCATCACCAGTGGCACATCAGGTCCCAACTCGTTGCGCAGTTGGCGCAGCGTATCCGCCGTATAGGAAGCACCTTCCCTGCGCAGTTCGCGGTCATCAATACGCAGGCGAGGTTCACCGTCTATCGCCAGCTCCAGCAAACGAAGACGCTGCGCCGCCGTCGCTCCGGTCTCACCCCGATGAGGCGGGATATAACAGGGCACGAGATGAACAGGTACATTTCCAAACCGCTCGCTCACCTCAAGCGCAAGGCGCAGGTGGCCGTGGTGCACTGGGTCGAACGTACCGCCATATAGGATATGCATCGGCATCATGCCCGAATGTGGCCGTCGCCAAAAACCACATATTTCTGCGAGGTCAGCCCCTCAAGTCCAACCGGACCACGGGCGTGTATTTTATCCGTTGAGATACCGATCTCAGCGCCAAGCCCATACTCAAATCCATCCGCAAAGCGGGTGGATGCGTTAACCATCACAGAGCTTGAATCAACTTCGGTGATGAAGCGCCGGGCACGAGTATAGTTCTCTGTAATGATGCTGTCGGTGTGCTGGGAGCTGTAACGGTTGATGTGTGCAATGGCGCCGTCCAGCCCGTCCACTACGCGGACGGCCAGCACGGGCGCCAGGTATTCTTCCTCCCAATCTGCCTCCGTGGCAGCTTTTATGTCCGCAAGAATTTCCCGAGTCTGCTCGCACCCGCGCAGCTCAACACCTTTCTCGATAAAAGCCGGGCCCAACAGCGAAAGCATATCGGCGGCAATTTCCTTGTCGACTAACAAGGTCTCCATGGTGTTGCAGGTGCCATAGCGGTGGGTTTTGGAATTTATGGCAACGTTCAAGGCTTTTTCCGGATCGGCGTGGCTGTCGATATAAACATGACACACGCCATCCAGATGCTTGATAACGGGCACGCGGGCGTCGCGGCTGATCCGCTCGATCAGCCCCTTGCCGCCTCTGGGCACGATCACATCCACGTAGTCAGGCATGGTAATGAGTTCACCGACCGCAGCCCGGTCGATGGTTTTAATCACTTGCACGGCCGATTCCGGCAGGCCTGCCGCCGCAAGTCCGCGTGCGAGGCACAGCGCGATCGCCTGATTGGAATGAATGGATTCAGAACCACCGCGTAAAATGGTGGCGTTGCCAGATTTCAGGCACAGGCTCGCAGCTTCAACTGTCACATTAGGGCGGGATTCGTAAATAATGCCGATAACGCCCAAGGGCACGCGCATTTTGCCCACCTGTATGCCGGAGGGGCGATAGGTCATGTCGGTAATTGCACCAATAGGATCAGGTAAAGCGGCAACCTGGCGAAGCCCCTCAATCATGGCGTCGACTCGCGCGGGAGTCAGCTCCAGTCGATCCAGCATGGCAGCATCCAGACCGCTTTCCTTCCCGCCCGCAAGATCGCGGGCATTTGCGCTGGCCAGTTCGTCGCGGGCGGCATCCAGCGCTTCAGCAGTGGCCAAAAGCGCACGGTTTCGCACCTCGGTCGTAGAACGCGCAATGTGTGTTGCCGCTGCACGTGCCTTTTGCCCGACGTCGGCCATATAAACTGCAATATCCATCCCTTTACCTTAAGTATTTTTGCCAGAATTCACGATTAAGGCCCTAACTTTACCTTTCCCGTTTCAAGTACGCACCTCAAACAGATATTATACCGTTGCGCTACAACGGGAATCCCGAAAAAGGACGATTACATGGCCCAAACGGCCGACAAATTTTTGCTGAACCGACTATCACGCGCCAGTCTCGTGGTGTTTGTGGCCGTTTCAGTTTTGTGTGCATTTCTTGGCGAACCGCTCACCGCAGCCAGCGCCGCAGCGGTTGCAGGCATCATCATCAGCGGGCCCGGCTTTCATCCGGGACGCGAGATCAGCCCATGGCCGGCCATTCAACAGCTGTTTTTCGCAGCTTTGATATTACTGCTGATAACCAGTTTCTGGACCGGTCCTTGGGCGCTCAGTCACTGGCTGTACGGGCTGGTACTGGTTGCGTTTGCACTGGTCCCCCGTGGAATCGCAACGCTGATAACCATAGTGATGGCCGCTCTTGCAATGGCCGCCGCCCACTGGGCCGAGGGCATCGCTGATCGTCACCAAATGATCAGCGCGTTCTTGCTGACCATTCTGCTTTCTGCGGTGGTCGTCTTTCTGCGTAACTATAAAGCCCGCCAGTTGGCACCTCTGAGGCGCACCGACGAACTCACTCAGGCTGCCAGCCGAGAATACCTTTCTGCAGATTTGCATAAGGAAATACAGCGTAGCGAGCGCGAAGGAACAGACATGTCCATCATTGTGATCGGCCTGGACGCCCACGCCAGCGATAGCGATCCGGAGCAAGACATACGCTCAATTCTTCCCAGAATCGGCCGGTTCCTTCACTCGCAGATAAGGGATTTTGACACCTACTACCGGGCGGCAGACCTTCAGTTTCTCGTGATTTTACCGGGCATAGCGACCCACGAGGCCATTCTTCGGGCTGAAGCTATCCGCAAGGGCCTTGGCACCCTTCTCGAAACCCATGGCTTGAATCTTACCACCAGTACCGGTATCGCCGGGCTGAACATAGGCGATGATGCAGACAGCCTGCAACAGAGCGCAGCCAACGCACTGCGCCGCGCACAGCAACAGGGCGGCAACCGAACTCAGGCCTACAGCGCCTGGACACCCACCACCCCGGCCCAAAAACGGGCGGAAGGAACTGCGCCATGACTGAAACCCGGCTCAGAACCTGGACACACAGCGTTGGCTACAGCCTTGCTACCTTGTTTATTTTTACTCTGGCCCTGCAGAACCTGCGCTATGGCTTTTACGAGCTTTTCTACCTTGCTGCCGGTATGGCCGCCCTGACGCTTGCGGGCGTTGCCTATACGTTCCTGTGTAGAAGGCACCAGCTCTCCGCGCCCGGTCATCTTGCCATTCTCTCTGGCCTGAACAGCGGCCTTTTAGCGGCTATGTTAACCATGAACAGCACCGGCATTACCCATTGGGCCATGCCCCTACTGGTGCTCAATCTGCTGATTCTGCCCTTGCGTCAAGCGCTTACGTTGTCGCTGCTTCTGATCATCCCCATGGCGATTCTGCTCTTTACACAACAACCGCTCGCCGACGCCCTCACCGCGGTCAGTGGCCTGCTCATTGTGCTTACGGTCACAGCACTTTATATATGGCATTACGATCACATGGCACAGTCTGCGGAAGATCTTGCGATTACCGATCCCGTGACAGGCGCCCACAATGCTCGATTTCTTGACGAAACACTTCAGAAAGAAATCAGCCGGGCAATTTCCACCGGTCATAGCCTCTCAGTGATCAACCTGACCATAGATTACGCCGACGAAGCCGCAGACCTGCACGGCAAACCCGGCATGCAGGGGCTGTTTTGCAACATGACCCAACATCTGTTCGGAGTGATTCGCGCTGGTGACACTCTGTATACGTTGAACGACTCGGAGTTCTTTCTCATTTTGCCTTTCACTCCGGAAGAAGGCGTGCGGGTGATTTCTGAACGTATAAGACGTACGATCGCCGAAAGCCAATGGCCGATGATCGGAAAGGCTACGGTAAGTCTTGGCTGCACGACCCGGGGTAACAACGACACTCGCACTGACACGCTGCGCAAGCGCGCCCACCAAGCCATGCTTGAAGCCCGCCGACGCGGCGCAGACTCCGCCTGGTTCACCCCGGGAGAGACACTGCGCACATGAGCAGCGTCTGGCTTACGGACTTGATTGCGTGGCTGAGCGCCAACCCTGAATGGTTGTCCCTGGCGCTGTTCAGCACTGCTTTTATTGAGTCGCTGGCGATTGCAGGTATTGTTGTGCCGGGTGTGGCAATTCTGTTCGCCGTCGCGGCAATAGCGGCGCAGATAGGCATGCCCCTGCTGACCGCGTTTGTCTGGGCCGGATTAGGGGCAATCGCCGGAGACGTCGTAAGCTTTGCAATTGGCAGGCGCCTTCAAGGCCGATTGACCAGCGTGTGGCCATTGAGCCGCTATCCTGAACTGATTCAAAAAGGCGAACACTTCTTCCGCAATCACGGTGGTAAAAGTGTGATTATCGGCCGCTTCGTTGGCCCAGTAAGACCGGTAATTCCGTTGGTTGCCGGCGCTCTTCTGATGCCTTGGCGCCGCTTTCTGGCCTTTAATGTGGGCTCTGCCATTGGCTGGGCTCCGGTTTATATCCTGCCGGGATTTCTGGTAGGCAGCGCGCTGACCAGCAATGTTCAGCTCCCGGCGCATGTCTATCTGGTTACCAGCATTAGCCTCGGAACTCTTGCGATCATTTACGCGGTTATTTTTCGTTTCCAACTCGGGCTTGGCGAAGACAGCCGCCTTTATCTCTGGCTTCGGAGACACATGGCGCAGTACGAAAACACCCATCGCTTCTGGCGCCTTTACACCAATGAGCGACCTGCGCGCGAGGGCGAGTTCCCGCTGGCCTCAATAATGCTGGCCCTTGGCACCCTTGCGCTTTTTATACTCTGGAGCCAACTGGCAACCATGACGGATGTGATCAAGCCGTTCGATCAACTGGTGATGCAGTGGTTCCACGATTTGCGCCAGCCGTTGCTTGATGCGCCTGCCATTGCCGCTACGCTTATGGGTGACCCGCCCGTACTCACGGCCGCAGCGATACTGGCCTGCCTCGCGCTGGCATTTCGCGGTCACTACGCCGCAGCTGCTCACATCCTGCTGGCTGGCATCGTAACCGCTGTGCTGGTTTGGGGTCTGAAATCCACTTTTGGCATCGTGCGTCCGGATCAGGTTGCAAATCCGCCCTCATCCGGTTCTTTTCCCAGTGGCCATGCCACAGGTATAACCGTATTTTTTACGATGTTGGCCAGTTTTGTGGCAGCGGAAGTCCACAAACGCAAGCGCTGGCAGACATACATAATGCTCTCGTTGCCACTGGTTCCCGTTGCCCTCAGCCGGCTTTATCTGGGCGTACACTGGTTCAGCGATATTGTAGGGGGGCTCTTACTGGGGCTGGCGATTACCGGCACCACAAGGGCCAGCTTCAGCCGTTATGATCGGGTTCCTATTGCTGCCGATATATCGTTCATCCTGGCAACGTTAGCGTGGCTGGCGTTTTGCGGGGGCTATCTCTGGCTCATGTGGTCAGATGCCGTACAGAATTACACGCCAGCTTCATGATCTGCTCAGCTTTCTTCAAGGGCCTCAAGTAGGCCCTGGAGACGGCTCAGGCGCGCCAACGGGTCTTGCATCTCCATGAGATACTGCTTTTCCTGTTTATCCAGAGGCAGCAGCTCAGTCAGCCGCCAACCGACATCCCGGGCATCCTCATAGTTCACGCTCATACCCAGTTCCTGGATGACCGGGTGCCGGAAGAGCGCGCGCAGCACCGACGGCAGCTCATAAAAAGCGGAGGGAATGTTTCCCGAAGCCTCTTCCTGCAGAAGCGCCATCTCGCACAGATTTAAGCCATCCTCCTGCTGCCATGTGCGGGTAATGGACACCTTGGCCTCACCCTCCACGGTAATACCCAGCAATCCGTTCTCCAGTTGCTGAAAATCTATAATTCGAACGTGAGTCCCTGTCTCATAAAAAGACGCTGCGCGCCCGGCCTCCTCGCCGTCGCGCAACAGCGTTATCACAAAACCCTGATCGGTCTTGAGACAACGAGTCAGCATGTCAATATAACGAGGCTCAAACAGCTGTAACGGAATTCTGCCACCCGGCAAAACCACTGAGTTGAGAGGAAAAACAGGCACTTTCATCGGATGGACAGCAACTGTTGAACCTCGTCTACCCGAGCCCGCGCTTCTGTGAGGAGCTCCAGGCTGCGGGAGGCGTTCAGTTGAAGATCGCCGAGCCTGCGGTACGCTGGCACCTGATCGAATGAAGGCAAACCTTCATTCTGGGCGGAACCAATCATCGCGTGAAGCTGCGCCACAATGACAACATCCACCAGCTGTGGATCCGCTTGTCGGCTCTCATAACTCCAGTCTTCTGCGTGCCGCACGGCATCAACGAAAGCCGGCGGGAACGACCAGCTTTCCAGAACGGCGGTGCCAACGTCTGCCCGCAGCTCACTTATGGCATTTTGCAGATTGGCGTCGTCGGCAAACAGCTTTACATGGTGTTCCGCTTGCACCAGAACCGGAACAACGCCTATGTCGTGAAGCAACCCCGCCAACAAGGCTTCTTCCGGGTTCAGTCGGGTAGCATGGTCCGCCAGCACCCAGCACAGTGCGGCTACTTCGCGGGAATGTCGCCACAGCTTTTCCATCTCTTTTTGTAACGATGGCTGACGGCTTTTAAACACCTCACGCATGGAGAACACCGTGACAAGCTGGCGCGTGGTTCTCATGCCCAGCCGAATAACCGACTCCCGCACATTGCGCACATCGCTGAACCCCCGGTAAAGCGGGCTGTTGCATGCCCGCACCAGCTTGGCCGCCATCGCCGGATCCGCAGACACAGCGCTTGCCACCTGATCGGCGGTTGTATCGTCCCGGTCGACCATGCGTCGCACTTTCCAGGCCACATCAGGAACACTGGGCAATTTGAGCTGATTGGAGCGGAGCTCGGCGTAAAACTCCATCAGCAGGTGATGCTCCTCGCTCTCTCCGCCATCATGGCCTTCACCCGAGTCCATCTCGACCTGAGCAACCGGGGCCGACCGAAGAAGTTGGTTGAGCACATCCTGCTCTACCACAAGAAACTCGCATGGTTTTACCGCAGTCACTTCGTACATTCGGGGCTGAAGTCTGGCAATGGGATTCAGGGCTTTCTCGGTTTCGGCTTCAATAACCGATTTACGGCCATCAACCGATTCCAGCTCGACTTTTCCGGTTACCAGAAAATAATCCAGACCATCGCGCACACCACGCTCCAGTACCCGTTGGCCCGGGCTGTGAGATCTGCGTTCCGCACGATGGGCTAGCAATACCAATTGATCATCAGTCAGCCGGTTCAGCGGCTGAAACGCTTTAAGGCGGCGTAGCGGCAGGTTTTCCTGGCTAGCCATAGGCAACCTCCTTAGTGAGATCAACGCAGGGAGTTAATAGGTTATATCTGTAAATCATTGTAACCATGGCGCCGCAAAACAGCCACGCGCTTCTTTAGGGTCGCGTGGCGTCATGATCTTCCGCTCTTTGGGACTCTTCACTGAACTCTCGAATGAAGATTCCCCAGAACGCCATGAATAACGCAGCAACCAGCGGGCCCATCACAAAACCGTTAATGCCGAACATTGCCAGGCCGCCCAGCGTGGAAAGTAACACAATGTAGTCAGGGAGCTTGGTGTCCCTCCCAACAAAAATGGGGCGTAAAACGTTGTCAGCAAGCCCTATCACTACCACGCCGAATACCGTGAGCACCACCGCAGAAACAGTATCACCCACTGCGGCCAGATAAATCGCGGCGGGCACCCAAACCAATGCCGCTCCGACCGCAGGCATGAGTGAAAAGATAGCCATAACGACGCCCCACAACAAAGCGCCGCTGATACCCAGAATCCAGAAAATAATGCTGCCAAGCGCGCCCTGAATAATGGCGATCAACAGGTTGCCTTTGACCGTTGCCCGCGTTACCTCGGCAAATTTGGCAAATAGCAGACGCTCACGCTCATCACCCAAAGGAAGCGCACGGATCAGCAAGTCCACAAGTTTGTTGCCGTCACGCAGCAAAAAGAACGCCAAATACACCATCAGCGCCAGCCCAAGCAGGAACTGAAACGTATTCTGACCAACGCTCAGAGCCTGCTTGGCAAGAAACTGACTGCCGCCCAGAAACAGGCTGACAACCCGATCACGGATTTCACTGAAACTGACATCAAACTGGGCCAGAAGTGACTGGAAAGCCGGGAAGGACTCGTTCACCTGATCAATGTACTCGCCCGGCCTTATCTGACCGTCCTGAATCTGTTGATAAAGCCCCAGCCCCTCTGCCACCAGAGACGTCACCAGAACGAGAACTGGAATAACCACGATTAACATACACACGGTTAACGTAATCAGCGCATTCACGTTTGGCCGCTCACCCAGCCGGCGCGTAAGGAAATTCTGGAAGGGATGAAAAATCAATGCGATGGCGACCGCCCAAAATATAGGCCCAAAAAAAGGCTTCATGAGAAATACGAAGGCAAGAGATACTCCGACCAGCAAGGCAAGAAAAGTTCGTGTCTCTAGTTTTGCGTACATAATTCCGTTTATCCCAGTCAGGTTCAGGCACGCATTAGCCTAACATGACCGCATGGTCACTGGCGCACGCTTCAGGTTATAGTGAGACGTTGTTGATCCGCTATTAAACAGGTCATAGCGTTGGAACTGGAAACTTTTACCACGGAAACTGCGCTGGATGCTGCGGCGGAACTGCGCCGGGTGCTGGCTGCCCGAACCCATCGCCGGAAGGTTCTGGGCCAGGAAGTTCTGGTGCCGGGGCAACTGGGCGAAGCCCTCCATCTGCCGCGAATTATTAACCGTCTGCAAAGCAAGCAACAGCGTTTTCGCGACCAGGGGCTGGACGATTTCCAGGAGCTCTGGCCAACGCTGTCAGTCGCAACGCGCGCGAAAGTACTCAGCGCGATCGGCTGGTACAACCCGAAACAGCTGAACTGGGAAGACAAACGCTCAAACCGGCGTCCGAAAGCGGATCCGGACAGCGCCTGATTCAAAGCCGCAACGCACTGTTACGCAACTCAAACACATGAAATCGCTAACTGACTTATCCTTACCGGCAAAGATTGCTATGGCGGCTCCGGCAACGGGCTGCCCGTAACAATCACGCAACCAATCAGTCAGGACAGTCGATGGCATGCGTATTCTGAGAACCGATGAAAAGCGTTTTGTAACTCTTCCGGATTACCCTTTTCTCCCCCATTACCTGAACGTTGAACCCGGCCTCAGGATGCATTATGTCGATGAAGGCCCAGCCGGTGCATCGCCCGTTCTCATGCTTCACGGTGAACCTTCCTGGTCGTACCTTTACCGCCACATGATTCCAATAGTAGCGGATGCCGGCCATCGAGTGCTGGCACCAGATCTTGTCGGTTTCGGCAAGTCTGACAAGCCGGCCTCGATAGCCGATTACAGCTACGACCGCCACATTGCATGGCTTACCCGATGGCTTGAAGAATTGGATCTCAGGAACATAACGCTGGTTTGTCAGAACTGGGGTTCGCTCCTGGGCTTGCGACTTGCGGCAGAACTACCCGACAGGTTCCAACGGATCATTGTTGGCAATGGCATGCTGCCAACCGGCGAAACTCGCGCGCCTGCGGCGTTCGTCGCATGGAAAGCGTTTGCGGCTCACAGCCCATGGTTTCCGATCAGCAGGATAGTGCAACTCGGCACCGAGCGGACACTGAGCAAACAGGAACTGGCAGCCTATGAGGCGCCCTTCCCGACCACAGAATACAAAGCGGGTGCGCGAGCCTTCCCAAAACTGGTACCCGTGTCGCCAGACGATCCGGCAAGCAACGCCAACAAGGCGGCGTGGAAAGTGCTGGAAAGCTGGCGCAAGCCTTTTATCACCTGCTTCAGCAGCGGTGACCCTATCACTCGCGGCGGCGATCGCCACATGCAGAGGCGCATTCCGGGCGCACTCGGACAACCCCACATCACCCTGCGCGGCGGGCACTTCCTGCAGGAAGACTCCCCCGAAGACTTTGCACGGATCATCATTGACGCGCTGAAATCCGAAATGGCGGCCTGAGCCGCCAGGCATCCAGGCACCCAGGCACCCAGGCGTTAACCGAAAACGGTCGCGGTCTGGCGGCTGATTGCCAACAACTCCCCTCTCGGTGTCCAGACTCGGGCACTGAAATGACAGTAGCCATCACCCGCCTGATCAATCGTGGCCTTGTACAAAAGCCAGTCATCAGCCTCCAAAGCAGGCCTTGGATGAATGATATCGAACGCCCAGGACAGCGAACTGGCTGGCACACGGGATTTGAAATGCTGAAGGATCGGAGCGGGCCATGCATCAATCAACGCGACAATGTGGGCATCCGTCAGAACCTCTGGCACGTTCCGAAATCGCATCCAGCCACCCATTTCGCGCCCACTTCCTCCGGTAAACGGCATGCTGCCGTAGGCCCAGCGCATCTCAATATAATTGATAAATCCGGGCATCATCCCTTCGATATAGGGCAGCTCCTGGCATTGGCCTACCGGTTTTGCCTCTGGAGCTGGCACCCCGTCAATCCGCACAGAAGATTCCCGGTCGCCCGCAAAAGCCGCCAGGCACACAACCCGGGGCTCCCCATTCTGTATAATCCTGCCCTCAACCTGAGTTACCGATCGGCCCTCACGTAATATTTGCGCATCAAAAACGGCCGGCACACCGGCCTCTACCGGTCCCACAAAAGACACATGCACCGAGCGCACCGGCCGGCTTTCAGCAATTGATCGCTCCATGCGATCAAACAGCAGGCTGGTAACCAAACCACCAAATGTTGCTCGCCCCTGAGACCAGGTGACAGGCACTACCAATTCGTTACTGGCGCGGCCAGCGGCAATAAGTTCGTCAAAGGTCATAATGCTTTCCTGTTAGCAACCTATCGGTGAACACAGGAGATTGCCCAAATAACGGGCGCGGCGCAATCACGACTTCACGGCAACTACCTACAGACCGCCAAAGATTTTTCGTATTAAAGCCTGTAAAAAGCGTTTATAATGCGATCACATAATGCATTGTCCAGCAATGCTCTACCTCCCGAATTCCGAGTAAATCAATGTCTGAATTGTCCTTTGCCGAACTGGGGCTTGATCCAGCCGTACTTGAAGCTGTATCCGCTATTGGCTATGAAACCCCAACGCCCATCCAGGCCCAGTGCATACCTGCGCTGCTCGCTGGCAAACATCTACTGGGCGTTGCCCAGACCGGCACGGGTAAAACCGCCGCCTTCGCATTGCCGCTACTAAGCCGCATTGACGCAACCGTTATGGAACCTCAGATTCTGGTTCTGGCACCCACGCGGGAGCTGGCTATTCAGGTCGCTGAGGCCTTCACGTCTTATGCCGCGAAATTTCGCAATTTCCACGTGTTGCCCATTTACGGCGGTCAGGATTTTTATCCTCAGATCAAAGGCCTCAAGCGCGGTGCCCAGGTAATTGTTGGCACCCCCGGCCGTATGCTCGATCATCTTCGCAAAGGCACGCTGAGACTAGGCAGCCTTAAGGCCCTGGTACTGGACGAAGCCGACGAAATGCTTCGCATGGGCTTTATTGACGACGTGGAAGCGATTCTATCCAAGACACCGGAAAACTGTCAGCGTGCGTTGTTCTCTGCCACCATGCCGCCGCAGATCAAGAAGGTAGCTCAAACCTATCTGAGCGACGCGATCGAAGTTAAAATCGAAAGCGAAACCCGCACGGTTGAGCGTATCTCCCAGTTTGTTCTGCCGGTTTATGCCGAGCGCAAGCTGGACGCGCTAACCCGCATTCTGGAAGTCGAGCCGATCGAAGCTGCGATCATTTTTGTGCGCACCAAAGCCGAAACCACGTTGCTTGCCGAGAAACTGGGCGCTCGCGGACACGCTGTCGCACCCCTGAACGGGGATTTGAATCAGCGCCAGCGCGAACAGACCGTTGAAGACCTCAAACGGGGCAAGAAAGACATTATCGTTGCGACCGACGTAGCCGCCCGCGGCCTGGATGTGCCGAGAGTGACTCACGTTATCAATTACGATGTGCCCTACGACACCGAAGCCTACATCCATCGGGTGGGGCGCACCGGACGCGCGGGGCGCACCGGCAAAGCTATCTTGCTGGTAACCCCTCGCGAGCGAAGCTGGCTGCGCACGCTTGAGCGAGCAACCAACTCGCCAATGGAAGCTTACGAACTGCCGTCGCCGGTTGAACTGAAGAAAATGCGCGAAGAGCAGTTTGAAACTCAGCTTCTGGGCTTTGCCGAAGATAAAAAGCTCGCAAAAGCCATGGCGTTATTGGACGACATCGCAGAACGCAACGAAATGGACATTGCCATGGTGGCCGGTGCTCTCGCTTGCTGGATGGAGGCCATGCAGCCGGGCTCACTGCCTCTGGAGCAACCGGAAGCTCTGCCGGTGGTGTCTTCAACTCCGCCTCCGCGCCGTGACCGTAAAGGCGGGCGCCCGGGTGAGTTTCGCAAGGGGCCACCGAAAGGTGGCTTCAACAAGGGTCGCAGCGGACCTGGCGGCGCCGGTGCACGTGGCAAACCACCGGGCAAAGGTGGCAAGCCTGCGGGCAAACGCCCTCCTCGTCAGTCAGACGCCAAGCGCTGATAGACGACGAAGCTGTAGTCGTAAGGATTGTTATCGGACGCGGAGAAATCCTCCCGTCCGATTTCTTCCCACTCATCCCAGTTCACTTCCGGAAAATAGGCATCGCCATCCACTTCGGCGTGCACCTGAGTGATGTAAATGCGATCTACCATGGGTAGCGCTTCCGTATAGATTTGCCCTCCCCCGATAATCATTACTTCGTCACCACCATCCAGTTCGGCTTGTGCTTCAGCTTTTATCAGGGCGTCTTCCAGCGATTTTGCGGTGGTAGTTCCTGCGGGGGCTTCTCTATCTGCGTTGCGGGAAATGACGACGTTCATCCTGCCCGGCAGTGGTCTGCCAATGGAGTCCCAGGTTTTCCGGCCCATGATGATGGGTTTGCCCATGGTGGCTTGCTTGAAATACTTCAAATCACCCGGCAGGTACCAGGGCAGGCTATTGTTCTTGCCGATTACCCGGTTGCGGGACATGGCAACGATTAAAGCTTTACGCATGCGTTTTCCTCTGACTCTGGGGCTTCGGGCTAAGGGGCTGCTTACGCTAGATAGCAATGGGTGCTTTGATGGCGGGATAAGGATCGTAGCCCTCGAATTCGAAGTCTTCTAGCTCGTAATCGAAAATTGAGTCGGGCTTGTGCTTAACTAACAATTTCGGCAGCGCTTTTGGCTCACGCTTGAGCTGTTCAAAAACAATGTCGTCTGTCAGGTGATTCTGGTACAGGTGGCAATCGCCAAAAGTATGTACAAACTCACCAACGTCCAGATCACACTGCTGGGCGATCATGTGGGTTAGCAGCGCATAGGATGCGATGTTGAACGGCACGCCCAGCATCAGGTCTGCGCTGCGCTGATACAGCTGACAGGAGAGTTTGCCGTCGAGCACATAGAACTGGAACAGGCAGTGGCAGGGAGCCAGCGCCATGCGCCCTTCGCGGGCATTTTCCTGGGGACCAACGGACTCATCCGGGAGTTCTGCCGGGTTCCAGGCAGAGACGATCAGGCGGCGGGAGTTTGGCTTGTTGCGAATCTGGTCGATCACTTCACTGATCTGGTCCACCACGCGGCCATCCGGGCACTGCCAGCTTCGCCATTGCTTGCCGTATATCGGCCCGAGATCGCCGTTTTCCAGCGCCCACGCATTCCAGATGGAAACTTTGCGCTCTTTCAGCCAATTGTTATCAGTAGAGCCTTTCAGAAACCATAGCAGTTCATAAATGATGCTGCGCAGGTGAACTTTCTTGGTGGTGACCACAGGAAAGCCATGCTGGAGATTAAAGCGGATCTGACGCCCGAACACGGAACGAGTACCTACGCCGGTTCGATCACCCTTATCAAACCCGTTATCCACCACGTCCCGCATCAATTCGAGATAGGCTTTCATGCCACGTTTCTCCGGTAAGCAATAAACATCAGGATCGCCCCCGCAAGAATCATCGGGAAGGAAAGCACCTGCCCCATGGTGAGCCAGTCAAAAGCCAGGTAGCCCAGTTGTGCATCGGGTTCGCGTACAAACTCCACCAAAAAGCGAAACACACCGTAGCAAATGAGGAACAGGCCGGACACCGCCATTCGTGGGCGCGACTTGGCAGAGAACCACCAAAGAATAATAAAAAACAACACGCCCTCAAGGGCAAACTGATAGAGCTGGGATGGGTGGCGCGCCAGCGCATCCGGCGCTTGCGGGAAAACCATAGCCCAGGGCAGATCAGTAGGCTTGCCCCAAAGTTCACCGTTGATAAAATTACCAATCCGCCCGGCTCCGAGGCCTACGGGCACCAAAGGTGCGACAAAATCCGCAAGACGCCAGAATCCGGTTCCGATTTTGCGGCCATACCACCACATGGCGAACATGACGCCCAATAACCCGCCATGGAAAGACATGCCGCCTTCCCAAACCCGCAGAAGCCACAAGGGATCCGCCAGAAACGCATCAAAGTTGTAAAAGATAACGTAACCAAAACGCCCACCCAGAATAACGCCGAGCGCCAGATAGAACAGGAGGTCGCCCATCTGCTCTTCTGTAACCGGCGACCAGGGTTTACGTGTGCGCAGGCGACCCAACCACCAACCGGCGGCAAAGCCAACAAGGTACGTCAGTCCATACCAGTGAATCTTGAGTGGTCCAATGGCGAGGGCCACCGGGTCTATCTTTGGATACGGAAGCATCAAAAACCTCTCAGCTCAGAAGAAAACGAAGGCCAACCAGCAGAAGCATGATGGCAAACACGCGTTTCAGCACTCTGGCATTAAGCCGGTGCGCCAGATTTGCCCCCACGCGAGCAAACAACACGCTGGTAAGAATGATACCGATCAGGGCCGGTAAATAGATAAAACCGAGGCTGTACTCCGGCAAACCAGGCTCTTGCCATCCGGTCCAGGCGTTGCCAAGTGCACCTGCGATGGCAATGGGCAACCCGGTCGCGGCCGAGGTCCCAACGGCCTGCTGCATCCGAACGTTGCACCAGCTCAGATACGGCACCGTGAGTGAGCCGCCGCCAATCCCGAAAATAGCGGAAGCCCAGCCAATGCCTGCACCGACAGCACCCAGTCTGAAATTACCTGGAACGTTGCTGCCCGGCGTCGGATTGACGTCAAACAGCATCTTGATGCCCACAAGAATGACAAATATCCCGATAATCAGTTCCAGCGTTGCCCCACTCAACAAAGCAGCCGTCCAGGCACCTATAAGAGCACCCGCTACAATGCCGAAGGCCATCGGCCGAAAAATATCCCAGCGCACAGCGCCGTGACCGTGATGAGAGCGGATAGAGCTAATGGAGGTAAAAAGGATGGTCGCCAGCGAGGTGCCTACGGCCATGTGAGCGGCGACCTCCGGATCAAAACCCTGAAGGCCGAAACTGAATATCAACACCGGAACGATGACCAGGCCGCCGCCGATACCGAACAGGCCTGCCAGGATTCCGGCAAAGGCCCCGAGCGCCAGGTAAATGAAAAATACAGTCAACAGGGTCATAGTCGTTCACGCCTACGGCAAAACAAGGCTGGTATGATACACATCGGCCGCAGCAACTTCACCATTCAAACGTGCAGCCAGGAATGCGGGCAACACTGGCCGCCACAGGAGAACAACGTAATATGTGCCTGATCGCATTTTCCCTCGGCCAAAGCGCCCGTTTTCCACTGGTTGTCGCCGCCAACCGGGATGAGTTTTTCCGCAGGCCCACAGCGCCGCTTGATTGGTGGACCACAGAATCCGGCAACAGGGTACTGTCTGGCAGGGATCTGCAATCCGGGGGTACATGGCTGGCAATTTCTTCCGAGGGCCGGGTAGCCGCCGTAACCAACGTTCGCGAGGGTACACAAGAAGCTGGCCCGGCAAGCCGTGGCGAGCTCCCCTTGCGGGCACTCATTGAGCCCAGGTCACAATTTCAGGAAAGCCTGAAAAACACGTCTGCCCGATACGCGGGGTTCAACCTTGTCAGCCTCGAAGATACTGCAGGCTGGTACTTCAGCAACCGCGATGCACACCCGGGTCGTGCTCTTCATCGTGGAATATACGGCCTGAGCAATCATCTGCTTCAGACCCCCTGGCCAAAACTGTTACGTCTCCGGGAAGCCGTAGACCGAACCGTGAAATCGACGAGCGGCAGCGTCGAGGATCTGCACCGAGATCTCCTCGAGCTACTGCAGGATAGAACGCCTGCGCCGGATCATCTGCTACCGGACACGGGCGCAAATCGTGATACTGAACGCTTTCTTTCATCACCGTTCATAACCGGCGCCGAATACGGTACCCGCGCTACCACCGTGGTGAGTCTGTCCCACGACGGGGAGATTCACGTAACCGAACAGAGTTGGGCGCCTGAAGGCCGCCCGGAAGGATTGCGAACGTTCAACTGGCAGCGATAGCGCTCATCCTCTGATATAATCCGCGAAATTCTTCCACCCGATCGGAGGGCCGCCGATGGCCGGTCAACAAGACGCGACATCCATTGCCGACTTTGAGAAATCTCTTGATGAGCTGGAAACACTGGTACGCAACCTGGAGCAGGGAGAGCTGTCTCTCGAGCAATCGCTGACCGCCTTCGAGCGCGGCGTAAAGCTGACCCGTGCCTGCCAGCAGGCTCTCAAGAGCGCCGAACAGCGGGTTGAACAACTGGTGCAAAACGACGATGGCACCCTCAAAACCCGTCCTTTTTTGTCGGATGACGCCGGCTGATGCGTAACGGGAACCCCTCTGTTGTGGATTTTCTGGAAACGTGCCGTAACCGCGTAGACGCGGAACTGGACCGACGCATTGAATCCAGCTCTGCCTCACAGCGGCTCCAGGAGGCGATGCGTTACAGTGTGCTGGGCGGCGGCAAACGTATCCGCCCGGCGTTGAGCCTTGCAGCGGCGAGTGCCCTGGGGCAGGATTCTGACGCTGCACTGGTTCCCGCCTGCGCTATAGAGTTAATCCACGCCTACTCGCTTGTTCACGACGACCTTCCCGCGATGGATAACGACGAACTGCGGCGCGGCCGACCAACCGCACACATTGCTTTTGATGAAGCGACGGCCATTCTGGCGGGCGATGCCTTGCAGGCACTGGCGTTTGAATGGCTCGCCGTCGCGCCCGGCGTTGAGACATCCGCACGGCTCACGATGATACGGGAGCTGGCGCGTGCAAGCGGACACAGGGGCATGGTGGGCGGCCAGGCGATTGATCTGGAATCCGTGGGCAAGAGCCTGACCCTGGCGCAGCTTGAAACCATGCACCGGCACAAAACCGGCGCCCTGATCGAAGCCAGCGTGCGCATCGGGGCGCTGACCGCTCCCAACATTAGCGAGCGCTCGCTGAACGCTCTCACACGTTACGCAAAAGCTCTGGGCCTGGCTTTTCAGGTTCAGGATGACCTCCTCGATATTGAGGGAAATACAGATATTATCGGCAAACCCCAGGGTTCCGATGTTGCCCGGGCAAAACCAACCTATCCCGCTCTGCTGGGACTTGACGGAGCGCGAGGGCATCTCTCATCTCTGCTAAGCGACGCGCTTGAGAGCCTGCAGGATTTTGGGCCAGAGGCCGATCCTCTGAGAGCCATGGCAGATTACGTGGTCGCAAGAACCTATTGAGCCTTCACTAAGTACGTCATTGAATCCGGGTGCGGCAGAAGCGCACACTAAGGTAATACGAATTCATAACATTGCGGAAAAGACCCTAGCAGATGCAGGACACTTATATTTTCAAGGAAATCCCTTCACAGCGACCAAATACGCCGTTGCTGGATCGGATTGACATACCCGCTCAGTTACGGGAACTGCCGTCTGACCAGCTTGTTCAGTTTGCCAGAGAGTTAAGAGCGTTCTTACTGTGGTCTGTCGGGCAGACCGGTGGCCATTTTGGTGCCGGTCTGGGCGTGCTCGAACTCACGGTAGCGCTGCATTATGTCTTCAATACACCCGAAGACCGCCTGATATGGGATGTGGGGCACCAGGCCTACCCTCACAAGATTCTTACCGGTCGTCGTGAACAAATGGGCAGCATTCGTCGCAAGGACGGCCTGGCCGCTTTTCCGAAGCGCGCCGAAAGCCCATACGACACCTTCGGCGTTGGTCATTCCAGCACCTCCATCAGTGCAGCGCTGGGCATGGCCGTTGCCGCCCGCCAGCAAAACACCGGCCGCAAAAGTATTGCGGTCATAGGCGATGGCGCAATGACGGCAGGCATGGCATTTGAGGCACTGAACCACGCAGGCCACCTGCACGCCGATATGCTGGTGATCCTGAACGATAACGATATGTCGATCTCTCGCAATGTCGGAGGTCTGTCCAACTATTTCGCCAAGTTGCTTTCAAGCCGCACCTACAATCAGGTTCGTGACAGCAGCAAGAAAGTGCTTCAAGGCGCACCCCAACTGATGGCTCTGGCGAAGAAAACCGAAGAACACTTCAAAGGCATGATTGCGCCCGGCACTTTGTTTGAAGAATTGGGCTTCAATTATATCGGGCCCATTGATGGGCACGATCTACCCTTGCTGATTGAGACCCTGGAAAATATCCGCGAGCTGGAAGGTCCGCAGTTTCTTCATATAGTGACCACCAAAGGCAAAGGGTTCGCGCCGGCCGAAGCAGATCCCATCGGCTACCACGCCATCAACAAAATTGAACCCGTGCCTGCCGACAAGCCAGAGCCAATAAAATCTGCGCCGGCCAGGCAGAAATACGCCAATGTATTCGGACAGTGGCTGTGTGACGCCGCTGAGTTGGATGAGCGCGTAAACGGCATAACCCCCGCCATGTGCGAAGGCTCGGACCTGCTCGCGTTCTCCGAACGCTTTCCGGATCGTTATTTCGATGTTGCGATTGCCGAGCAACATGCCGTAACGCTTGCAGCCGGCATGGCGTGCGACGGCGCAAAGCCCGTGGTTGCGATTTACTCCACGTTCTTGCAACGGGCATACGATCAGCTGATACACGACATTGCCATTCAAAATCTGGATGTGTTGTTCGCTATCGATCGGGCGGGGCTGGTGGGCGAAGATGGCCCTACCCACGCAGGTGCGTTTGATATCAGTTATCTGCGCTGTATTCCGAACATGATTCTGATGACGCCGTCCGATGAAAACGAAACGCGTCAGTTGCTGCATACCGGCCTACTGTATGAGGGCCCGGCAGCCGTGCGCTATCCCAGAGGAACCGGCCCCGGCGCACGAATCTGTGAAGAGCTCACTGTCTGCCCTGTTGGCAAGGGCCGCAAGGTTCGTGAGGGCAGCCGAATAGCCATTCTCAATTTTGGCACGCTCCTCACTCCGGCACTTGAGGCCGCAGAAAAGCTGGGGGCAACGGTGGCTGACATGCGTTTCGTGAAGCCGCTGGACGAAGCACTGATTTTCGAGCTTGCACAGCAGCATGAACTGCTGGTTACGTTAGAAGAGAACGCCATTGCCGGCGGTGCCGGAAGCGCTGTAACGGAATGTCTGAACAGGCAAGAGATTCTCATGCCCGTGCTGCAACTTGGATTACCAGACACCTTCATTGATCACGGCAAACGTGAGGAGTTGCTTAAAGACTGCGGGCTGGACGCCCATGGCATATTCTCTGCCATCGACACGCGCATGAAGCGCCTTCAACACCAAAGGCTTGAGGCGGTTAAATAAAGGCTAACAACACAGCGGGGTTTGATTAAAGGATTAAAACTGGGGATCTTCGTCCTGATGGGTCTCCAGCAAATGTCCGAGCTTACTCTGCTTGGTATTGAGGTAATGCTCGTTGTGGGGATTACGGCCAACGTGCAGGGGAACGCGCTCTGTGATTTCAATACCGTAAGACGTCAGTGCACTCACTTTGCGCGGGTTATTGGTCATCAGGCGCAGCTTTTTGATACCAAGGTGCTCCAGCATGTCTTTACACATGCTGTAATCACGAAGGTCTGCCGCAAACCCGAGGCGCTCATTAGCCTCCACGGTGTCTGCACCTTCGTCCTGTAGGCGGTAAGCCCGAATTTTATTAAGCAAACCAATGCCCCGGCCCTCTTGGCGCAAATACATCAGAATGCCACGCCCTTCACGGGCGATACTGCCCAGCGCCTCTTCAAGTTGATAGCCGCAATCGCAGCGCATGCTGTATAACGCATCGCCGGTCAAACACTCGGAATGCGTGCGGGCCAACATGGGTTCATCACTGTCCAGCGACCCCAGAGTCAGGGCAATGTGCTCCTTCCCGGTGTCCGGCTCTTCAAAGCCATGCATGTCGAATACCCCGAATGGGGTCGGCAATTGGCAAGTCTGGATGTAACGAACAGCCACAGTCTTTCCTCGTGGTTCAATAAACAGGGGGTACATTCTACCATGAGCCGGCCACCACGGGCTGCCAATCAGCCGCAATGTTGGCGAGATTTACGAACCGGAACGTCCGGCAGATAATGCATCACTGAGTCCCGGCAACCCAGTGTCCACTGCGCCCGCCTTTTTTCTCTAACAACCGCACCCCACTGATTTCCATGGCCTTGTCCACCGCCTTGCACATATCGTATACCGTCAGTGCCGCGATGCTGGCCGCGGTCAGCGCTTCCATCTCAACCCCGGTCTGGCCGGAAAGTTTGCAGCGGGTCAGTATGTGAACCGATGTGCCATCGTGCCCCGGAACAAGCTCCACCTTCACCGAGGTCAGATTCAGGGCGTGGCACAAAGGAATCAGATCGTGCGTTCTTTTCGCCGCCATGATTCCAGCGATACGGGCAACTGCCAGCACATCACCTTTGGGGTGCTCCCCTTCCGTAATCATTTTGAGGGTTTCTGCTGCCATGTGGATCGTTGCTTCAGCGCGGGCTTCCCGCTCCGTCACGGACTTATCCGTCACATCCACCATGCGGGCTTCGCCCTTGTCATCAAGATGGGTCAGTTTACTCACGACGCCTCCCGGGGTTTCCATTTGAATAGGTTTTGATTTGAATAATTTGAATCATTGAAATAAGACAATTTGAATCATTGAAATAGATAACCACCTCAGCTTTGTGGCCACCAGTAACGAATTCCGGCCACGCCCTGACCACCCGCCTGCTGCACCTCATCGAGATCGGTCAGCGTGAGGCCACCCAGCGCGAAGACCGGTATCGGCGCGCGGGACACCAATTCCCGGAAATGAGCCCAGCCCAGAACGGTCGATCCGGGATGAGTCGCCGTCGGCTTGACAGGACCCAACACGACATAGTCGGCACCGATGGCAACCGCGTGATCCATTTGACGGGCGTCGTGGCACGAAACGCCTAGCCAGACTCCGTCACGAACAGGTCTTGCTTGAAGGCTCCGGGCTTCGCGCCAGGGCAAATGCAGTCCCGCCGCACCGGGGTTGTCATCAAACACTGCTGGAGGCCCGTGAAGTATCAGGCCGGCACCCGCCGGCTCACACACGCCCAAAGCAGACTCGGTCAAGGCGCGGTAATCCTCTGCAGACATACTCGGTGCGCGCAACAGCACCAATCTGGCATGATCGCGTTCTGACAACCCAGCCGGAAGCGCGGCAAGCGCCCGGTGCAGTTGCTGGCCCCCCTCGCCACCGGCGTGAATGTGTCCGGTTATCGCGAGCAAGAAAGGCAGCTGCAGTGCCCGGATAATTCCGCGGTTAGCCACCGGAAAGTCCTCATCCCGAAGATCGTTCGGACTCACCCAATGGATAGACTGCCCTTCACGGCCATGTGCTTCGCCCCGTGCCTTATCTGTTCTCCACACATCCAGACGCACCCGTTTGTCACCGTAATCATGCCGGATACAGATCACAGGCTGCAGAGATTTCAACGGTATCTGCAGGCTTGTCTCCTCGGCAATCTCACGAACCAAGGCAGCCTGAACGGTTTCTTCGGGCTCAACCTTACCGCCAGGGAACTCCAGCAAACCGCCCTGATGAACGTGGTCCGGCCGCCGGGCGATAAGCACTCGCCCCTCCCGGACGATCACTCCGACCGCGACATGAACCTCCCGCACGTCAATTTGTGTGTTGGCCATACTTAACTGCGGTAGTCCGCGTTGATGGTGACATAATCGTGGGAGAAGTCGCAGGTCCAGACCGTTTCGCAGACATCACCCCGTTTCAGGTCAATGGCGATGGTGATCTCTTCCTGATCCATGACCGCCTGGCCTCGCGCCTCGGAATAATCCTCAGCACGACCACCGTCCCGAACGAGACAAACGTCACCAAGATGGATTTCCAGTAAACTAACATCCAGATCGGCAACGCCCGCCCGCCCGACTGCCGCAAGAATTCGCCCCCAGTTGGGATCAGACGCAAACAGCGCCGTCTTCACCAAAGGCGAATGCGCAACCGTATACGCCACGTCCAGGGCCTCCTGGCGGGCCGCCGCTCCACTGACCTGAATAGTGACAAACTTGGTGGCACCTTCGCCGTCGCGCACGATGGCGTGAGCAAGATGCAGATAGACGTCCTTCAGCGCGTCCCGCAGCGCCGGCAGGTGCGGGCTATCGAGCGTAATTTCCGGGCCGCCATACTGGCCGCTGGCGATCAGCATGCAGGCGTCGTTGGTGGACGTGTCGCCGTCAATGGTAATACGGTTGAAAGACGCCTCGCCAAGCTCAGATGCCAGTGCTTGCAGCGCCTCTGGCGCAATACAGGCGTCTGTAGCGATAAAGCCCAGCATGGTGGCCATATTCGGGCGAATCATGCCGGCGCCTTTGCTGATGCCCGAAATGGTCACTGTGTGCCCGCCCAGATCAATCCGTACGGACTCACCTTTAGGGCGTGTATCGGTGGTCATTATGCCGCTGGCAGCTTCAGCCCAGCGGTTATCGCCAGCGCTGACCAAGGCCTCTGGCAGTGCGCTCACAATCTTTTGAACCTGCAACGGCTCTCCGATCACACCCGTGGAAAACGGCAGCACCTCGGCGGCGCTCACGCCAGCGTGTTGAGCCAGCGCCTCGCAGCACGCCAGCGCATCTTTCATACCGCGCTCACCCGTACCCGCATTGGCGTTTCCCGTATTGATCAGCAAATAGCGCGGCGCTTTTTCGGTCAGATGTTTACGGCTAAGAGTCACTGGGGCCGCACAGAACTGGTTGGTGGTAAACAGCCCTGCAACACGGCTTCCCGGCGCCAGCTCAAACACCACCACATCTTTGCGACCAGGCTTCTTGATACCGGCGCTGGCAATACCGAGCCTGACGCCTTTTACCGGGAAAAATTCGGGCAGGGTTCCTGGTCCAACCGCCATCGTGTCACTCCTTTTGATTCAGATACGCCTGAAAACGAAAAACCCGCAGTTTGCCAGTAAGCTGGGCGATTGCGGGCTCCGTACTTTATTTTCTGTCTGTTCGGTGTGGTCAGTCCACTTTGCCACAACACTGCTTGTACTTTTTGCCAGAGCCACATGGGCAGGGCTCATTACGACCTACCTTGCGTTCCTGTCGCACGAACGTTTCAGGGGTCGTCTGCTGCGAGCCGCCGGTGTCGCGATCATCGCCTTGTTCGGCCTCGCTCTGCGCTGTCGCACTGGTCTCATCGTGACGCAGGCGTGCTTTGGAAAGCTCTTGTTCAAGCTCCTCCTTACGGTGACGTTCAACCTCGTCCATTTCTTCGCGGCTCTGAACCCGCACGTGGCAAAGCACACGAGTTACATCACGCTTCATGGTCTCAAGCATAGCCTCAAACATGTTGAACGCTTCGCGCTTATATTCCTGCTTGGGATTTTTTTGAGCGTAGCCACGTAAGTGGATGCCGCGGCGCAGGTGATCCATATTGGAAAGATGCTCTTTCCAGAGTGTATCCAGAACCTGCAGGAACACCTGCTTTTCGAATTTGCGCATGGAGCCAGCGCCGACCACTTCTTCCTTGGCCCGGTAAGCCGCTACAATTTCGTCCAGAATTTTCTGGCGAAGATTGTCTTCGAATAGCTGTTTGTCTTCTTCCAGCCAGCTCTGGACGGGCAAGTCGATCGACATTTCCGACTGCAACTGCGCTTCAAGGCCGACCACATCCCACTGCTCGGGCATACTCTGGGGTGGAATGTGCTCGCTGATAAGCACGTCAACAACGTCTTCACGGATGGTATCAACCATCTCGGAGACATCTTCGGATGACATAACCTCATTGCGCTGGTCATAGATAACCGTACGTTGGTCATTGGCAACGTCATCGTACTCAAGCAGCGTTTTACGCATGTCAAAGTTGCGGCCCTCAACTTTACGCTGGGACTTTTCGATGGCGTTGGTCACCATGCGATGCTCTATGGCCTCGCCTTTCTTCATGCCCATTGCCTGCATGAGGCTCTTAACCCGGTCCGGGGCAAAGATACGCATCAGGTTATCTTCCAAGGACAAGAAAAAGCGGGAAGAACCCGGGTCGCCTTGGCGACCGGCCCGGCCGCGCAGCTGGTTATCTATACGGCGGGATTCGTGACGTTCGGTGCCAACAATGTGCAAACCACCGGCTTCCAGCACCTGGTTGTGACGCTCTGTCCACTCTGCCTTAAGGCGAGCAACTTCTTCCTCGGAGGCGTTATCCAGAATTGCTGCCTCGTGCTCCCAGTTACCCCCAAGCACAATGTCTGTGCCTCGGCCAGCCATGTTGGTGGCGATGGTAACAGCACCCGGGCTGCCTGCCTGGGCGATGATCTGTGCTTCTGACTCGTGCTGCTTGGCGTTAAGAATCTTGTGCTCGATACGCGCTTTCTTGAGCAACATGGAGAGCAGTTCAGACGCCTCGATTGACGCCGTGCCCACAAGAATGGGCCGACCCTCGCCTGTCACATCCTTGATTTCATCGATGATGGCGTGAAACTTCTCATCCTGAGTCAAGTAAACAAGGTCGTTATAATCGGTTCGCTGGATCGGTCTATTGGGCGGGATAACCACCACGTCCAGGCCGTAAATCTGCCGAAACTCGAAGGCTTCGGTATCTGCCGTGCCGGTCATGCCAGCAAGCTTGTCGTAAAGCCGAAAATAGTTCTGGAAGGTCGTTGAGGCGAGAGTCTGGCTCTCCGCCTGAATGTTCATGCCTTCTTTGGCTTCCATCGCCTGATGCAGACCTTCACTCCAGCGCCTGCCCGGCATGGTGCGCCCGGTATGCTCGTCCACAATGACGACCTGGCCGCCCTGAACAATGTAATCAACGTCTTTCTGGAACAGATGATGGGCACGCAACGCAGAGTGCACGTGGTGCAGGAGGCTGAGGTTTGCCGCAGAGTACAGGCTCTCGCCTTCTTTCAGGAGCTCGCGATTCAGCAAAAGCTCTTCCACCCGTTCATGGCCTGCTTCGGTCAATTCAACCTGGCGTGTTTTTTCATCGATAGTGAAGTCGCCAGAGGGCTCGCCCTCCTCATTCACTTCACCTTTTTCGAGATTGGGAATCAATTCGTTGATCGCCAGATAGGCTTTGGAGCTGTCTTCCGCAGCACCCGAAATAATCAGCGGTGTGCGCGCCTCGTCGATCAGAATGGAGTCGACCTCGTCTACAATCGCGTAATGGAGACCACGTTGCACCTTGTCATCGGTGCTGAATGCCATATTGTCACGCAAATAATCGAAACCAAATTCGTTGTTGGTACCGTAGGTAATATCGGCCTGATAAGCAGCGCGCTTTTCCTCCGGCGCCTGCCCGGCAACCACTACGCCAACCTGTAAACCGAGAAAGCGGTACAGCTTGCCCATCCACTCGGCATCACGACTGGCCAGATAATCGTTAACGGTTACAACGTGCACGCCTTTACTGGGCAAGGCGTTGAGATAGACAGCAGCCGTCGCGACCAGCGTTTTACCCTCACCGGTCTTCATCTCCGCAATCCGACCCTCATGCAGGGTAATACCACCAACCAATTGCACATCGTAGTGGCGCATACCCATAACACGCCGCCCCGCCTCGCGAACGGTCGCAAACGCTTCGGGCTGCAGCGCGTCCAGGCTTTCTCCCTCATCCAATCGGCGGCGAAATTCCGCCGTTTTGCCCTGCAACTCGGAGTCCGCCAGATTGCCAAACTGCTCTTCAAGCTCATTAACGCGCAATGCAAGCTTACGCATTCTCTTGATTTCTCGGGCATTTTTACTGCCGAACATCTTGGTTGCAAACTTTGAGAACATAGACTACTACTTCTCTAGATTAAACGGAGGAAGCCGGCATTCTAACCTTATTTTGCGACAGTACAAAACGCTGAGATCACATAGCCGGGTTCCATGACGATCCTGTGACAAATACTGGGCGCTAACAAGCGTGAAGAGAGGGCTGGAAGGATAGGGCGATCGACGGATTGAGACGCGGGTTGAGAGCGGCCTGACGTCAGCTAAAATCTGCAACTCTAGCGACTGGCTCTTTTGATATAGGTTTCCGGGTTCTCGGTCTTTCCATTACGTATGACTTCAAAGTGCACGTGAGGTCCGGTAGATCGGCCCGTGCTCCCCATCAATGCCAGCACCTGCCCTTTCTGCACCACATCACCCACTTTAACTTTGATCGTTTTGCAGTGTGCGTAGCGCGTAACCAGGCCGTCACCGTGGTCAACCTCCACCAGGTTGCCATAACCATGACGCTCGCTTGCGTAAGACACAACGCCACCCGCAACAGAGATAATATCGTTCCCTGTCTTACCTGCCAGATCAACACCGGCATGCCAGGTACGCTTTCCAGTGAACGGATCAGAGCGGTAACCGTATCGTGACGACAACCAACCCCACGTAATGGGGCGACCTTCGAGATACAGTTCATCTTCCAGTTTTTGGCGAGAGGACACCTGATCCAACAGCCGCAGCTGTTGTTCACGATCCTCCATCCTGCGCTCCAGCTCGTCAATCATCCGCGTTAATTCGGGTGCAGAAAAGGAATCGGTCGGAAGCGAACCCTCAGGACCACCAACAGCTGCCGGCTGGTTAAAATCAAATTCATCGCTGGCGACCAGACCGGATTCCACGAAACGCTGACCCAACGCATCCAGGCGCAATAATCTGCCCTGAAGTTCTCCAAGGCGAAGTGTCAGTGCGTCTACCTGGTCCTGAACGTTCAGTTGCAACCCTGTCAGTTCGGCTTGCTGTTCGCTGAGTTCTTGTTGCCACACGCCTACGAGCTCGGAATCAGAAGGTTTCCTGGCCTCTGCCTGGCTTGTCGCAAAGCGGTATCCGCCCCACCCTGTTACCATAAGCAAGGCAACAGCCAAAAACGCCAACGCAAAGGCAACGCCTCCGTTCAGGGCAAATACCCGCGACTCGTTGTGGCGCTTGCCAACTAGAATGATGTTCATAGTGTCTTCAGGTTTCATCGGGGAGCTGCAACCGTGTCCTGTAGTGTTGCAGCCCGAAAAGTTCCGAGTGGGTCTGCCATCCTTGGCAACAACTACGTACTGATAAATCGCAGCGCCCGGTAGACATACTCAATTACAACAAGGTAAAACAAGAGCAGACTTGGCACTACGCAAAAAACGTGCAGAAGTGTAACCAATCGTTATCGTGGACGTCGAGAAAATACGCCTTATGAAGCGGAAAAATGAGCAAAAAATAACCTTCGAAAATCTGGGCAAAACACCGGTTTTGCGAGAACTGTTCGCAAAAGCCCATACTCACCGCGATGCCGAAGATCATGTGCTGACTTCGCTACCGCCAGCGCTGGTGCCAGGGACGCGATTTGTCTGTTGTGTGGAAGGCGCGCTGACACTCTCCGCAAGCAACGCGGGAACGGCCAGCCAAATTCGTTTCCGTCAGCACGAAATAATGGAAAAATTGCGGGAAAATGAACTGTTCAGGTTCGTATGGAAGCTCAAGGTAAAAGTAGCGCCTCCACGGTTTCATGAAAAACCGCCAGCGAAAAAAATGCCTTTGAGCAAAGAAAATGCCCAGCTCCTCAAAGAGGAAGCCGGGCACACGAAGGACAAAAAACTACGCGAGGTTCTCGAAAAACTCGCAAGCCACGTCCGGGATTAAAGCATCCAGCCTTAAACCGGAACAGCCAGCACGGGCTTCATGTAGGAAATAGGCGCGGTTTCTTCGTTATCAAACGTAACCACCTCCCATGCATCCTCTTCCGCCCTGAGCTTACGCAACAGCTTGTTATTCAGGTCGTGACCAGATTTAATGCCGCGGAATTCACCGATCAGGCTGTTGCCCAACAGATATAGATCCCCGATTGCGTCCAACACTTTGTGCTTGACGAACTCGTCTTCATAACGAAGACCGTCTTCGTTCAGAATCTTGTAGTCGTCTACCACAATGGCATTGTCCACACTGCCACCCAGAGCCAGATTCATTGCTCGCAACTTCTCAATGTCACGCATGAACCCGAACGTTCGGGCGCGACTGACTTCCTTCACGAAAGACGTACTTGAGAAATCAACGGTCGCGGTCTGGGCCCGGCCTTTGAACACAGGATGATCAAAGTCGATACCAAAACTGACTTTGAAGCCCTCAAACGGCAAGAAGGTTGCCTTCTTGTCGCCCTCTTCAATGGAGACTTCCCGCTTGATGCGAATGAACCGCTTCGCAGCGTCTTGTTCCGCAATGCCTGCAGATTGGAGCAGAAAGACGAACGGGCCGGCAGAACCGTCCATGATCGGCACTTCCGCAGCGCTTAGCTCAACGAAACAGTTGTCGATACCGAGACCCGCCATGGCTGACAGCAAATGCTCAATCGTAGCTACACGGACACCGTTTTTCACCAGCGTCGTGGACAGCATGGTCTCACCCACATTTTCAGCGCATGCCAAGATCTCAACCGCCGGGGCAAGATCGGTGCGCCGGAAAATGATTCCCGAATCCACTGGAGCGGGCTTCAGGGTGAGGTAAACCTTTTCCCCTGAATGCAGCCCGATGCCTGTAGCACGGATCGTGTTTTTTAGTGTCCGTTGTCTGATCATCGGTTCGTTATTCCGTAAAAAATGGCGATATTCTAAACAAATTCTGGGCGCAGAATATCAAAGAATGAGACTGAGTACCATTTGCCCAGCCCAACATTGCCTGAAATTCATGCAATATTGGCCATTGGCCGTCAGTGCTTCATTATCCGGCTCTGTGGCTTAATTAAAAAACACCAACATACACCGGACATTTATAACAACATTTTATCAGTCTGCCTGCCTACGAAGGAATGCGGGAATATCGAGATAGTCCACGCCCTGCTCTTCGCTCTCTTTGCTCTGATCAATTGCCACGTTACCGTTTGACACGGCACGACGACGCAAGATAGCCGGGCGATCCAACTGATTGTAATCCGTTTTGCCATCGAGAGTGCGCGTGTTATCCACGACTTTGGTTGGCTTTTCACGATCGCCACCAAGGCCTGTGGCAACAACGGTTACCTTGATCTCGTCGACCATGTCCGGATCAATAACGGTACCCACGACAACGGTTGCGGCGTCCGAAGCAAACTCACGCACAATATCGCCAACCTCGGAGAATTCGCCCAGGTTCAGGTCCATACCGGCGGTGATGTTGACCAGAATGCCTTTGGCGCCCTGTAGATTCACATCTTCCAGCAACGGGCTGCGGATAGCAGCTTCTGCAGCTTCCCGCGCGCGATTCTCACCGGTTGCGCGTGCCGTGCCCATCATCGCCATGCCCATCTCGGACATAACCGTTTTAACGTCGGCAAAGTCGACGTTAATCATGCCGTTGCGGGTAATCAGATCTGCGATGCCTTGAACGGCGCCCAACAGTACATCATTAGCGGCTGCAAAAGCGTCCAGCAAACTGGTCTTTTTACCCAGCACGGCAAGCAGCTTTTCGTTGGGAATGGTAATCAGCGAATCAACGCTTTCTTCCAGCTCCCGCAATCCCGACTCGGCGAGACTCATCCGCTTGCCGCCTTCAAAGTTGAACGGCTTGGTAACCACCGCAACGGTCAATATGCCCATTTCCCGGGCAACTTCGGCGACCACCGGTGCAGCGCCGGTGCCGGTGCCGCCGCCCATGCCAGCGGTAATGAACACCATGTCAGCACCTTTGATCGCTTCGGCGATACGATCGCGATCTTCCAGAGCAGCCTGACGACCGATCTCAGGGTTTGCGCCCGCACCCAGTCCTTTGGTGATGTTACCACCCAACTGAATGATCTGACGGGCATCCAGATCCGCCAGGGCCTGGGCATCTGTGTTGGCGCAGATGAAATCTACACCTTCAATGTCGCTGTTAAGCATATGACGCACAGCGTTACCGCCGCCGCCGCCCACACCAATTACTTTTATGACCGCGTTTTGTTGGACATTATCGACAAGTTCAAACATTCCCCTTCTCCTTCGTGCTGTTTCAGCCTTGTTCCAGGCTGTTTATTCGAGTTTGTATTTTCGAGATACCTTCGTTTACTGCTTGCCCGACACCGTCAGAAATGACCGGTAAACCAGGCTTTCATGCGCTCAAACAGCGAGGGTGCATCTTCACCCTTGAGCACTGGGGTCCGACCAAGATCCATTTGCCGGAAACCATGAATCAATAACCCGACGCCCGTGGCGTAGATGGGGTTATTAACAACTTCTGTCATGCCGGAGACGGCATGCGGACACGCAAGCCGCACCGGCATATGGAAGATTTCTTCGGCCAGCTCCACCACACCTTCCATGGTGGAGCAGCCGCCCGTAATGACGATGCCCGCAGGAACCAGATCTTCAAAACCTGAGCGGCGCAGCTCTGACTGAACGAGCGTAAACAGCTCTTCGTAGCGCGGCTCAACAACCTCCGCTAGCGCCTGCCGTGAAAGGTTCCGCGGCGGGCGATCGCCAACGCTGGGCACCTTGATGGTTTCATCAGCGCCCGCCAATTGCGTCAAAGCGCATGCGTATTTGATTTTGATCTCTTCGGCGTTCTGCGTCGGTGTGCGCAAAGCCATAGCGATGTCGTTGGTAACCTGATCGCCGGCAATGGGGATAACCGCCGTGTGGCGAATCGCCCCGCCGGTAAACACGGCAATATCCGTGGTACCGCCGCCCATATCCACAACGCAAACACCCAACTCTTTCTCGTCTTCGGTGAGAATCGCGTGACTGGAAGCCAACTGTTCCAGAATGATGTCGTCGGCCTCGAGACCACAGCGGCGGATACACTTTTCAATGTTCTGCGCAGCGTTGACGGCGCAGGTCACCAGGTGCACCTTCGCTTCCAAGCGCACGCCGGACATGCCCATGGGCTCTTTAATCCCCTCCTGGTTATCAATCACAAATTCCTGGGGCAGAATGTGCAAAATTTTCTGATCCGCCGGTATGGCAACGGCCTGCGCCGCATCAATAACCCGATCAATGTCTGCCTGGGTTACTTCGCGATCGCGGATGGCGACGATGCCGTGGGAGTTAAGGCTTTTAATATGGCTGCCCGCTATCCCCGCATACACCGAATGGATGCGGCACCCTGCCATCAGCTCGGCTTCCTCCACCGCGCGCTGGATCGCCTGCACCGTGGTTTCGATATTGACCACCACGCCCCGCTTCAGCCCTCGGGACGGATGGGAACCAATACCCACCACCTCAATGGTTCCGTCCATCTTGCGTTTGCCGACGATCGCAACCACCTTTGAGGTACCGATATCGAGACCGACAATCATGTTTTCCGTTTCAACCGATGACATGTGTTCCACCAAACCGTAGGTCTGAATTTACTGTTTCTATGTTTTCGGGCCGGAAGCAACCTGGGCTGACTTCCATTGAACCGCCACACCGTTCGTGTAGCGGGCATCTACCCGGCTAACTTCGTCCGACCGTGATACAAGCCGGTTTTCATACACCGTAATAAAACGCTCAAAACGCTTCGTTACCTGATCCCGGCCAAGTACCACTTCGATTCCGTTCGAGAGACGAAGGGTCCAGGCCCCCCGCCGCTCCAGTGACAAGCCTGAAAAGCCCAGGCCGTGCCCCACCAGTTTGTCGCTCATGGTCCGGGCCATTTTGATCACGTCACGCACGCGTTCATCCGGCCCCGAAAGCTGCGGTAACCGCCCGGCCACTTCCGGATTGGCGGGCATGAACAGCTCGCCGGTGCGGCTGACCAGACGACCATCGTTCCAGTAAGCCAACGGCTTCTTTTCCCGAATGTTAATTTCCAGCCGATCTGGCCACACCCGGCGCACGGCGACTGTCTCGACCCAGGGGCGTTTCTCGAGGTCAACTTTTATGTCTGAAAGGTCGGTCGAGAAATAACTCTTACCGATCCAGTTTCCCGCTTGGCGCTCAATGGCAACTCGGCTATCGCCGATAAAATCGCCGTTCACATCAATGGCCAGAATTTGCTGGTCCATGGCGCCCAGCACCTTTCCGGCTCCCCAGGGCAAAAGGCCCGCCGCCAGCAGGATCGCCACGCCCGTGCCAACCTGCAGCCAGGGCACTGCGCCCAGTACAGCCCTCAACACACCAAACCGTTCCGTCTCCGGCCCGAGGGACGTTGCGCCCCGGCGTCGGGGAGGGTCGGATGGTACTGCTCCGCTCCGGATCAGCAGTGTGTCAAGCATCTGCGCCCTCCAGCGTGTCGCGAAGAATCCGCACAACCAGCTCTTCAAAACTGATACCCGCCGCCCTTGCAGACATGGGTACCAGGCTATGGTCGGTCATTCCCGGCACCGTGTTGACCTCCAGCAGCCAAAACCCGCCGTCTCTATCCTGCATGATATCTACCCGGCCCCAGGTGCGGCAGCCTACTACCCGAAATGCCTCCAGCGCGAGATTCTGCAACGTGACTTCATCCTGGGGCGCAAGGCCGCACGGGATTCTGTAGCGGGTGTCATCCGCAAGGTATTTGGCGTCATAGTCATAAAACACGTGATCCGTGCTCAGCCCGATAGCGGGAAGTGCGCTATCCTGCAGAAGGCTGACCGTAAATTCCGGCCCCTCTATCCACTCCTCTACCAGAACCAGGCTATCTAACGCGGCGGCGCCATCGTAGGCTTCAGCCAGCTCCGCAGCGGTATTCACCTTGCGAATGCCGATGCTGGACCCCTCTCGAGACGGCTTGACGCTCAATGGCGGGCGCAACTCCTGAACGATTTGTTCGGCCTCTTCAACCGCCGACATAGTCCTGAATTTCGGTGTCGGCAGACCGCAGCCCGCAAACACGTATTTTGTGCGCAGCTTGTCCATTGCCAGTGCAGACGCCATAACTTCGCTGCCGGTATAGGGAATGCCCGCCTGGGACAGGATTGCCTGCAGCGTGCCGTCTTCTCCACCGCGTCCGTGTAACGCTATAAACACCCGATCAAATTCGGGGTTTTCTACCGTCTTCAACAAGCACCCTTGAACATCCATGGCAAACGCATCGACACCGGCCGATATCAGGGCTGCGAGAACTGCCTTGCCGCTTTTGAGAGAAACTTCGCGCTCAGCAGAATCTCCTCCCATAAACACAGCCACACGCCCCAGCGCCCGAACCAACTCTGGCTCAGCCTGATACGCCGGAATCCCGGAATGCTGCACGTCACTCACCCGCAAACCCTCCTGCCGCCATCAAACGATTTGCCACGCCACCAATGTCGCCGGCGCCTTGGGTAATCAAAAGGTCACCGTCTTGAAGCACGCTTTCCAGCAGGCTCTCGATTTTGCGATTATCGTCTACAAACACCGGCTCCACTTTGCCCCGTTGCCGTATGCTGCGGCACAACGCACGACCGTCTGCGCCCGGAATAGCGGCCTCACCGGCGGAGTAAACATCCATCAATAACAACCCGTCGACTTCTGACAAAACCCGCACAAAATCTTCATAGAGATCCCGGGTGCGCGTGAACCTGTGAGGCTGATACAACATCACCAATCGCCGGCCTGGCCAGGCATCATGAGCCGCGCGGATCACCGCCTCGACTTCGGTTGGATGATGGCCATAGTCGTCCACCAGCGTGACGGTACCTTTCGGAATTTTATAATCGCCATTGACCTGAAAACGCCGGCCGACGCCTGCGAAAACCGCCAGTCCCTTGCAAATGGCTTCGTCTGCAACACCCTCATCGGTGGCGACGGCGATCACTGCAAGTGCGTTCAGCACGTTGTGACGCCCGGGCATTTTCAGTTCCACTGTCAGATCACTGCGACCACCCGGCCGCTTCACCGCGAAATGGGTTCTGAGACCGTCTGTTACGATATTCTCTGCGCGATAATCTGCGTCCGGATTGCTGATGCCATAGGTAATAATGGCGCGGGCAATCCGCGGAATGATCTCTTGCACATAGTCGTCATCCACACACATGACCGCGACGCCGTAAAACGGCAGATTGTGCAGAAAATCCACAAACGTCTGCTTGAGCTTCTCAATGTCGCCGTCATAGGTGTCCATATGATCGGCTTCGATGTTAGTGACCACCGAAATCACCGGCGTAAGGTGTAGGAACGAAGCATCGCTCTCGTCCGCTTCTGCCACCAGATAGCGGGAACCACCCAGCTTGGCGTTGGTGCCAGCGCTGTTCAGCTTGCCGCCAATCACAAAAGTAGGATCCAGACCGGCTTCGCCAAAAACCGAGGCAATCAAACTGGTGGTGGTGGTCTTCCCATGGGTTCCGGCGACGGCAATACCGTGGCGATAACGCATGATTTCTGCCAACATTTCGGCTCTTGGCACCACGGGGATCCGCCGACGGCGAGCCGAAGCTACCTCGGGATTTTCCGAACCTACTGCCGACGACACCACAACCACATCAGCATTCGCGCTGTTTTCTTCACGATGACCGATCTGAATCTCGATCCCCATGGCTTTGAGGCGATCGGTTACGGCACCTTCTTTCAGATCCGAGCCGGAGATGTCATAGCCCTGATTTTTCAGCACCTCCGCGATACCACTCATGCCGGCGCCGCCGATACCCACGAAATGGATGTGGCGAATCCTGCGCATTTCCGGTACCTGAAAAACAAGCGGCGGATTGGTTGCATCAGCCATTAGCGGCCTCCAGACAATAATTCACGACTCTCTCCGTTGCGTCGGTGCGAGCCAAAGTGCGCGCGGCGTTCGCCATGTTCATGACCCGCGCCCGATCTTTTGCAAGATCGCCCAAGGTTTCCGCGAGCACGGCCGGTGTCAGTTGTGACTGTGGTATCAGTACGGCAGCCTTGGCGTTTACCATTTGCTGGCCATTTTTCGTTTGATGGTCATCTACCGCGTAAGGGAAAGGCACTAATACTGCGCCAATGCCAGCCGCACAAAGTTCGGAAATCGTCAGTGCGCCCGCCCGGCATAGCACCACATCGGCCCAACAATAGGCGTTCGCCATATCGTCAATAAACGGCTCCAGTTCTGCTTCAACGCCGTGCTGCTCATAAGAGGCACGTGCGGCGTCGATATGCTTTTCACCGCACTGATGGCGAATCTGCGGCCGCTCGCCTTCGGGTAGCATTGCCATGGCTTCAGGTAGCTGCTGGTTAAACACCTGAGCGCCGAGGCTGCCACCGACCACCAGAATACGCAGGCGGTTTTCTGGTTCACCCGGTTCAATCAAACGCTCGGCCAGTCTTTGTTCAGGCGCCGGCAGGGTTGCCAAGTCTTCCCTGACCGGGTTACCGGTGCACCGGGTAATCACGTCCGAACCAAAGCTTCCCGGAAAACCTTCCAATACCGTTTTCGCAAACCGCACCAGAATACGGTTGGTCATTCCGGCGATGGCATTCTGTTCATGGATCACCAAAGGTGTTCGTGTAAGCCATGACGCCAAACCGCCGGGACCGGTTACAAACCCACCCATACCCACCACGCAGTCCGGCCGGATACGGCGCATGAGAGTGAAGGCTTCGCCCAGTGCTCGCATCAGACGAAATGGCGCCATCATCTGCGCCAACTTGCCTTTACCCCTGAGCCCGGAGATATGGATAAGTGACAGCGGAATACCCGTATCACCTACTAACCGCTCCTCCATGCCTCCCACGGCACCCAACCAATGCACGTCGTGCCCTTTCTCCTGAAGGGCCCGAGCAGTGGCAAGTGCCGGAAATACATGCCCACCGGTACCCCCGGCCATTATCAAAAATCGGCGCGATTCAGTCATAACGCGCGCCTCCCTGCTTTCGAGGGCTGATCTTTCCGGTGGCCTGCTTTGCCTTATCAAGCCTCTCCATCTCAATCCTGGCGAGAATCCCGATACAGACACAGTTGATCATCAGGCTGGAGCCGCCGTAGCTCACCAACGGCAACGTTAGCCCTTTGGTGGGCAGCAATCCGGTGCTGACGCCCATGTTGATGCCTGCCTGCAAGCCAATCAGCAGCGTAATGCCGTACGCAAAGCAGGCACCAAACGGCATGCCAGCCTTCTCGGCGCGGCGGGCAATCACAAAACCGGTTACAACCAGGGCCGTAAACAACCCGAGCACGAGCAATGAGCCCAACAACCCGAACTCTTCGGCGATAATGGCAAAAATAAAATCCGTATGGGCTTCTGGCAGAAAAAACAGCTTCTGTATTGAGTTGCCCAGACCCACGCCTGCCCACTCCCCACGCCCGAACGCAATCAGTGACTGTGTTAACTGATAGCCGGTATCAAACTGATCTTTCCAGGGGTCGAGATAGCTCACCACTCGCTTGAGTCGGTAGGGCTGGGTCAGGATCAATACGGCGCCAATTACCACCAGAGTGGCGATCAGCGGCACGAAGCGGCTGAGACGCACACCGCTCAGGAAGATCATGCCCGCTGCTGCCGTAACCAGAACAACGGTTGCCCCGAAGTCGGGCTGAATAACCAGAAGTGCCGATGCCATGCCCAACACCACCAAGGGCTTGAGGAAACCAGCCCAGGTGTTCAGCAGTTCATCACGCCGACGCACAACGTATCCGGCCAGGTACGCAATCAGGCATAGCTTTGCGACTTCTGACACCTGCACGTTGAACAGACCAAACGGGATCCACCGCGTTGAGCCGTTTACCGTGCGACCCAAGGGCGTGAGAACCAGCATCAGCACCAACAACCCTATCCCCAGCAACAACCAGCCGCTGCGTTCCCACCAGGCCATAGGCACGTTGACCGCGATCAGAGCGAGCATGCAGCCCATAACCGCGAATATAAGTTGGCGAATCACATAGTGATAACCGTTGCCCGTGACCGCGACGGCCATGTCCATCGAGGCAGAAGAAATCATCACAATACCGATGATCAGCAGCGCAATGGACGTAATGACCAGAACGGCCAACGGCTGAATATTGCCGAACCATCGAGTCTGCGCGGGCAGGGTCAGCGTTGACTGCATCACGACACCTCTCCCAAGGACCGAACCAGGTCCCTGAACTGATCACCTCGATCGATATAATCACGGAACATATCGAAGCTTGCGCAGGCCGGGGAGAAAAGAACGCGGTCGCCTTCCAAAGCAAGTTTTCCAGACGTCTTTACGGCCTCAGCCAGAGTGGTCGCGAAATGAACCTGAACGTCAGAGCCCAGGGCGCTGGCAATCTGGTGTGCATCCGCCCCGATCAGTATCACGGCCCGGCAACAGGTTCTGACCGGCACCGCCAGGGCCGAAAATTCTGCACCTTTGCTTTCGCCCCCCGCAATCAACACAAGTTTCCCCTCATTTTCGGGGACCAGGCTTTCGATAGCGGCCACGGAGGCGCCAACGTTCGTGCCCTTGGAGTCGTTGATGTAATCAACGCCTTTGAGCCGGCGAATGAACTCGCATCGGTGCGGCAGGCCGTTGAATTTTCGTGCAGCGCTCAGCATCGCGTCCATTGGCAGCCCGGCCGCATGGCCTAACGCCAGAGCCGCCATCACGTTACTGAGGTTGTGCTGCCCCAACAGCTTTAGCTCGCCGGCATTCAGAATGCTGTCGAAGCCGAACGTCAGCCAGGTGCCCTGATCGTCTTCCCTGGTGCTGAACGTGTTCGGATTGACTCGATGAAATCCGAAACAGAAAAATCGCAGGTTGTCCCGCTCCATGGGCGTGCTCAGCGCATCGTCCAGATTCACTATGGCGTTTTGGCAGCCACGGAAAATTCTTTGCTTGGCCTGAAAATACGCCATTTTGTTCGGATATCGATCCAGATGATCATCACTGACGTTTAGTACGGTCGCCGCCAATGCGTTCAGTTCCGCGGTGGTTTCCAGCTGGAAGCTGGAAAGTTCAAGCGCATACAACTCGGCACCGCGGCCCAGAAGATCCAGCGCCGGAGTTCCGATGTTTCCACCAATTTCAACCTTGCGGCCGGCGGCGCGAGCCATCTCGCCCAGCAGTGTCGTGACAGTGGTCTTGCCATTGGAGCCTGTTATGGCGACAACAGGCGCATCGGCAGCCTCCGCAAACAAATCGATATCGCCCCGGATTCGCGCGCCCTGCCTCGCGGCATCGGCAATAGCCGGCTCGGCTATGCTGATGCCGGGGCTCACAATCAGTTCGTTGAAGCTCGCGAACAGCGCCTTGTCAAACGGGCCCAGGTGAACAGGGATGTCGGGCCAGCCGGCACGCAGGTCATCAAGACCGGGAGGCGCTTCACGGCTATCAGCCACCGCGACGTCCCGGCCCTGGGCAGACAGATAGCGCACGCAGGAGAGCCCGGTTTTACCGAGCCCCACGACCAATGTGCGACGATCTGACGTGATGACACTCATGATCAATCCAGTTCCCTATCGAATCTTCAGACTGGCGAGGCCAATCAGAACAAGAACCACGGTAATAACCCAGAAACGCACGATGACGCGCGGCTCAGGCCAGCCTTTGAGTTCAAAATGGTGGTGCAACGGTGCCATGCGGAATATCCGGCGACCCGTCAATCGAAACGAAGCCACTTGAAGGATCACAGACACAGTTTCCATCACAAACACCCCGCCCATGATGAAAAGAACGATTTCCTGGCGCACGATCACGGCAACCACGCCCAAAGCAGCGCCCAAAGCCAGCGCGCCGACATCCCCCATGAAAACCTGGGCGGGATACGTGTTAAACCAGAGAAAGCCAAGACCGGCCCCAACGAGAGCACCGCAGAAAACAATGAGTTCGCCCGTTCCTGGCAAATGGGGAATCAACAGATAATTTGCGAACTGAGCGTTCCCCGATACGTACGCGAAGATGCCCAGGGCGCCGGCAACCATAACCGTAGGCATGATGGCGAGGCCATCCAGACCATCCGTCAGATTCACAGCATTGCTACTGCCAACAATGACAAAATACGTCAGGAGTATGAAAAGCACCGGCCCCAGAGTCAGCGACACACTTTTTACAAACGGAAGGTACAGCAACGTTTCCTGAGGCAAGGTTGAACTGAAGTACAACACGATAGCCGCAGCAGCGCCGATCAAAGACTGCCAGAAGTATTTCCATCGGCCAGGCAACCCTCGAGGATTGCGCTCAACCACTTTGCGGTAATCATCTACCCACCCGATCGCACCAAACAACAGGGTCACCAACAAAGTCACCCAAACATACCGGTTGGCCAGATCCGCCCACAACAGCGTGCTAATTCCGATCGCGACCAGAATCAACGCGCCGCCCATGGTCGGCGTACCTGCTTTGCTGAGATGCGTCTGGGGGCCGTCGTCGCGAATCGCCTGGCCAATCTGATACTGGCTCAGCTTGCGTATCATCAACGGCCCGATAAGCAAGGAAATCAGCAGCGCCGTCAGTGTTCCCAATATCGCGCGCAGGGTCAGGTACTGAAACACCGTCAGCGCCGAAAAGTATTGTGATAGGACCCCTGTCAGCCAGAGCAGCATGCGTTACTCACCTTGTTTTTAATCCCCTCTACCACGAGATCCATAGTGGAACTTCTGGACCCTTTCACCAACACGGTCATCGGCGACCCATTATTTCGAACGATGGCTTCAACAGCCTGCTCGTGTGTTTGAACCATCTCTGTCGCTTCTCCAAACCCGTCGGCATAGCCATTGCAGCCATCACCCACCGTCACCAATCGGTCAATTCCCAGCTCCAAGGCAAAGGCTCCGACTTCGCTGTGCAATGCCCGGGCGGTGGACCCGAGTTCGCCCATGGCACCAAAAATCGCAATCCGCTCACCCTCACGATTTGCGAGAACCGTCAGGGCGGCTTTCATGGAAGCTGGGTTAGCGTTGTAGCTGTCATCAATAACCGACAGGTTTGCCGACAGATTAATGGCCTGCAGGCGTCCGCGAACAGGTTGCATTGCGCCCAGCCCCGCCACAATGGCGTCGTCCGTTGCCCCTATTTCACGGGTGGCCGCGATCGCTAGCAGCGCATTGGTTACGTTGTGCTCTCCTTCCAGCGGCAGCGTAAACGTGCAAGACCAACCATCCGGTCCGGTTACCGAGACCTCTGGCTTTTGAGCTTGCGGCTGCTTAATAAATGCGCTGTAGTCTGCGCCGGGCTGGCCATGGCGGGTAACACTGACAACCCGTCGGTTATGAGCACGGGTGCGCCACTGGTCAAACGCAGGATCGTCATGATTAAGTACCACCAACCCGCCTGTGGCCACGCCTTCGATAATTTCACCCTTGGCCTGCACGATATTTTCGTAACTGCCAAAGCCTTCGAGATGCGCCTGGCCTGCGTTCGTAAGGATCACAACCTGTGGACGAGTAATCGCGACGGTGTGGGCAATTTCCCCTAGTCCACTGGCTCCCAACTCGATAACGCCATACTGGTGTGCCGGTTCCAGGCCGAACAGGGTTAGCGGAACACCAATGTGGTTATTCAGGTTGCCGCGCGTGGCAAGCGTACTTCCCATGCGCACCATGATGGCGGAGGCCAGCTCTTTAACGGTGGTTTTACCGCTACTGCCCGTAATCGCGATCAGTTTCGCAGCACTTTCATCTCGGTTACCGGCGGCCAGGCCAGCCAGTGCCTCAACCGTGTCGGTCACGACTAGCTGAGGCAGGTGAAAATCGGCACCGAGCGACGTGTTTAACGTATCTACCACCACAGCACAGGCGCCTAGCGACTGGGCTGTCTGCAAAAATTTATGGCCATCAAAGTTTTCGCCACGAAGCGCAACAAACAGATCGCCTTTAACCAGCGCACGGGTATCTGTAGAAACACCGTTAACCTGAAGACCTTCGAGCCCGGTGGATTCGCAGGCAGCGCCCGTTAATTGCACAGCCTCCAACAATGAAAATGCGCGCATCATGCAGCACCTCCTTCAAGCTTCAGCCATTGGCGAACCTGATCGGCATCGCTGAACGGGAGCTTCTGACCCTCAATTTCCTGCCAGGACTCATGGCCTTTTCCGGCAATAAGAACCAGGTCTTCAGGCGTGGCCATGTCAAGAGCGAAACGAATAGCCTTTGCCCTGTCATGAATAACCGTCGCAACGTCTGAACTGGAAAAACCAGACAGAATATCCTGCACAATAATGTCCGGGCTTTCTGTCCGCGGATTGTCATCCGTTACAACAACGACGTTTGCGCTTTTTTCCGCCTCTCCCGCCATTTCAGGGCGCTTACCGCGATCACGATCACCCCCGCAACCGAACACACAAATCAGCCTGCCCGCCACGTGCGGCCGCAACGCTGCCAATGCATTCGTCAACGCGTCAGGCGTGTGGGCGTAGTCCACAACAGCACGAATACCTTCCGCACTGCAGAAACGTTCAAGTCGGCCCGGAGGCGGCACTAAATTTTTCACGGCCTGTTGAATCTCTTCTACCGGCGCACCCAACGTCATCACAGTTGCAATCGCCGCGAGAACATTGCTGGCGTTAAAGCTACCCATCAGGGGTACTGTGAGTTCGAAACGGCCCCACTCGCCGTCGACCAACGCATCAAAGCCGTAATCCGTAGGACGAAACTCTTTCAACCACAGTTCTGTTTCGGATTCATGAAGGCTGTAGCGCACGCGATCGCATTTGTCCGCAAGTTTTTCGTAGAGCTGGCGACCGAACGGGTCGTCAAAGTTGATTACCGAGAAATGCACATCCTCACGCTCAAACAGCCGGGCTTTAGCAGCGCCATAGGCTTCCATTGAACCGTGATAATCCAGATGATCCCGGGTCAGATTGGTAAAGACAGCGGCGGTTATGGTCAAACCATCAACACGGCCCTGGTCGAGGCCGTGGGATGACACCTCCATCGCCGCCGCGCGCCCGCCCTTGGCGAGAATGCCCGACAACGCCCGGTTAATCTGGACAACGTCTGGCGTGGTATGAGTAGCTTGTCGCAAGTCTCCCGGCATACCGTAACCCAAGGTTCCCAGAACGCCGCAAGGTGTGCCTGTCTGGCCAAGTAACTGAGCCACGTAATGACTGACCGATGTTTTACCGTTGGTGCCGGTCACGCCAATCAACCGGAGCCTTCGGGAAGGATGTTCGTAGAAACGAGCTGCAATTCTGCCCGTCAACTGCCGAAGTCGTGCAATTGGCACGATCAGCGCGCCATGGCGTTCGGAGCACTGCTGCTCTTCGTCAGACTCCAGAAGAACAACCGTCGCACCCGCTGCTATGGCGCTATCCACGTAATGATCAGACGACGTAGCTGTGCCTGCCAACGCGATAAAGGCATCGCCAGAACTGACCTCACGACTGTCGGTTTGCAGTCCGTGAATCGTGACGTCGAAGACCGACGGCACAGAAACAATGCCCTGCAATAGGGTACTTAGAGATGTTATGCACATAGGCTTACCCCCTTTCCCCTGTTTTTCCTGCTTGCAGGCCGGCGTTGCCAACCTCCAACTCCGGCTTTACGTTCAGGAGGCGCAGCGCATCACCCATAACCCTCGAAAACACCGGCGCAGCAATCTCACCACCGTAGTATTCGCCGGACTGCGGCGCATCCACCGTTACAACCGTCACGATTCTCGGATTATCAATGGGCGCCATTCCGGCAAAAATCCCTTTGTACTGGCTATCCTCGTATCCGTTTGCGCCCACCAGGTGAACCGTTCCGGTTTTCCCTCCGGCTTTGTAAAGGCCGGGCTGAGCTCGCCTGCCCGTGCCACGCGCAACCGCCTCGCCCAGCATGACTCGCACATCATTGGCTACGCGCTCGGACAGCACTCGCTGGCCAACAGGCTTTTCATTCAGCTTCATTAAACTAAGGGGGTATTTCACTCCACCGTTAGCAAGCACCATGTAGGCTTGAGCCAACTGCAGCGCATTCACACTCATCCCGTAGCCGTATGAGAGCGTGGCCTCTTCGACAGGGCGCCATTTCGGCGGTGCCGGCAAGACACCCACAGCCTCACCGGGAAATCCCACACCGGTTGGCTGTCCAAGGCCGAGTCGCGCATAAAGGTTGCGAATAGTGTCACCACCCAAATCGTTGGCAATTTTGCTGATACCCACGTTGCTGGATTTGACGATGATATCGGTAAGACTTATGACTCCGTAATTCCGGTGATCACGAATCGTAAAACGGCCAAATCGCCGATGGCCAGGCGATGTATCGATCATTGTGTTGGTGGGGTACCTGCCGGACTCAAGCGCCGCGGCCATGGTGAGCGGTTTCATGGTGGAACCAGGCTCGAACAGATCGGTGATAGCCTTGTTGCGCACATTCTCGGGCTCAAGTTGGCTGCGGTCGTTCGGGTTGTAAGACCCCTGATTAACCATAGCAAGCACTTCACCGGTGTTAACGTCCAACATGACGAGAGTTCCACCTCGCGCGCTTTGGGCACTGACCATCGATTGCAATTCACGATAGGCTAGATACTGAAGGCGCAGATCAATACTCAGCTCAAGGTTATGACCGGGGCTGGCGTCCCGGATGAGCGTAAGATCCTTGATGATGCGCCCACGATTATCCTTAAGCACTCGCTTGCGACCAGACTCGCCTGATAGCCAATCGTTGTACGCCAGTTCAAGGCCCTCTTGGCCCTGCTCATCAATATTGGTGAAACCGACAACGTGGGCGGTAACCTCTGCGGCCGGGTAATACCGACGATATTCCTGGCGCGTGTATATTCCCGGAATGTCCAGATCCATGGCTTTTGCAGCCAGCCCGGGTTGTATCTTTCGACGAAGGTAAATGAATTCGCGGCCCGAGTAGGTTGCCAGGCGCTCACGCAGCCTTGCCTCGCTGATGTCCAGAACCCGGGCCAGATTGGCCAGGCGAGGTTCGTCGGGATCGCTCTCAGACGGGTTAGCCCAAAGCGTTTGCACCGGAGTGCTCACTGCGAGGGGCTCGCCATAGCGATCCGTGATCACGCCACGGTGTGCATCAATCGTTTCTACGCGAATCGTGCGGACGTCACCTTGCTTGCGCAGGAAATCGTTATCCACAACTTGCAGATCAACCAGGCGCCAACCGAGCGCAAACACAACCAGCAGAAACACGCCCAGCACCGTACCGAAGCGCCAGGCCTTCAACCCTGCAGCTATCTTCTGGCTCAATGTTCCTGCTGACTCCTGATTGGACAATCAGATCACCTTGGGATTGTTGTTATCGTGAATTACCGGGATGCTAACGGCGACATCAGCGGCACCAGAACAATGTCCTCACGCCCTGGAACCACCATGCCAAATCGCTCCGCCGCGAGTTTTTCCACGCGACCGTACCCTCCCAGAGCACTCTGTTCGAGAAGCAACTGGCTCCACTCCGCCTGAAAACGATCGCGCTCGGTTTGCAGCTGAGACAGCGAGTTAAAAAGCTCGCGATTCTCATGGGCGCTTACAACCACGCCAATCGATGACGCTACCAGCAGCACCGCAAGACCCAGCGACACCAAAACTGTTTTTTGACGCAGGGCGCCAAATACGCGCCGCGAAATTCGCACGGCAGCAACAACGCCCTCGCGAACCTTTTCTTTATTCAGCTTGACCGGCTTTACTGCCGTCTCTATGGCGACTGCGCCCATAGTTACGTGCTCCCCTGCGATTTCTGTTTATTGTCTATGCGCTCCAAAACCCTCATAACAGCGCTACGGGCACGTACATTCTCATTAACTTCACCGGCACCAGCCTTGTTCGCTTTGCCGATCAACCGGAAATCCGATTCTTCTTGCTCGGCCGTCACCGGTATTCCTTTCGGCAGCCTGGGGCCACGGGCGAGATCTCGCATGAAGCGTTTTACCAATCGATCTTCCAGCGAATGAAAACTGATAACGACAAGTCGCCCGCCCGGCGCCAGACGATCAACGGCAACCCGCAACCCAGCCTCGAGATCTTCGAGTTCACGATTAATAAAAATGCGAACCGCCTGAAACGTGCGGGTTGCGGGATGCTTGTGCTTCTCTTTTTTCGGTACCGCTTCGCTCACCAGGCTTGCCAGTTGAAGCGTGGTTTCAATCGGCACTTCTTTGCGGCGTTCAACAACCAATCGGGCAATACGACGGGAAAAACGCTCTTCACCGTAGCGAAAAATGACGTCAGCGATTTCACGCTCTTCGGCACTGGCAAGCCATTCGGCCGCGCTCGGCGCCTGCAATGGATTCATCCGCATGTCGAGCGGCCCATCACGCATAAAGCTGAAGCCTCTTGATGCGTCATCTAACTGCGGCGAAGACACGCCGAGATCCATCAGCACTCCATTGACCTTTTCCCGGCCTGCTTCCGATATCGCACGGCCGAGCTCGGCAAATGAGCCATGAAAATACCCAAAGCGTGGATCATCCGCCGCGAGCTCTTCCGCTACACGGATAGCCTCAGGATCTTTATCGATACCCAGCAACTGCCCGGACACACTCAATTGCCCGAGAATGAGCTGGCTGTGACCGCCCCGACCAAACGTGGCGTCCACATAAAGGCCATCGGGGTTGCTGATCAGGTAGTCAACCGCCGAATCCAGTAGAACCGAGCGATGCGAGAACCCTGCTCCGCTTTCTTCCCTGCGATCAGAGGTCATAAGGAAAGCGCCTCCATCTCGGGCGGCATATCCTCATCACCGGACGACTCATCAAGCCACGTGAACCAGCGCTCTTCGCTCCACAACTCCAGCTTTTTGCCTTGCCCGATGAGCATCAGTTTTTTCTCGAGATGGGCATAGCTGCGCAACGTGGGTGGCACCAGAATGCGACCTGCCGAATCCATCTCCATGGGTGCGGCATTACCAAGCAGCAGCCTCTGAAGACGTCGTGCGGCTTTATTCATGTTAGGGAGCGCCTCTATTTTAGGGCGTAGCATCTCCCACTCGGGCTCCGGGTAAACCAGCAAACACCGCTCTTCATCGGCATTTGCTGTCAATACAATGCGGCCACCGCAAGCCTGCGCGAGGCCTTCGCGCACCTTGGTGGGGATCGCAAGGCGACCCTTTGCATCCATATTGATGGCATGACTGCCGAGAAAATTACTCATTTACACCGTCTCTGAAGACCTGAAAACCACAAATAACCACTAGAAACCACTTTTTCCCACTTGTGCACACTATAGAAACACGCAATTCACAATGCAAGCGCCGCTAACAGCGGCCCTCTTGGGAAAGTTCCTTTTATGACAATAGGTTACGAGCATTGACGTGAGGAAAAGATAACATTACGGAAAAGAAAAGAAGAAAAATCAAACACCTGCAAAAGTGTTTGAAGAAGACGTGCGAGGTTTAAGATTTTTTGGCTATAAGAACCGCGCCATCAGAATGATCACGCGTTACAAACTAAGAAAAAAAGGCGAGCTCGCCGATAAGCCGGGTTCTGTCTTGGACAGTCATTCATCTAGGGCCTGCGTCACCACAGGCCTCAAGCAACCTACCCGAGTCCAGCGCGGGCCACGCCATAGGACTCCTATTTGGTCTTGCTCCAGGTGGGGTTTACCTTCGCCGTGAACTGTTGCCAGCCACGCGGTGCGCTCTTACCGCACCGTTTCACCCTTACCGGTCCTCGCGAACGTGTCACGAGCACTTAGGCGGTTTGCTCTCTGTTGCACTTTCCGTCGGCTCGCGCCGCCCAGGCGTTACCTGGCACCTTGCCCTGCGGAGCCCGGACTTTCCTCCCCCGAATATAACCGGCGGCGACTGTCTGGCGAGCTCGGCCGAGACAATACTACTGCACCAACCACCATGCAAGGAAAAGCACCTAACGCGATACTCAGCTGTCTTTGAGTTCCAGAGCACGCTGGTACAGTTCGTTTTTGCCCATCCCGGTCAGCTCGGAAGCAATTCTTGCAGCTTTCTTAAGAGGCAACTCCGCCACCAGAAGATTCAACAACCGGTCTACGTCAAGCGCACCCGCCATTAAGCCGGCCTCGGATTTATCGGCGCCCCGCACCATAACAACGAATTCGCCACGGTTTCCATGAGGATCTTCTGTCAGTGCGGCAAGCACCTGAGCCGCCTCGCCTGAATAAAAGGTTTCGAAGGTTTTCGTAATCTCACGGCCCAGCACAATGTCGCGGCGTGGGCCCATAACTTCCGCTATGTCCGCCACCGTATCCAGAATTCTGTGAGGTGATTCATAGAAAACCAGCGTTGCCATCTCCTTTCGAAGCTCATCCAGAGCGGTCCGCCGGCCAGAGCGCTTTGCAGGCAAAAAACCCATGAACAAAAAGCGATCCGTCGGCAGGCCTGCCGCACTTAATGCAGCAACCAGTGCACAAGGCCCGGGAATCGGGCTAACCCGAACGCCTTCTGCCCTTGCGTCACGAACCAACACGTAACCCGGATCAGAGATCAACGGCGTACCGGCGTCTGAAATCAACGCAACATCTGCGCCCCCCAACAATTTCTCCAGTATGCTCTGAACCCGACCCCGCTCATTGTGATCATGTAATGCAATCAAGGGTTTTTGAACACCTATATGTTGAAGCAGGCGCCCGCTATGGCGGGTGTCTTCTGCCGCAATAACCGCCACCTCCGAGAGCACTTTGACTGCGCGCGGGGAAAGATCCTCCAAATTACCAATAGGGGTAGCAACGATATAAAGCGTTCCACGGTTATCGCCCGGTTTTTTCGTCTGCATAGCTGAGTGATTCAATTCAGATGTCAAAATGTGTGCCTCGCGCGCAGGAACCAGCGGTACCATGACACCTGCGTCATGTGAATTGGCTCGGGAGCTGTTAAACTTGCCACCATCAGATCGTCGCCACAAGCCCAAACCTCCGGAATCCATAGAGCTCGCCATGACCAAAAACAGTATTAACCATCGCGCCCTGGCCGGTATATTTACCCTGACCTTACTATTGGTCGGCTGCGCCGGTATCGACCTGGACTCACAAGTGGCCAGGTCTCCAGCCCAAGCGCTTGAGCTTGCCGCCAAAGAAAGCAACACCGAAACGGCACAGCGATACCTGCTGAAAGTCGCGAGCCGTTTTCAAGATCGCGGAGAACATCAAGCGGCCCGCACATTACTGCAGAGCGATCAGTTGGCGCAACCTGCACCGCCACTGCAAGCGCAAAAGCTGCTGCTTTCCATGGCGAGCATCGTCGCTCTGGATGATCGGGAATGGGCCGACGCTGTTGTCAACGCACTCTCATCGGACAACTTCAGAAACTACAGTGCAGACCTTGTTAACCGCGCAGCGAGCCTTCAAGCCGCCACATACGCTCTTGCGGGCGATCGCCTTTCAGCTGCCATGACCCTGATGCTTCTTTCACAGACAGACAGCAGCATTAATCCGCAACAGATTCACGATCAGATCTGGGCATTTCTGAAAGCCGTTCCGGATCAAAAACTCGCCGCCGCAGACGAAAGCACCATTGGTTTTGAGACTCAAGGATGGCTTGCGCTCGCAAAAAAGGTGCGCGCCCCCGGTTTGAGCATTGATGACCAGGGCAGGATTATCCGCCGCTGGCAAAATGACTGGCCCGGGCACCCCGCGGCGCAGGTATTGCCGTCCGAACTGCAGCTCATAGCCGGTCTGGCAGAAAACCAGCCTGAAAAAATCGTTTTGGCGCTACCGCTTAAAGGGCCTTTGGCCAGCGCAGGCAAAGCCATCCGGGACGGCTTTCTTGCAGCCTACTATCAGGACGATTCAGCGGATCGCAGCAAAACCGACATCCGCATTGTGGACACCTCGGATCAACCCTTTGATCAGTTATATAAGGAACTCGCGGCAAAAGACATTGACCTTATTATAGGACCGCTTGAGAAGGATGCACTGGCAAGCCTTACCAGCATGAGGACGCTGCCCGTTCCTGCGCTCGGGCTCAACTATCTGGCGGCTGACAAAACGGCGCCAGACGGTCTCTATCAGTTTGGCCTCTCCGCTGAAGACGAAGCACGTCAGATTGCAGACCGACTCTCTGAGCAGAATATCAACCAGGCTCTGGCGCTTATTCCCCAGGGCGAATGGGGCGATCGTATTGAGGCGGCACTGTTGGAGCGCATGCAGCACAATGGCTCTGTGGCGCTGGATATCGAACGTTTCTCCCGTGAAGACAACCTGCGGGCAATTACGGCCGACTTGTTAGGCATTACCGTATCCCGGGACCGGGCGATTCAGGTAGAACGAACCATTGGCCTCAATGTGGAGTTCGAACCACGGCGGCGCCAGGATGTTGATGCAATTGTTATGGTGGCTCAGCCTGCAATTGCGCGCCAGTTCAAGCCCCTGTTTGCATTTTACTTTGGCGGCGACCTACCGGTGTACTCTCCATCCATCGTTTACGAAGGCACGCCGGACCCGGCTCGAGATCGCGACCTCAATGAGGTTATATTCACCGATATTCCCTGGGTGCTCGACGAGAAAAACCCTTTGCGCGAAGAGGCCACCAAGGCATTGCCAGATACCCGGGGCCAGCTTGGCAGGCTGTTTGCCATGGGGGCAGACGCCTGGAAACTGAGCAAACGTCTGCCCCTGCTGCGCCAGGTTCGAACTGCCAGAGTCGATGGCCAGACCGGCGAATTAACAATGACCTCCGAAGGCCGCGTTCATCGAGATCAACTGTGGGCGCAATTTCGCAGCGGAACGCCTGACTTGCTGCCTCAGCCAGTCGCTCCCGCTGAGGAAGAGAATGACAAGCCCCCACAGGCATCGTTTAACTGAGATCTTACCTCGCCCAAGGACGAACAACGCCATGGAAGGCCGCAAAGCTATCGGAACACATTTTGAAGGCGTCGCAGAGAGGTACCTCAAGGCGCAAGGCGTGGATATTCGCGAGCGCAACGTCTATAACCGCGGTGGTGAAATCGATCTGATAGGGCTGGATAGCGATGTTCTCGTCTTCTTTGAAGTGCGCTATCGGGGAAGCGGTAGCCTTGTTGATCCCGCAGGTTCTATTTCTTACCCAAAACGACAACGACTGCTGAAGGCGGCTTCATTTTACCTGCATCGACACAATCTGTGGGACGCACTCAGCCGAATAGACGTCGTGGCCATCAGCCCGGGAACCGTTAAAAAATACCGGGTACAATGGATAAAAAATGCAATCCTGGCGGACGTATAGATTCTGATGAGCGACACAGAAAACCTGATCAATCAACTGTTTGCGAGCCACATGGAGCACACTGCCCAAGCAGCCAGCGCCGTGGGGCCCGCTATCGAGCAGGCGGCAGACGCATTTGTAAACGCCCTCCTTAACGATGGAAAAATTGTGACGTGTGCCAACGGCAACGCCAACGTCATCGGTCAGTATTTCTGCACGGCATTCCTGAACCGCTTCGAACAGGACCGGCCAGCACTGCCAGCAATCAACTTGGGAGCAGACGCCACTACTTACTCTGCGATCTGCCGCGACAATCGCTTCAACGACACGTTCTCACGCCAGGTCAAAGCTATCGGAAAACCCGGCGACCTACTCTTCGTGATCGTTGATGACGGTCACAAGGCGAACCTCATTCAGGCCATTCAGGCGGCCCATGACCGGGAAATGAACGTGGTGGTGCTGAGCGCGAGGGAGAAGTCTGACATTACGTCGCTGATGCACGCGGAAGACCATGAGATCGCACTCAACGACCTGTCACCAACAGAAGCCACGCCCGTGATGATGCTGGTGATTAACGCGCTGTGCTCTCTGGTCGACGGAAAGCTGTTTGGGGGCTGATAAAAAAACCGGCATCTGCCGGTTTTTTTATCAAATCAATAACTGACGACCGCCTACTTGACGACCTTGAGCGTTGGCCGGCCTGAAGGACGCTCTTCCTGGCCTTCAGTTTTCCCAGCCCCTTCCCGATCGTTGGTACCATCCGGATCAGGAGAGCCTGGTTCACTGCCAAACACCATACCTTCGCCATTTTCTTTAGCGTAGATAGCCAACACTGCCTGAAGCGGAATAAATACCTGCATTGGCACACCGCCAAATCGAGCGCTAAACTCCAGCGCCCCGTTACCCACCACAAGGTCGCGCACGGCACCCGGACTGACATTCAGAACGATCTGTCCGTTCGCCACATGTTCAGTAGGTACCTGAACACCCTGAATGCCGGCATCCACCACTAAATACGGAGTGCAGTCGTTATCCAGTATCCACTCGTTGAATGCCCGTACCAGATACGGGCGACTGGATGTCATGGTCACTTTGTTATCAGCCACTGCTTGCCTCCTCTTCCGTATAGCGAAACTCCGCCAAATCAGCTACGAATATCTTCTTCAAGATCAGAGAGGCTTGCCTTAAAACCTTCACGGTCAAAAATACTCTCCATATACTTATGCAGAGGCTTGGCCTGCTTATCGTTAAGCTCTATACCCAACGACGGTAACCGCCAAAGGATAGGTGCAATGCAGCAATCAACGATTGTAAATTCCTCAGAGAGGAAAAATGGCATCTCACCGAACAAAGGCGCGGTGGCAAGAAAGCTTTCACGAAGTTCTTTTCGGGCAGTTTCCGAAGCCTTGGCGTTTGGCTGGTGCAGAATCTGATCAACCAAACCACACCAGTCTTTCTGAATCCGATGGATCATCAGCCGACTGTTGGCTCGGGCAACAGGATAGACCGGCAGCAGCGGCGGATGTGGAAAGCGCTCATCAAGATACTCCATCATGATGTTAGGCTCATACAGAACCAGATCGCGATCTACCAGAGTCGGCAGGGCGTTATACGGATTCAGATCAGCCAACTCGGCTGGCGGATTGTCCGGGTCAACATCAACGACATCAACGGTAACGCCCTTCTCTGCCAACACAATGCGCACTCTGTGGCTATAGTGGCTGACTGGATCTGAGAAAAACGTCATCGATGACCGCTTGGTCACAACGCCCATAGAACTACCTCACGAATAAACAAACCGAAATGATCCTGAAAAACGCAAAAATTCCAGCGGGCCAGTTAACGCCCGCCAGAAATCAGGGATCAAGATTATACCTTATTTCTCAGTGTACGTCCTTCCAGTACTCACGATTGAGCAGATAGGCGAAGACAAAGAAAATAGCGACAAAGATCAAAACGAAAATTCCAAGGCGCTCGCGCTCAACTTTGATCGGATCCGCCATGTAAGACATGAAATTCGTCAGGTCGTACATGGCGCTGTCAAACTCGTCGCTGGACATGCTGCCTTCAATGGCGTAATCCGGGCAGGTACTTGCGTTGTTGATATTGCCGCTCAATGGCTCAACGCTGGCTTTTTTGCCAATGTTTGGCTCAACGGCACACAACCCCTGGAGGCTCACCAAAACGTGGGGCATACCCACATTGCCGTACACCACGTTATTTACACCCAGAGGGCGGGAGTCATCTTTGTAAAAACCGCGCAAATAGGAATAAACCCAGGACTCACCACGCAGACGTGTTTCCAGAGTAAGATCCGGCGGTGGAGCACCAAACCAGCCCGCAGCCATATCCTTGTTCATCGAGTTTTTCATCAACTCGCCGATGTTGGCGCCCGTAAATATAAGATTTTCCTTGTACAGAGCGACCGGAATATCAAGGTCATCCGCCACCCGCTTGTAGCGAGCGTACTCCATGGAATGACACCCCATGCAGTAGTTGGTGAAGGTAGCAACACCACGCTGCAAGGATACCTTGTCTGTATGATCCGTCTTGATGTGATCAAGCGAAACGCCCGCGCCCTCTGCCAGCCCGAGAACCGGCAGGAGCGCGATGAAAAGACCAAAAATCAGCTTTCTCATTATCCTGTCACCCTCTCTGGTACTGGCTTGGTTTTCTCCATGCGCGTATAAAACGGCATCAGAATGAAGTAGAGGAAGTACACGACTGTCAAAATCTGCGCGACGGTGGTTCGACCCTCAGTGGTAGGTACCAGGCCGAGATAACCGAGAATGACGAAACTCACTGCAAACAGTGCAAGCGCTATTTTGCTTAACCAACCCTTATAACGCATGGAACGCACCGGGCTTCTGTCCAACCAAGGCAAAACAAACAGAATCGCAATGGCACCGCCCATAACGACGACACCCCAGAATTTCGCCGGCAAGCCGAAAATATCAATCGTAACCGAGCGCAACATGGCATAAAAGGGTGTGAAGTACCAAACGGGTGCGATGTGCGCAGGCGTTTTCAGCGGGTTCGCCGGCTCAAAGTTTGGTTGTTCAAGGAATAGCCCACCCATCTCGGGAAAGAAGAACACCACCACAAAGAAGATGAAAAAGAATACCGCCACGCCCACAAGATCATGCACCGAGTAGTAAGGGTGGAACGGGATACCGTCTTTAGGAATACCGTTTTCATCTTTATTCTTTTTGATATCGATGCCATCGGGATTGTTGGAACCCACTTCATGCAAAGCAAGAATGTGGAGAACCACAAGTCCAAGCAAGACAATTGGCAACGCAACCACGTGCAATGCAAAAAAGCGATTCAGGGTAATACCGGAAATGAGGTAATCACCGCGAATCCACAGAGACAAGTCATCACCGATAACCGGAATGGCGCCAAACAGGTTTACGATAACCTGAGCACCCCAATAGGACATCTGGCCCCAGGGCAACAGATAGCCCATGAAAGCCTCTGCCATTAACGCCAGGTAAATCAGCATGCCAAACAGCCAGATTAGCTCGCGAGGCTTCTGATAAGAACCGTACATAAGACCACGAAACATGTGGAGATAAACCACAATGAAGAAGGCCGACGCGCCCGTAGAGTGCAAATAGCGCAACAACCAACCCCATTGCACGTCACGCATGATGTATTCAACAGACGCGAAAGCACCCTCACCGGTCGGGTTGTAACTCATGGTGAGCCATATACCGGTTACCAGTTGATTGACCAGCACAAGCATTGCCAAAGAGCCGAAAAAATACCAGATATTGAAATTTTTGGGCGCGTAATATTTCGCCAGGTGCTTATTCCAGGCGTCGACAACTGGCAGACGCTCGTCTACCCAATTAAGAAGCTTTTGCATTACGCTGCCTCCGGATCAAGACCAATCGTGAGAATCGCGTCATCGTCGTAGCGATAAGGCGGCACTTCGAGATTCAGCGGAGCAGGCTGCGCTTTGTAAACCCGGCCTGCCAAATCATAGCGAGATCCGTGGCACGGACAGAAAAAACCGCCCAACCAGTCTGCGCCAAGATCTGCAGGAGCAATTTCCGGACGATAGGTAGGCACACAGCCCAAGTGGGTACAAATGCCGACCAACACCGCTAATTCTGGTTTCAACGACCGCAATATACCCTCAACGTAGGGCGGCTGTTGCGGAGCTTCAGATTGGGGATCTTTAACCGTGTCGTTAAGCTTTTTTATATCATTTATCATTTCTTCTGTGCGGCGGACAAGCCAAACCGGCTTTCCACGCCATGCAACGGTAACCTGCTGGCCTGGCTCTATCTTGCTGACATTGACAGTTACCGGTGCACCAGCCGCCTCCGCTTTGGCACTGGGATTCCAGGATGCCACAAAAGGAACCGCCGCACCGACGACGCCGACACCACCTACCGCAGCCGTAGCACCTACCAGAAACCGCCGTCGACCTTGGCTCACGTCGCCATTATTCATTATGGTTTTCTCCGATCAGGCGATGTCACAGCCCGCAAGACAGCCGACAGTGTGCATCGAAAAGGACTTCACAACCCAAAATCATAAGCGTTCAGATGGTAATAAAATTACCATTCCCTTACAAGTCACAAAGGTCGCGGCCAGACAGGTCTTCTCTGTCTCAGATCAATTTGATCAACATTGGCACCTCTGACACAAAAAAACCCGACCAAATAGCCGGGCTTTTCTGAGATCTGCTCCAACGAACTTAACGCTTGGAGTATTGAGGACGCTTACGCGCCTTACGCAGACCCACTTTCTTACGCTCAACTTCGCGAGCATCACGGGTTACATAACCCGCTTTGCGCATCGCCGGACGCAGAGTCTCGTCGTAATCCATCAGAGCGCGGGTGAGGCCGTGGCGAATAGCGCCTGCCTGACCACTGATACCACCACCTTTAACAGTGATGTTGATATCAAATCGATCTGAAGATTCTGCAACAACCAGAGGTTGACGCACGATCATACGAAGAGTCTCACGACCGAAGAATTCTTCGATGGTGCGACCGTTGATAGAGATATTACCGCTTCCCGGCTTGATAAACACCCGAGCCGTGGACGTTTTGCGGCGACCGGTACCGTAATTTTGTGCTACAGACATATCCGCCTTCCGTTAAATGTCGAGTTCTTTGGGCTGCTGGGCTGTGTGAGGATGCTCAGCGCTGGCATAGATTTTCAGCTTTTTGAACATGGCACGACCAAGCGGGCCTTTCGGAAGCATGCCTTTTACAGACTTCTGAATAACCTGCTCAGGTGCTTTATCAACCAGCTTCTCAAAGCTGATAGATTTAATCCCACCCGGAAAGCCGGTATGACTGTAGTACATCTTGTCAGATGACTTGTTGCCGGTAACCCGCACTTGGCCTGCATTGATCACAACAATGTAATCGCCGGTGTCTACATGAGGGGTATACTCAGGCTTATGCTTGCCCCGCAGACGACGGGCGATTTCGGTTGAAAGACGACCCAGCGTCTTGCCGGCTGCATCTACAACGTACCAGTCACGTTTTACGGATTCTGGTTTCGCACTCAGAGTCTTCATTAATTCCGCCTTGAACGCTATAAAAAGAAACGTTAAAAACCACCAACGAAAAGTGTAATACACCCGGTGGAGGTTCTGTACCTGTAAATTGATCGGCAGCGACACTATTCGGGGCTGAGATAGTGACATCACCTTGAAAAGCCAGGGCGCGAAGTATACTCGAACGATTATTGAAAACCAACCCTGCCACGACTGTTTTATGATTCCTTTATCGCCATAACGACGGCCCAAACAGCGATCGGGTATTGGCAAACAACACGGAAGCCAGATATTCCGGCTGCTCACCCCGAATTTCTGCAAGACATTCCAGGATATTTCGCAGATATACGGGGGAGTTGTCGCCCGCTGCAACGCCTGCCGGCGCCATATCTGGCGCGTCTGTTTCAAGCACCAAGGCCTCAAGAGGCAGGCGCGCAAGGGTGTCCCGGGTTTTGCGAGCCCGGGGGTGCGTAATAACCCCTCCCACGCCAACAAAACACCCCAGATCAATCAGCTTTGTTGCCTGCTGATAACTGCCAGAAAAACCATGAAGCAACGCCTTGCCGCTCCAATTCCTGCGCCTCAGGGTCGCGTGAATTTCATCGTGGGTCTTTACAGAGTGCAAAACCAGAGGAAAGCCCAGCTTGGATGCCAGTTCAACCTGTGCTTCAAACCAGGGGAACTGCTCACTCACATCACCGTGCAATCGATCCAGCCCACACTCGCCAACAGCGATACAACGCTCGGGCTGTGCTAACAGAACCTGCTCCAAGGCCTCAAGGTCCTCGGCTGAATGTTCCCCCACAAACCATGGGTGAACACCAAGACAATAGAACAAGCCGGAGTGCGCCAAAGCCGTAACCCGGACACGTTCCCAGTCGTGACGACGCACGCCGGGAATGACCAGCCCGACCACACCTTTGTGTGAAGCAGTCTGAAGTTCGTCGGCTCTTCGCCCATCAAATTTGGGAAAATCAAAATGGCAATGAGCATCAACCAGTTTCAAAACCGCCTCCACCCGCT
>NZ_DRGY01000005.1 GCF_011049865.1 Marinobacter antarcticus | reverse complement strand
GGAGAACCTTTTACCTCACCGCCGGACGCGTTCACCGCAAAGCCGTTATCCTTGAGGAGCTGGTTTATATCGGCCAACGTCTCAAACTGCTGCAGGTTGTTAACGCTCACCGTGAAATGATTCGCCCGGTAGCCCCAGGCCGCGAGCCAGGCGGCGTATTCGCTTTCTTCCAGCAGCGAGCGGTAGGTGTCGTAACCCAGATTCCAGTGTCGGCCGGAATACAGAAAGTTGTCGGCGGAAACCTGTTCTGTTGTTATCCCTGCGATCAGAGCTTTCACGGTGGTCTGAAGCGCCGGTGAGCATTGCTCCGTCAGCAGTTCTGAAATGAAGACTCTGGGAGCTTCCGGATCCGGATGTTCATAATGCCGGGCATAGAGCTTTTTGCTTTCAAAGTGATATTCACCCCCTACACGGTAGCCAAGAGCAAGAAAATGCTCCGCGAGCGCCTCCAGGCCAACCGGCCGCAGGTTGAACGTCCGCAGGGCAATGTGATCGTTAAGAATAGCGTTGCCTTCTTCCGCACCCAGAATCCGGTGAATTTGCGCCGCCGAGGGCGTGACATCACGATAATTCTGCCAAAGTTTCTCAAACAGAGCGTTGCGATCAGTGTGCATAATTCAGTTCCTTAACGGTATGTCGGGTTTGTGCTGGCGCTGACTGATTCAAGGGCAGAATGCGCGCGAGGCTGCCGTTCCCCAGGCGCAGTTTTGCCGCCAGGGTTCGGGGAATAACCAGCGTGCCGGGTGCCTGATTACCCGCCGGGTTTGATGACACTGACGGCGCAGACGCTTCAGGCGTGATCGTTGCCCGGAAATCCGCGGTACCGGTATTGGTTATCAACATGGGTTCGTTGCTCCGAAAGCAGGCACGGGCGCGAGCAGGGGCACCGTCGTCAGCCGTGACCGTTTCGTTCACTGTAACCGTGCACGCTGAAGAGGATCTCACGCTGTGTATATTCGCCAGCGTGCACTCAACGGTCGGCCCCGCATCAAACAGGTCTATCAATCCTTTGTGTTCAAAGCCTTCCGTTTCCAGTATGCGCAACGCCGGGCGGGTAAGGTTGTGTACCTGGCCGAGAACGGCCCGGGCCTCCTGGCTCATCAGGCAGGTGTACAGAGGATGCGAAGGCATCAGCTCATCGATAAAATCAGTGTAGCCTGTTCCCACAAGGTGGGTAGCGCGGTCGAAATCCATGTCGACAAAATGCGCTTTCAGCCAATTCCAGAAAGGCGACTGTCCCGACGCATCGGAAACGCCGCGCATTTCGGCGATAACGTTGTCTGAAAAACGTTCAGGATGCAGCGCCATAAACAGAAAGCGCACCCGGGAAAGCAGTTTGCCCGCGTGGGGCCTGCGGAACTCAGGCCGTAAATACAGCGAGCAGATTTCAGAGTAACCGGTGTAATGGCTGCAGCGTGTAAGGGTTTCCACACTCCTGCGAAGATCGAGATGCCTTGAGTGACGGGTAACGGTATTGCGACGGAAGTGATAAAGCGGTCGGGTATGTCCGGCGTTTGCTTCTATGCCGGTGGTGCCCATTATTTCTCCCGTGGCTTCATCTTCCAGCACAAACAGATAATGCTCATCCCCCGGTTTTATTACCAGGCGCTCAAAACTGTCCATTGAATGGGCGATCTTGCGAGAGAGAACATCCCGGTCAGGCGTCAGCGACGTAAATCCGGGGCCAGATTCCGTGGCTATTTGAAAAAGCGTTTCCAGATCCCGGTCGGTGATGGGGCGAATGATCATGGGCTGAAACCTGACATTGATTGACACAATTTCGACACAGTATGAAGCGTTGCTCCAACAAGTTGCAGATGCAATTTGAGCAAATTGATCTATACTTTCAACACAATGGCAGAGTGATTAATCAAAATGATCGGAAGCAAGGACCAGAAGCTGCTCATGCTGCTGCGGCAAAATGCCAGAACCAGCATTACCGAGTTGGCCAGAGCTGTGCACGTGTCGCGCTCAACCGTGCAAAACCGGATTGCGCGGCTGGAGGCAAGCGGCGTTATCGCAGGCTACTCGGTGCAGTTAGGTGGTGCTTATGTGTCCAGCCAGGTTGAGGCCCACTGCTCAATAAAAGTCGCCCAAAAATTGACGGCAAGAACAAACTCGGCGCTTGAAGGTATAAGTCAGGTTTCGCAACTGTTCTCGGTAAGCGGCGAGTACGATCTTATTGCGATCGTGCAGGCTCAGTCTTTGGAAGAGCTGAGCGCTGTGTTGGATGAGATCGGTAATCTTGACGGTGTTGAACGCACTAACTCAGCCGTGGTTCTCGAGACCCGGTTCCGGCGTTAAGCGGCTAGTCGGAAGGGTGTTTTACGTCATTGAGCTCCCTGAAAATCCCGTTACTATGAAGAAGGCCTGTCTTCGGGCTTCTGTGCAGGCTCAATCGGGCGCGCGATAACAACAACAAGGAGTTTTTAATGGCCGTGGATCCTCTGAAGCAGACGTCTTTGCACTGCCTGTATTACTGGGCGACACAGAGCCCTGACAAGCCTTACCTGACACAGCCTTTTCCAGACGGCACAGTCGAGGACATTACCTGGAAGCAGGCCGCTGATCAGGTATCGCGAATGGCGGCTCATATACGCAGCCTTGAACTTCCGGCACGCAGCACTATCGCCATTCTGGGCAAAAACAGTGCGCACTGGATTCTTTCGGATCTGGCCATATGGGCGGCAGGGCATGTGTCCGTGCCGCTGTACCCCACTCTCAACGGTGAGTCCGCGGCTTATATTTTTGAGCACAGCGAGGCAAAGTTGTTGTTCCTCGGAAAACTCGACGGAGCGGCGGACGGTTGGGACGATATAAAAGGCCATATTCCCCCGGGGCTCCCGATTATTTCCTTGCCCATGTCGCCGATGGATGATGTGCCCAAGTGGTTGGATATTATTGTTGACAACGAACCCGCGTCGCCGAGCATGCCCGATCCGGATTCCCTGGCCACCATTGCTTACACCTCAGGAAGTACGGGCCGTCCCAAAGGGGTGATGCACAGTTTTAAAGCGATGATGTCTGTTGCCGATGGGTTGCAACAGATGTTCACAGCGTCATCCGATGACCGCATGCTTTCCTACCTTCCGCTGGCGCACGTGGCTGAGCGGGCGGCGGTGGAAACCCAGTCGCTGTATTTCGGTTTTCATGTGTATTTCGCGAACACTCTGGACACGTTTCAGCAGGATTTACAGCGCGCCCGGCCCACCCTGTTTTTCTCGGTTCCCCGCTTGTGGATGAAATTCTATCTTGGCGTGAACGCAAAACTGCCGCTGAAAAAGCAGGCGTTACTGTTCAAAATTCCGTTCCTGAATTCGATCGTAAAAAAGAAAGTGCTCAAACAATTGGGGCTGGATCATTGCCGCGCCGCGCTAACCGGAGCGGCACCTTTGTCGGAAGAAATTATCACCTGGTATCGCAGCCTCGGGTTGGAATTGCTGGAGGTTTACGGCATGACCGAGAATTTCGGGTACTCCCATGCCAGCCGCCCGGGGCAGGCCAGAACAGGCTTTGTGGGCATCGCGAATCCTGGCGTTGAACACCGCATTGGCGATGAAGGCGAGCTGCAGGTAAGAAGCGCGAGCATGATGCTGGGTTATTATCGAAACGACGAAAAAACCCGTGAAGACATTACCGCTGACGGTTTTCTTAAAACCGGTGATATGGGGGAGATCGATGCCGATGGCTACCTGCGCATCACGGGCAGAGTGAAAGATCTCTTCAAAACCTCCAAGGGCAAGTACGTGGTGCCGGTACCTATTGAAAACCGTTTTAATCACCCTTCGGTAGAGGTTGTTTGTGCCGCCGGCGCCAACCAGCCGCAACCGTGTCTGATGTTGCTGCTATCGGAAGCAATCCGCAATGCGCTCACAGCCGGCATGAACCGCGATGAGCTCGAACAGGAACTGATGAGCGAATTGAACGCGGTGAACAAAGGCTGCGAGGCGCACGAAAAAATTGCGTTCGTGGTTTTAGTGAAAGAGCCCTGGACGATGGAAAACGGAATGCTGACGCCCACGATGAAGATCAAGCGCAACGTCATTGAGGACGTTTATAACCCTAAAATGGACGGATGGTTCGAACAGCAAAAGAAAGTGATCTGGGAATTCTGACGGCACAATGCAAAACGCCGACAGTACCCTGTAAAGGCTGTCGGCGTTTTCAGTCTGGCTGTCCGTTTCAGAGCTGCGCGAAGGCGCAGCTCTTTGCTTCTGCCTGACTGTAATCAGCGGTCGCTCTGCATTCAGGCGATATCGGGTGTTACACCAACCACCGTCCGGCGGTTAAACGAACGCAGTTTACGGCTCATAAACTGAACCGCTATCTTCGTGGCCGCACGGGTGTGCTGGCTTCTCACCGCAGCACTATTGTGGAGGATGCTGGATGGTAGCGGTTGAACGGTTGCGATATGTCTTTGAGTCATAGCGAATTCCTCCTTATAGGGTGAGTTAGTAACGGAACCAATCCGAATCTACACTTAATGATAAAGGTATTTTTTTGCAGCTTAAATACGTTAAACTCCGTACTCACGTTGCAAATATGCAGTAGCTATGGACTGGGATTATCTTCGATATATACACGCTTTGGCAATAGGCGGAACCCTCGCAAAAGCCGGAGAATTACTGGGTGTGCATCAAACCACGGTTTTGCGTCGGCTGGACCAGATGGAGGAGTCGTTGGGTGTGCAGTTTTTTGAACGCAGCCGGGATGGATTACAGCTCACACCGGCGGGTGAGACCGCGTTCCGCAATGCTGAAAAGCTGGCCGTCGAGATGGAGAATCTCGAGCGAAAACTGGTAGGGCAAGACTCGGCACCTGTGGGCAAAGTACGTTTGGCCGCAGAAGACACGATGATGAGCGAGCTGCTTGGCCCCGTTCTGGCTGACCTGGTCCGTGAGTTTCCCGATATTGAGCTGGAAGTACTCACCGACAACGACGTAACCAACCTTAGCCATCGGGAGGCAGATTTGACGTTGCGCCCGGAAAACAAACCCCAGGCGACGCTGGAGGGTGAGCGCATTGCGTCGATCGAGTCTGCGGTATACGGCTCTGGCGCCTATTGCCGGCGCCACCGCGCGATGGACATTGAACATCACCCTGAAGGCTGTCTCTGGATTGTTCCTGATGATTCTTTCAGTCACCTGGCGACGGGGCGTTGGTATCGCAAGCATCTGAAAAACGTTACGTCCGTCATTCGTTGCAACAGCCTGCACGCAATGCATGCGCTGGCGCGCTCAGGTGCAGGCCTTGCGGTTCTTCCGTGTTATCTGGGTGAAGGCACCAAAACGCTGCGCCGCCTGTCGGATCCTATTGAAGGCGAAAGTGTCGATCTATGGGTGCACGTAAGCCAGGATACCCAGCAAATGGCCAGGGTTCGCATTGTGATGGAGTTTCTGGTGGAACGCCTGCGGGCCCAGGCACCAGCTATTGAGTTCAACCCAAAGGCGTGATTGCTATGTCATTGGTCAACAGACAATCGATCGTCAGCTGCAAAACGGCCAGAACTGATACCAGTGCCAGCACTGGAACTCCTGCTCACAGGATTTGAGCTGATTATCGTAACGGAAGGCGCGGCTTTGAACCCTTGAAGCCAGCGCTGTAATTTCAGGCTTGCGAGCGAACGTTTTTCTGGCGTAACCACCACGACCCTCATGGTAAGCCAGATAGAGCTGGCGCGGATTATGGAAGGGAATGCCAAGCTCTTGATGGGTGAGATTGTTATACCAACCCACAAAATCCAATGCGTATTCCATATCGGTGCGTACGGTGAACAAGCCCTCGCCATTGGCAGCGAGGTATTCCTGCCACGCAGGATCCAGTGCCTGCGCATAGCCATACGCAGTGCTTGGCCTCGCCCAGGGGACAAAGCCCCACAGCCGGGTTCTGGGTGGCTGAGCGTGGCTGCGGAACGACGATTCGTAGTAAACGAATGCCATCTGGGTCGCAATGGGCGAGCCCCAACGCTCCTGGGAATCACGAGCGTAGTCGTACCAAACTGCGTGTTCCCGAAAAATATCGCACAGATCGTCCGGATTCACGGGCGGGTCGGGCGCCAGCAGACTAAAACGCAGTGTTGCCCACGTGCCGATCAGTACTCCGAGAATCGGAAATCCGTACCATTTTGCACGGGATCGCCACCGATCGCCGCGGCTTTGGCGCCGTCGCTTGCGGGGCCGGGCGGTTTGCCAGAATTTTCCTACCAAACTGTCATCTCCACAACCCATGGATTGCTTGCTCAGGGGTGGGTGCTCGTGTCATAAACGCAGCATCCACCCAACAGGATACTAGTTAAATGAAGCTTGGCACTCTAGTTAAACCTCTTTTAATCACCAGCTTGTTTCTGGCTGGCCCAGTCATAGCGGCGCCCAGTGCCCAACAGGTTTTGGCCGCATCGCCTGTCGACGATATTATTGATCGCTACCCCGCAATGATCAGCGAAGGCATTCGCGAGGGTTTGAAGCGCAGCCAGCAGGTGCCTCCGATGGTTGCAGACACCATTGGCTACGTGGTCACCAATAGCTTTCGCGCTGCAGACATAGAACAGCAGATTGTCAAAAACCTGGAACAGGATCTCTCTGCGGTACAACTTGAAGCGGTCGAGAGCTGGTACAAAACGCCCGTTGCCCGGAAAATTTCGACGGCAGAAATCGCGGCCTCGGATCCGGCTGTCTGGAAGCAGGTTCAGGCTGGGGCTGCTGAGTTGAACAAGAAGTACAAGGACACCGCCCGAGCCAGGATGTTTGATCGATTTGACCGTGCATCCCGCGCTACCGAAAGCGCCGTGGACACCACCATTGCTGTGCAGTTGGGTTTGGCAACGGCCATGTCGGCGTTCAGCGATGATTCGAATAATTACGATGAGCTCAAGCGCAACATCGAGAACCAGCGCGATAAAATTCGAGGCATTGTGGAGCAGCAGGTGTACGACAGCTATTTGTACACCTATGAAAAAATCAGCGCTCAAGAGATGGGGTTGTATATCGACTTTCTTGAAAGCGGCCCGGGGAGTGCGTTTTCAAAAACCGTTACCCGAAGCATTCAACAGGCCATTACCGATCCGATTGAATCCATCGGTAACCAGATGGCGCGTTTTCTTACACCGCAAAAGTAGGCTGATACAGGCGGAAAAAGCCTGTATCGCCATTGAGAGAGACCCCTGGAACCGTCAGGAGCCAATCAACAAGCCGGATAGGGCCAAAGGCTAGCTGCGGCTGGTGACTTCCAGCAGGTGGTAGCCAAACTGGGTTTTGACGGGGCCAATGACCGTGTTCAGATCGCCGCTGAATACGACCTTATCGAACTCGGGGACCATCTGCCCGGGGCCAAAAGATCCCAGGTCGCCGCCGCTGCGGCCGGAGGGGCAGGAAGAGTGCTGCTTCGCGACTTCTGCGAAATCCTGGCCACCTTCAATGGATTTCTTCAGCTCTTCACACTTTGATTCGCTGTCTACCAGAATGTGGCGTGCGGTTGCCTGTGTCATGGTCAGTTTCCTTTATGTGTCAGATAGAATGCGTCTTACGCAGGAGAATGCTGCCCGTCCCCTTCGTTTGAGGCAAGCCTTTTTATCGGTGTTTCTGCGGCCTCACGATTATCCCTGCAAACCTGTACAATGCCGGCTTTCTTTAGCCGGCGCGGCGCCGGCCCTCACATCTATAGGTTTGTTTCTTGATTTCTACTGCCAATATCACCATGCAATTCGGGGCGAAACCCCTGTTTGAAAATGTTTCTGCCAAGTTCGGCAACGGCAATCGCTACGGCCTGATCGGCGCGAACGGCAGCGGCAAGTCCACTCTGATGAAAATTCTCGGTGGCGACCTTGAGCCTTCCGGAGGTCAGGTCATGCTGGAGCCTAACGTTCGCCTGGGTAAGCTCCGGCAGGATCAGTTTGCCTACGAGACCTGCTCGGTCATGGATACCGTGATCATGGGCCACGAAGAGCTGTGGGAAGTTAAAAGAGAGCGTGATCGCATTTATTCGCTTGCCCATATGAGCGAAGAAGACGGTATGGCGGTTGCGGATCTGGAAGTGCAGTTTGCGGAAATGGACGGTTACACCGCCGAATCCCGTGCCGGCGAACTGCTTATGGGGCTGGACATTCCGCTGGAACAACATGAAGGGCCCATGAGCAGCCTTGCGCCAGGCTGGAAATTGCGAGTCTTGCTGGCTCAGGCGCTGTTCTCGGACCCGGATGTTCTGTTACTGGACGAGCCCACCAACCACCTGGATATCAACACCATCCGCTGGCTGGAAAACATTCTGGTTGCTCGCAACAGCACCATGATCATTATTTCCCACGACCGTCACTTCCTGAACAGCGTCTGCACCCACATGGCAGACCTGGATTACCGCGAGTTGAGGCTGTTCCCGGGCAACTATGACGAGTACATGACCGCCGCGACCCAGGCCCGTGAGCGTATGCTCTCGGATAACGCAAAAAAGAAGGCACAGATTGCGGAGTTGCAGCAGTTTGTAAGCCGCTTTTCTGCCAACGCCTCGAAAGCGAAACAGGCCACTTCCCGCGCCCGCCAGATCGATAAAATCCAGCTGGATGAGGTAAAACCCTCCAGCCGTGTTAATCCGTTCATCCGTTTTGAGCAAGGCAAAAAACTGCATCGCCAAGCGGTAACCCTCCGGGAACTGACCAAGGGTTTCAATGACAAGGCGTTGTTCAACAAGTTGAACCTGAAAGTGGAAGCCGGTGAGCGGGTGGCGATTATCGGCCCCAACGGTATTGGTAAAACCACTTTGTTGCAGTGCCTGGCAGGCGTGTACGAGCCAGACAGCGGTGAGGTGAAGTGGACGGACAGCGCCGAGGTTGGCTATTACGCCCAGGATCACACCGCGGATTTCGCCGCGGACGACACCTTGTCGGATTGGATGGCTCAGTGGACAACGGGCGGTGAGCAACTGATAAGAGGCACCCTCGGCCGCATGCTGTTTTCCGGCGACGACATCAGTAAATCGGTGCGGGTTATCTCCGGTGGTGAGCAGGGGCGCATGTTGTTTGGCAAGCTGATTCTGCAAAAGCCCAACGTGATGTTGATGGATGAGCCCACTAACCACCTGGATATGGAGTCCATTGAGTCGCTGAACCTGGCGCTTGAGAACTATCCCGGCACGCTGATTTTTGTTAGCCACGATCGTGAGTTTGTGTCTTCGCTGGCAACCCGGATTATTGAATTGACGCCTGAGGGCATTACCGACTTCAGTGGCAGCTATGATGATTATCTGCGTAGTCAGGGGTACTTTTAAGATCTACAGATACTTTGGGGGTCGGGCAGTCGGGCGGGACTGTCCAAAAACCGCTGTGAATACGTCCGTGTACGCTTGGCTCCGCCATCCATGGCTCCGCACATTTTTGGACAGTCCCGCCCGACTGCTCGGTCTGACTTTGTGGATTGGGCCAACCATACGAGGAATTTCGATTGAGCGAAACTGCGGTAGTTGAAGCAACCCGAAAGTGGGTCGAAAACGTTGTCGTTGGTTACAACCTGTGCCCGTTTGCCAAACGAGAATTGGTGAGAGATCGGGTCCGGTTTGTGGTCTGCGAGGCTGATAACGAGGACGCACTGCTCCAGGCCCTCCAAACCGAACTTCTGCACCTGGACGATGAACCGGAAATCGAAACCACCCTGCTGATTCATCCCCACGTATTGCAGGATTTCGCGCTCTACAATGAATTTCTGGGCGCCGCGGATGGGTTGCTCACGTATCTGGACATGGAAGGTATTTACCAAATCGCCAGCTTTCATCCGGACTACCAGTTTGCAGACACGGCCCCGAATGCGGCGGAGAACTACACCAATCGTTCCCCGTTCCCCATGCTGCACCTGTTGCGGGAAGCCAGCCTGGAAGCCGCGATTGACAGCCATCCGGATGTGGATGGGATTCCGCCCCATAATATTGAGCTGATGAATAAGCTGGGCTCTGAGAAAATGCGGGGAATCCTTGTTGCTTGTCATTAGAATTTGCAAGAAGCCGGGGAGTAGATCAAAAAAGCCGGTGGTTGGCCCCCTCCCAAAAATGTGCGGAGCCATGGATGGCGGAGCCAAGCGTACACGGACGTATTTACAGCGGTTTTTGGGAGGGGGCCAATCACCGGCGACTGCACGGAGCCAAATTCAAGCCGGCCCGGGGCCAAGCAACCAATAGCTATAAAAAGAGGCAATACCGTGGGACGTCTGTTCGAGCAACTTGATAGCCAGCCCTCCGAAATCGGTGAGATCACACTTCGCCGTCGGCGCATCCCGGCGCTGGGCGACCGGGATATTTTCGAGGTAAAACTTGGAGAAGAATTTCTCATGTCCAGCATGTTTGTGGACGCCGAAGTTGCCCTCTCGGATCTTGGCTTGGGTGAAACCGAAGGCGACAACCTGAGCGTCGTCGTCGGTGGCCTGGGGCTCGGCTACACCGCCGTAGCCGCGCTCAAACACGAACGCGTCGCGGAATTGCTGATTGTCGAATATCTGGAGCCGGTTATCCGCTGGCATCAGCAAGAATACGTGCCCCTTGGCAAAGACATCAACGCCGATGCGCGCAGCCGATACATTCACGGCAGCTTCTTTGATCTGGCCATTGCCGATCCCGAGAGAGGGGGCTTCGACCCCGAAGCGCCCGGCAAAGCGTTCGATGCCATCCTCCTGGACATCGACCACTCACCCCGCGCCCTTCTGAACGACTCGAACGCCAGCTTCTACACCACCCGAAACATCGCCCGAATGGCCGAGCAACTCACACCCCGTGGTATCTTTGCCATGTGGTCCAACGAAGGTGAAGACGCCGTATTTATGGACGTGTTGCGTGAGGTGTTCACTGAGGTAGTCTGCCATGTGGTGAGCTTCTACAACCCGTTCCAGAACAGAGAATCGTTCAACACCGTTTACGTAGCCCGCAAACCGGGCTGAACTGACCGGAGCTTGTATGCCAGAAACAACTCATCGCACACGCCCATTCAGTGCGAGCCAGCGTCTTCCTGAGCTGGACACGCCATCGGTGCTGCATGAACCGGAGCAAGCCGGAAGTTTGCTGGCGGATTTCATTCATCAAAATCCCAGGCTTCTGATTCTCACAGGTGCCGGTGTCAGCACCGATTCCGGCATTCCGGATTACCGCGATGGCGAGGGCGCGTGGAAGCGCAAACAGCCAGTGCAACATCGGGAATTCATGGAGAGCGTCGAAACCCGGCAACGCTACTGGGGGCGCAGCCTGATTGGCTGGCCCGTCATGCGTAACGCTGCGCCAAACCCGGCCCATTACTACATCGCCGATCTCGAACTGCGCAATCATTCCAGCCTGGTGGTGACCCAGAATGTGGATCGCCTGCACCAGAAAGCCGGCACCCACGCTGTGAGCGACCTGCATGGCCGCGCCGATGAGGTGCTGTGCATGAGCTGCGGCTATAGATGCCCCAGAGATCATGTGCACGAACGTTGTGCCGAGCTGAACCCGGAGTTCGGGCATTACAAAGCGGACAGCGCGCCGGACGGTGATGCGGATCTGAACGTGGATTTTTCCGGATTTCGCCTGGCAGATTGCCCGCAGTGCGATGGCATCTTGAAGCCGGATGTGGTGTTTTTCGGGGATTATGTGCCAAAGCAACGGGTGCACTCAGCACTGGATGCACTCAAAGCGAGTGACGGCCTGTTGGTGATTGGTTCGTCGCTGATGGTGTACTCGGGTTTTCGCTTCTGCCGCTACGCCAAGGAATTCGGCAAGCCCGTGGCCACCCTCAACCTGGGCCGGACGCGCGCGGAGGAATTGGCGGATCTCAAGCTGAACGCAAGAATCGGGGAGACCCTGAAGGTCTCCCTCGATCAGCTATGAACGTGCTCGTTGCCTGAAGTTGGTTAAGCCCCAAACAGGTTGTAAACGAACACCGCTCCCACAGCCACCGGCGTAATGAAGCGCACGGTAATGTACCAGAGGCGGAACATGGGCTCTGAAAGCGCCAACTCCTTCTCTATGGCTTCGCGCGACATCACCCAACCGGCAAATACGGCAACCAGCAGGCCGCCGAGAGGCAGCAGAATATTGGCCGTAAAGAAGTCCAGCAGATCAAAGATCGTTTTACCCTCAAGCATGTCGATCGATCCGAGCGGAGTAAAATCTGCCCACAGGTTCAGGGAAAGAATCGAAGCAATGCCCAGCGCCCAGCATACGAAACCGGCACCTAAGGTACTCACGGTGCGGTTCATGCCTTTTTGCTCTTCCAGCCATTCCACAATGGGCTCCAGCAGCGATATGCCCGACGTCCAGGCGGCAAAGATCAATAACAGGAAGAACAGCGTGCCGAACAGACTGCCCATCGGCATCTGGCCAAACGCCAGCGGCAGGGTTTGAAAGATCAAACCGGGGCCGGCGCCAGGCTCAAGGCCGTTAGCGAACACAATCGGGAAAATCGCAAGACCCGCAAGCAGGGCCACGCACGTATCGATTAAGCACACCGCAATGGAGGTTTTGGCGATGGAGATATTCTTTGGCAGGTAGGAGCCGTAAGCCATCATCACCGCCATGCCCAGGCTCAAAGTGAAGAACGCGTGACCTAATGCGATCAGAACCCCCGAGGTGGTGAGTTTGGAGAAGTCTGGCTGGAACAGGAAGGTGACCGCCCGGCCGAACTCACCGGTGGTCATAGCGTAGCCCACAACGGTCAGCAACAGCAGGAACAAGGCTGGCATCAGGATGCTGACCGCCCGTTCAAGCCCTGCGCGAACGCCTTTTGCTACTACAAGCATCACCAGAGCCATAAACAGGGTGTGCCACATAAGCAGCGTCATCGGATCGGCCAGCAGGTCAGAGAAAATGGCGCTAACGGCCTCTGCAGACTGGCCCGTGAGCTGCCCGCTGGCAGCCGTGCCCACGTACGATACCGCCCATCCTCCAATCACCGAGTAGAACGAAAGAATCAGGAAACCCGCCAGTACGCCAACGGCGCCGACCATACGCCAGGCCGGGTTAAGGCGGTCGTAGCTGGCAATCTCTCTGAGACTGTTAACCGGGCTACGCCCGCCACGGCGCCCGATGAGCACTTCGGCCATCATGATGGGCAGGCCAATGGCTGCGATACACAAGAGGTAGACCAGGACAAACGCGCCACCACCGTTTTCACCGGTGATGTAGGGAAATTTCCAGATATTACCCAAACCAACGGCAGAGCCCGTGGCCGCAAGAATAAACGTAAGACGCGAGGACCAGAGCCCCCGTTTCGCGTTCGAGCCTTCCATGGCCCCCGAAGTAGGCGCGTGTGATTCAGACATGATTTTCTCCTGCCAGGTATCTGTTTTGATTGAAAGAGCGGAAGCGTTCTTCGGCGAGTGCGTTGGCAATCGCACCGGTTGGAATGCCGCTGGAATCCGAGCGTGTGAAGATCTCGGCCAACGTCTGCCCGATGTTTTCTACATGGGCGCGCACGTCGTCTGGCGAAGCGTTACTGCCTTCGTAAAACACGTCGATGATGCCGCCCGCGTTAATAGCGAAATCCGGCGCATAGAGTATGCCGCGGTCTTTCAGTGCCTGATCGTGATCCGGGCGCTGCAGGAGGTTATTTGCCGCGCCCGCAATAACCGTAGCGTTCAGGTGGGGGATGGTGTCGTCGTTTATCACGGCGCCCATAGCGCAGGGTGCGATTACATCTACCGGCAAGAACAGAATGTCTTCGGCGGATGCTGCGTGTGCGCCCAGCTCAGCAACCGCACGTTGCATGTTCTCGTGATGGATGTCGTACACCCAAAGTTCTGCCCCGGCTTGCTTCAGGTAGTGGGCAAGACGGTAGCCCACGTTTCCAACACCCTGAATGGCAACCTTCAAACCGGTCAGATCCTCGCGGCCGAGCTTGTGTTGCACCGCTGCCTTCAGGCCAATGAACGTGCCATAGGCTGTCGTAGGGGAGGGGTCTCCGTTACTAAGACGGCCGTCAAAACCTGTGCGCTCGATGATGCCGGCAACGTATTTTGTATGTCGCCCCATCACTTTCAGATCCGGCACGCTGGTGCCGGAATCTTCCGCGGCAATGTACTGGCCTCCAAGACTTTCCAGGTGCTTGCCCATGGCTTCCAGCAGGGCTTCGCTTTTTTGCGTGCGCGGGTCGCCAATGATGACCGACTTCCCGCCGCCCAGATCAAGATTGGCAAGCGCAGATTTATACGTCATTCCCCGGGATAGCCGCAGCACATCGCGCACGGCTTCTTCATCGTTGACGTACGCAAACATTCTGCAGCCGCCAAGCGCTGGTCCGCGGGAGGTGTTATGTATTGCAACAATGGCTTTGAGCCCGGTTTCGGGATCGCAGAAAAACGACAGGTGTTCATGGTTGTCAAATTCGGGGTGGCTGAATACGTTCATGGCGGCTTACCCCTCTTCCCTTGCCCGTTTGGGCGCTAAAATGCGGAACTGAAAGGCGATGATCTTAATCGACAGGCGCAATTGTACTCTGCGCAAGACGTCACGGAGACGTGCTGAACTGGGCATATTGAAATCCTCTCCACCTGGCCGGATCTCGGCACCAGCGGCGGTGTTGTTTTTGTCGTCCGGCTTGTGGCCGGCGTTGTGATTTCAGGCGTCCGGGTCTTCCGAAGGGGATTGCCCTTGCGGGGTCGGATCGGAGATAAACTAATCTCTCTAAGCTTAGAGGTCAATTACAGATGCGGAGTCTGGATGGGCTTTAACAATTTCAAAATGCCAGGGCAGGCACACTTTTTTTTGCCACCGCCTACGGTCATGCGCTAATTTGAGAGCTTCAAAGTTATTGCCCCGGGAGTACGGGATGTTGGAGTCTATCAAGGCTGCTCTGAGCGCGTGGCTGTTGCCTGGGGCGTCTGCGTTACTGGCGCTGCTGGCAACCTACGCCGCCTATCGTGTTGCGTTGGCGCTGACGCGACGATTTACCCGTTCCAAGGCTGTCCCCCGCATTTTTCTCGACGCAGCCGCGCGCGCGTTGGGCGTCGTTCTTTGTCTGTTGGTATTGAACGGGGTTCTCGAAGCCGCGCCAGAAGATCTTCCCCTGCTTGCGGAGCTGCAGCATGTGGCAACGTTGCTGCTAATCCTGTCGCTGACCTGGGCAGGCGTGCGCTGTACCTCGGCCATAGGTGACGTGATCGTCACGCTCAATCCGGTGATGGGGGATGAATGGAAACGCGCTCGTAAAGTCGAAACGCAGACCCGGTTTCTGGTTCGCGGCCTCAATATCCTGATTGTGATTGTGGGGTTGGGGTCAGCGCTGATGACTTTCGAAGGCGTGCGCCACGTCGGCGGCAGTTTGCTGGCCTCTGCGGGTGTTGGTGGTATTATTCTCGGGTTTGCGGCCCGCCCGGTACTGGGTAACCTGCTGGCTGGCATGCAGATTGCGCTAACCCAGCCGTTCCGCATTGACGATGTGCTTCGCGTTCAGGACGAGTGGTGTTGGGTAGAGGAAGTCACCGCGACTTACGTGGTGCTGCGGATCTGGGACCTGCGCCGGCTGATCGTGCCTTTGCAATGGTTTATCGAGAACCCTTTTCAGAACTGGTCGCGGAACACGGCGGACATGATGGGCACGGTTTACTTGTGGCTGGACTACGCCATACCGGTGGAGCCGTTGCGCGAGGAGTTCGGCCGCTTGCTCAGGCAGGCGCCTCAGTGGGACGGCAAAACGGAAACGGTGCAGGTTACGGACTCCAGTGAACAGGCTTTGCAGATACGCTTCTTGATGAGCGCCACGGATTCCAGCCGGGCCTGGGATCTTCGGTGTTCAGTGCGGGAGGGTCTCGTGGCCTTTGTTCAGAGGCGCTACCCGGAATACCTGCCCCGTGTCCGGGCGCGACTGGTGGACAGCCAGGACCTGGATCCGGCAGAGTAAATCGGCCAGTGCCGGGCAGGCTGATAACCTGCATCTGCGGAAACTACTGATACGCGCGCAGGGGAAATTTCCTTAGCTTGCGTAGATGAAAAACTCGTCATACTCCTACCAATTCCAGCCCGCGAAGGTTCGATCCGAACTTCTTCGGATGCTTCCTATTTCACTGTTTGTAGTGGCGTTCGGCGCTGCGTTCGGTCTTGCCGCCGTACAGAAGGGGCTGGGGCCGCTCGAATCGTTGCTGATGAGCACCATGGTATTTGCCGGTGCCTCGCAGTTTGCCGCGATTGATATGTGGGGCTCTGAGGTGTCGGTTATTCCCGTCATGATTGTGGTGTTTGCCATCAATTCCCGACACCTTCTGATGGGCGCCTCGCTGTACCCCATGCTGAAGGATGTTGCTCCCGCTAAACGTTATGGCCTCATGCTGGTGCTTACGGACGCTAACTGGGCGGTATCGGCTCAGGAGTATCAAAGCGGCCAGCGCAACCTTGAAGTGATTCTGGGGGGTGGTCTGGTGCTTTGGTTGGGCTGGATTGTCGGAACCTGGCTGGGCGTGTATTTCGGTGGACTTCTGCAGGACCCGAAAAGCCTGGGAATGGATATGGTGCTGGGCTGTTTTTTGTTAGCTATGGCACTGGGCGGAAAGAAGAACCCGCGAGTGCTGGTTGCCTGGGTGCTGGCCGCCGCCGCCTCGCTGGCAGCCTGGAAGTGGTTGCCCGCCAATACCCACGTGGTTGCCGGAGCCCTTGCGGGCGGTTTGGTCGGCTTTTTCTGGCTTGAAGACAAGCCCGTTGATGGCCGAGTTGATGAGAGCGCCGGGGGGGAATCAATATGACGATTGAAACCACGACAACCGGCGTTCTGGCGCTGATATTAATCATGACGCTGGTGACGTTGGCAACCCGTTTCGGGGGCGTGTTTATCATGTCCTACGTGCGGATAAGCCCTCGTATTGAGAGCTTTATCAATACCATGGCCAGCTCGGTACTCATCGCCATCATCGTGCCTATGGCGTTTGCCGGCGACGCAGGCGCGCTTGCTGCCCTGTCGGTCACCGCCGTTGCAATGCTCGTTCTCAAAAAGCCGTTGCCCGCCATTGCGGCGGGCATTTTTGCAGCGGCTCTCGTTCGGTATCTGGGGTTTGCTGCTTCCTAGGGTTACGAGATCGTGATTTGCCGGGCAGCGACTTGTCTTATAGGCTTTCGATGACAGCCACAGAACACAAGAGGTCTTTTATGTCCGATAATAACGTGTACAAGAAAGTCGAAATTGTGGGTTCATCTGAAACAAGCATCGAGGGCGCGATTGAAAACGCCCTCGCGGAATCGGCAAAGAGCATTCGCAACATGGAGTGGTTCGAGGTAATGGAAACCCGCGGACACATTGTCGATGGCAAGGTTGGCCACTACCAGGTGTCTTTGAAAATAGGTTTCCGAATCAAGGAAAGCTGATTTGCGTGCGGAGCCGGAGTCGCTTACCTGGCGACTTATCAGGCTCCGTCGTTTTGTTGATCGTTTTGACGGAACGGAAGTGCCGTTTTGGCGTCTTCATAGTAACCCAAAACCTGTTCTGCCTCCTCCCGTGTAAACACGTCAATCGCGTCATGAAACGCCGGATGGGCGATTCCATGCCATGAATGCGTGAGCACAGGCTCGAAGCCGCGCACCAGTTTGTGTTCACCTTGGGCACCTGCGTCGAAGGTTTGCAGGCTCCGCTCAATTGCCAGCTCTATCCCTTGGTAATAACAGGTTTCAAAGTGCAGGTGATTGTACTCTTCAAGGCAACCCCAGTAGCGCCCGTAGAGCGTGTTTCCGCCGCTCAGAAACAGAGCACTCGCAATCATCTCGCCATCCTTTATCGCCATGACGATATGCAGGTGGTCTGGCAATTTCTCGCGTATTTGTTCAAAGAACGGTTGAGTCAGATAAGGTCGTTGACCGCGCTTCAGGTAAGTGGCCTGATAAAACACGTAAAAAGCGGCCAGAACGTGACCCGGGATATCCCTGCCATGAAACCGGGTGAACGTAATGCCCTGTTCGGCAACTTGGCGACGTTCCTTGCGTATGGATTTGCGCTTGCGGGACGTGAGTTCGCCCAGAAAGTCGTCGAAACACCCGTAGCCGCGGTTGTGCCAGTGGAACTGGCAACCAATTCGGTGCAGCTGCTCTTCGTGGTGGAGCAACCGCTGATCCTCTGCATTCGGAAATAGAAGGTGCCACGAGTGAGCGCCAAGGCGGGCGATGAGGGTGTCCAGAAGATCGTGAATCGCCCGGGCATCAAGCGCATCTCGCAGTTGCGAATCAAACAGCAGCCGTGGCCCTTGGGATGGCGTAAAAGGGACAGCTATCAGGAGTTTAGGGTAATAATCCAGACCGTAGCGCTGGTATGCGTCCGCCCAGGCCCAGTCAAACACGTACTCCCCCATGGAGTGGGATTTCAGGTAGGCGGGAGCCACCCCGGCAATTTCGCCTGCCAGGCGAAAGACAAGGTGGCAGGGTTTCCAGCCGGTTTCCTCGCGGGTACAGCGGGCGTTTTCCAGCGCCTCGAAGAACTCGTACCGAAGAAACGGATTGTCGGTGCCTGCCAGACGTTCCCACGTTTCCCGGGGAATGTCGGAAAGGGAATGACAGGCCTCGACCGTTATCGTTGATGTTGCGGGTTCTGACATGGCTGGGACATACTCCTTGATTGCTCCCGATACCTTACGTCAAAATCCGCATCGTGATCACTTTTGCGACTCTGCGCAGCGCTTTTTCATTTTATCCTGCCATTTTCCCATACGCTTTTCGTGCTTCTGGCGCCGTTCTCCGTGAATCTCGTTCCAGATTCCGCGCTGCTCTTCGGTCAGTTTCAGGCGCTCGGCCATGGCTTCGCGTCGCTTGATCATCTCGGCCTGGCGTTCTGTTTTGTTGAAGTGCCCTTTGCCTTCACGAAGGTTTTCACATAGTTCCGTAATGTTACGCTGATCGCCGTATTGGCCGTCGCCATGATGGCTTGATTGATTACCAGCCATCAGCACAGGGCTGACAACGAACAGGGTCGAGGCCAGAAGGCCAGCGGCGATGGTGGATGCTTTGCGTGTGGTCATGATATGCCCTCTCACAGTTCACTGTGATGTCTTTGCTTGGCCAGTGGCGGCGGAAGCCTGATTCACAAACATATTAATGGGCGTTCTGGTAAACGAGCGTCAATGGCGCGTAAAGGTCATGTAAAGGTCCTTCAAATGAACGCCGGTCGGAGGCAGCAAGGTTGGACGCCCGTGTTAAACTTCGGGGCAACGCAGCTTGCAACCATCAATTTGCACCCACCAATCAGGCAACTATCAATCGGGCAACCCCGGGGTAGAGACAAACGATGCACAACAGAGTCCTGCTTGTAGAAGATGACGACGAACTCCGTGAACTGCTTGCCCGCTATTTGAATGGCCAGGGATTCACGGTGCGTGAAGCCGCCAATGGAAAAGATGGCCTGGCACTCGCGCTAGGGCAACACTGCGATATCGTTGTGTTAGACATCATGTTACCCGATATCAATGGTCTTGAGGTGCTGCGCCAACTGCGCGCTGAAACGCACCTGCCGGTCGTATTGCTGACCGCACAGGGAGATGAAACAGATCGCATTGTCGGATTTGAGGTGGGTGCAGATGACTATATTCCCAAGCCCTGTAACCCCCGTGAGCTGGTTGCCCGGCTTCACGCGATACTGCGCCGGGTGGCCTGGGATCAAAAGACAGAAGCGAAAGCGGAGCGGAGCTACGGCGATTTACGCGTTGAGCTGAGTCACCGCCGTATATATCAGCACAACGAGCCCCTCGAATTGACGGCCACTGAATATGAAATCCTGCAGGTGCTGCTGGCTCATGCCGGCAGCGTAGTGCGCAAAACAGACCTTATGCAATGGGCCCTGGGGCGCCGCCTCGAAGCTTTCGACCGGACACTGGATATGCACATCAGCAACCTTCGCAAAAAACTGGGCAACGATGATCCGCCGCGAATCGAGACGGTGCGCGGCCTAGGTTACAGTTACCGGGTGCCGGTATGAAGCGCCGGCTGATGGTGCCTCTGTTCTGGAGGATTTTTCTGCTCATCTGGCTCGCCATGGCGGTAACCGTAGTCGTGAGCACTTTGGTGTCCAGCGTATTACTGGATCGTGAGCGCGCGGCCATTGAACGCCAGCTCGAGTTACGGGATCTGGGATTTGAGGTGGCTGCCGTGCGGGAAAGCGGTGGACGCCGCGAGGCCCACAAATTTCTCAGATCGCAGGGGGACGAGCTGGGGCTGCACCTGATGATGATCAGTGCGGATGATGACAACCGCTTGCCGGAGGCTATCCGCTCAAGGATCAAGTCCGGGTGGTATCGGCAAAAACCCGCGATTGTGGATGTTGGCGGGGGCTACCGTTTGATTGCCTGGCCAAAAATGCACGGCGAGGGCTGGCTGGAACCCCGGGTTTTCCGGTACATGGAAATGGGGTTGGCGTTTTTTTTGATCACCTTGGCCTGTTGGCTGATTGCGCGTTTTGTATCGCGACCCATGAGGCACATGGAATCCACCGCACAAGCCATCGCGGATGGCCATACAGAATTGCGGGTTAGTGCGCGCATAGCGGCCCGGCGAGACGAAGTAGGGCAGTTGGCCACGGCGTTTAACGTGATGACCGATCAGCTGTGCACCTTGTTGGCGCGGCAAAAACATCTGTTGCGTGACATTTCCCACGATTTGCGCACGCCTTTAGCGCGCCAACGCATCGCTATTGAACTGGCCAGTGAGGGTGGCGTAGAAGGCGATCTGATGGCCAGTATTTTGCGCCAGAACGAGCGACTTGAAACCATGACCGGGCAAATACTGACGCTGTATCGGGTGACTGAGCAGGGCAGTGATATCGCACGCGCGCCCGTCCGCTCCGTCGCATTGCTGAATCGGGTTTTACGGGATTCAGCCGATTATGCCGAACATAATCGTATTGAGTGCAAACTCGTCGTTATGCGCGAAAGCACCGGGGTATCTGTGTTGGGGGATGCTGGCTTGTTGCAGCGGGCGGTTGATAATATTTTGCAGAATGCCCTGGACCACACGCCGCCTGGCAGGGTGGTTCATATTTCACAGACCCTGGAGGCAGGTTGGGTAAGCCTGACGATTGGGGACGAAGGGCCAGGCGTAGCAGATGACATTCTGGCGCATCTATTTGAGCCGTTTTTCCGGGCTGACAAATCTCGGGGCGGCCAAGGGTGGGGCCTGGGATTAACGATCGCCAAAGACATCATTCTGGCCCATGACGGCGACATCACCGCAAATAATCGGGCGCCTGTTGGTAAAGGAAACTCTGGTGGCTTGCAGGTCGTTGTCCGGCTTCCGGTATTTGCGGTTGATTAACGACAGCGCAGGCCTGCCTATGAAAAAAGATTACCCGGTGCCTGCCAGTTATCTCGAGCGTGAAACCATCGTAAAGAAAAGCCGCTTTATTGCCCGGGTTGCGCCTGTGAACTCAAGGGATGAAGTGAAAGAATGGCTAAAAAGAGCACAGCACGATCATCCTGACGCCCGTCATATTTGCTGGGCCTATCAGATCGGACGTCCTGGCTCTGCGGCGGAAGCGGCGATGAACGACGACGGCGAGCCCTCAGGTACCGCAGGCAAACCCATACTCAATGTAATTCAGCACAAGGATATGGGCGATGTACTTGTGATGGTGATCCGCTATTTCGGTGGAATCAAGCTTGGCGCAGGGGGCCTTGTGAGGGCTTATGCCGGCGCGGCGGAGAGCGTGCTTTCGGAGGTGGGCAGGGTTTTGCTCAAGCCGTTGAGTGCGGCAAATGTAACGATGGGGTTTGCGGACGAGCAACCGTTGCGGCACTGGTGCGAGGTGAACGCCGCAGAATTGGATTCGGTCCTGTACGGCACATTGGTAGCGGCGCGGGTTGCCGCGCGCGTTCTCGTTCCGGAAGATCAGTTGAATGCGTTTGCAGCCTTCTGCGATGCTCACAAACTGGATTACAGTTTTGAAACGTGATCGGGCAAAACCGCATCGTTCTTGTGTCTTGTGCGTATACTGTTATCAGGAATCCAAGAGATTAAGGAGTAGACAATGGCTCGTCTTTTATTGGCAGCGTTCGTGACACTCGCAATGTCAGGGTGCGCCAGCAACGTGGTGACCGATTACAATTCAGCCGCCGCTTTTGGCAACTATTCATCGTGGGCGTTCGCGCCTGACGCCGGCAATTCCTCGTTCGTTTCACTGGATGGAAACCGAATTCAGGGCGCAATTGAGCGGGAATTGAGCCTTAAATCCTTGCGCAAGGTAGCGGAACCGGAAGCAGACCTTTTGGTGAACTGGCAGATTACCGACGTGCAGCACCTTGAACGGTCAGGTTTGGGGCTTGGTTTCGGCTTTGGCACCGGCCACTTTGGCTGGGGGCTTTCAGCGCCGCCTCCTGTGCGCGAAGTCGAAGAAGGAAAACTGGTGGTAGAGCTGGTAGACAAAAGCACGGAAAAGGTTGTCTGGCGCGCAGCGAGCCGCCGCTACCTGAACGAAAATCAGTCGCCGGAAACCCGCAGCAAGTTGATTGATGAGGTGGTTGCCGAAATGTTCACCAGGTACCCACCAGAGCCAGACTGAAAAACGCGACCGGCCCGTTTGTAATCACGGGTTTTGGCGGGACATTTTGGTGTGACATGCGGAGGATAAATGTCGAAGCGATCTACGGGCGGGCTGGTGTTCTCAACAGAACAAGGGCGTATGTGCCCCGAATGCCGCCACCCGATTGCAAACTGCACCTGCGGCGAGGCGCAGCGCCCGGAAGGTGACGGTGTTGTTCGGGTAAGCCGCGAAACGAAAGGGCGGAAGGGAAAGGGGGTTACGCTGGTGACCGGTATCCCGTTGGACGATAAGGAACTCAAAGCTTACGCCAAGGATCTCAAAGCCAAATGCGGTACCGGCGGCACGGTAAAAGAGGGTGTTGTCGAAATCCAGGGTGACCAGCGAGACGTACTCATGTCACTTCTGAAACAGAAGGGCTGGATTGTAAAGCGCTCCGGTGGCTAAGGGTTTGAGCCAACATTCGGATTTTTTGAAAGGAAACAAGCATGCACGTAGTGGTTTTAGGCGCAGGAGTTGTGGGTGTAACCACCGCCTGGTTTTTGCAAAAGCAGGGCCATCAGGTAACGGTGATAGACCGACAGAATCAGGCAAGCCTGGAAACCAGTTATGCAAATGGCGGTCAGATTTCCGTTTCTCACGCTGAGCCGTGGGCCAACCCCTCGGCGCCTCTGAAGGTGTTGAAGTGGTTGTTCAGAGCAGATGCGCCCCTGTTGTTCCGGCCGAAGCTGGACCCTGCTCAATGGCGATGGGCGCTGTCCTTTCTGGCCCAGTGCACCTCTGCGAAAGCCGCTCATAATATTCGGCAAATGGTTAATCTGGGTACCTACAGCCGCAGCAAGTTGCAGGCGTTGCGCGCGGAAACAGGGCTTGAATACGATCAGGTGACAAAAGGCATTCTGCACTTCTATACCAATCCCGCGGAGTTTGACGCGGCGCTTGAACCGACCCGGATCATGTGCGATCTCGGGTGTGATCGCCAGGTTATTGATGCGAACAAAGCCATCGAGCTGGAGCCTGCACTCAAGCATATCCAGAGTCGAATTGCCGGCGCCACCTACACGTCTGAAGACGAATCCGGCGACGCCCGGAAATTTACCCAGGCGTTGGCCCAAAAGTGTCAGGATGCGGGCGTTGAGTTCTGTTACGGCACGGAGGCCCTGAGTTTCGAGCGTGCTGGGGAGCGCATTCTGGGCGTTCAGGTTTTGCGGGACGGTCACCATGAAACCCTGCGCGGGGATGCCTATGTGCTTAGCCTCGGGAGTTTCAGTGCTGCGCTTGCGCGGTCTGTGGGGCTGTTTTTGAATATTTATCCTGCCAAAGGCTATTCCATTACGGTGCCCGTGAAGAACGAAGCGGCAGCGTTCAATGTCAGTCTGACAGACGATGAATACAAGCTGGTGTATTCGCGGCTGGGTGATCGTATACGGGTAGCCGGCACGGCGGAGCTGAGCGGGTATAGCCGAAACCTCAATTACGCTCGCTGTCGCGCCATTGTGCGCAGAACTGCAGATATAATGCCCGAAGCGGGTTACTGGGATCAGGCCGAGTTCTGGACCGGACTGCGCCCAGCCACGCCGTCCAACGTGCCCTACGTTGGCAAAAGCAAGTTCGCCAATCTTTACCTGAATACCGGGCACGGCACTCTGGGCTGGACGCACTCCTGTGGTTCGGCTGCGGCGCTGGCTGATATTGTTGACGGTCGTAAGCCAGACGTGGATTTTAGTTTTTCAGGGATGTAATACGCTCCAAACAAGAAAGAAATAGTTCATAGTGAAATTCAATGCTTTCATAATGAACTGTATTTCCTTATTTTTGGGCCATACCTTTTCGGTATCTACGTACAAAAACTCGTTATCTTTCCATTGGTTAACGGTATTTCGTCCAGATTTTCATGAGTTGGCACCGCGTTTGCGTTGAATGATTTAAAAGCCCCTTTGCAAAGGGCAATAAAAATTCATTCGACAACAGTGTGCTGACTGAACATGACCAAACCTCTGGAAGGCGTTCGGATCCTTGATCTGACGCATATGCTCTCTGGCCCGTACGCGGGAATGCTGCTTGCCGACATGGGGGCAGACACCGTAAAGGTCGAGCCACTTAAGGGTGAAGGAACTCGCGCCCTCCTTGCCAAAGATCCCAAAAATTCCCACAACGGGCAGGGCGCTTATTTCATAACGCTCAATCGGAACAAGAAAAGCGTCTGCATTGATCTGAAAAGTGAGAACGGTCTCAGCACGTTCTACGATTTGGTTCGCGATGCAGACATTGTTCTGGATAATTTCTCTGCCGGTGTTCCCACCAAGCTCAAGATTGACCACGAGCATCTTTCAAACATAAACCCTCGCATTATCACCTGCTCCATTACCGGCTTTGGTCAGGCTGGCCCTAACTTCAGCCGGCCAGCGTTTGATCTGGTGGTACAGGGCATTGGCGGTGGCATGTCCATTACTGGCCACGATGCTGAACACCCCGCACGCTCCGGTGTTCCCGTTGGCGATCTGGGTGGCGGCATGTTCGCAGCGATGGGCATCCTGGCGGCTCTGCAGTCACGGAATGCCAAAGGCTACGGTCAGCATGTGGACATCTCTATGCTGGACTGCCAGGTCAGCATGCTGAACTACATGGCGACCATGCACTTTTTAAGCGGTGATAATCCGACGCCCATTGGTAACGGGCATTTTGTTCATGTGCCCTACGATTCGTTCAAAACCCGTGATGGCTTTGTGATTATCGCGGTTATCTTCGACAGTTTTTGGGACAGTCTGGTCGAGTTGCTCGGTATCGAAGAACTCCGGGATCCCAAGTACAAAACCCAGCCCGGTCGCTATGTCGACAAACACAAGATCAACGGAATTATCTCCGACCTGTTGCAAACCAACACCACAGAACATTGGGTTGCACAGCTCTCCAGTGCTCGCATTCCGTGCGGGCCAGTCAACAAATTCTCTGACGCCCTGACGGACCCTCAAGTGCTATTTCGGAAAATGGTGGTGGATATACCGCAGTCGGATGGCGGTGTGGTCAAGGCGCCCGGAAATCCCATCAAACTCAGTGTGGACTCTTCGGATTCTTTTACAGCGCCTCCTTTGCTGGGTGAGCACACAGAAGAAGTGCTCCGATCGCTCGGTTACAGCGACCAGCGCATAAGCGAGTTAAAAGCCAGCAAGGCCGTCGGGTAACGGAGGTGTCAGCATGAAAGTTCGTATCAACGAAGTGGGTCCCCGCGACGGGCTGCAAAGCCAGGGCAAGACATTAACGGTGGAAAGCCGGCTGTCACTGATTCAGTCACTGGTGAAGGCCGGGCTGAAAAACCTGGAGGCGGGCAGCTTTGTATCGCCCAAAGCCGTGCCCCAGATGGCCGGTACAGATGAACTGTTTGCGCTACTGCCAGAACGCAGCACCGTGCGTTACGCCGGGCTTGTGCCCAACATGAAGGGCTATGAGTTTGCCGTTGCGGCGGGTGCAAACGTCGTGAATGTGGTTCTTTCTGTCACTGAAACCATGAATCAGAAAAACATCCGCATGTCGTTGCCACAAACCGCGGACGTCTGCGTCGCAATAATAGAGCGTGGCAGGCGCGAAGGGATAGCCGTTCAGGCGTATCTCGCGGTGGCGTTTGAGTGCCCGTTTGAAGGCTTGGTTGAGCCGGCGGTGGTTGCGCGCTATGCCAAGCTGGTGAAGCAGGCCGGGGCAAGCAAAATCATCATTGCAGACACCATAGGTGCAGCAAACCCGGAGCAGGTTCGTCGGCTGCTGGATGCCGTCATTAGTGAGGTGGGCTCAGACATTTTGTCTTGCCACTTCCACGATACGCGCGGCATGGCTTTGGCGAATATCACCGTAGCCCTGGATCGCGGGGTAAGAGAATTCGATTCTTCGATTGGCGGCCTTGGGGGCTGTCCGTTCTCTCCGGGTGCGACGGGGAACGTGGCAACGGAAGATGTTGTGTTGTTGCTCAACAGCATGGGACATGACACCGGAATCGACCCACTTGATCTGATACCCGTTATAAACGCGGCGGAACAGTTAACCGGCGTTTCGTTGGGGGGTAAGAGTTTCCGCTGGCTCAGCCAGCCGTCAGCAAAGGTTGCCGGGGAGGCCCGTCATGGTGGGTAGAGCTCTGGGCTTTGCAGCCCAGGTGGCGCCTTGGGCCATTGTCAGTGGGCTTGCTTATGCGGCCGCGTTTGTAAAACCCGGCGTTGAACCTTTGCCCTTACCCCAACCGCTTAACGAGCCCCGAGACCTGTTTTACGACGTGGCCGAAGCCACAGGAGGCACGTTTTGGTTCGCGGGCAACAACGGTCTGATTCTTGAAGGCGGGCCGACGATCGAACAATGGCAGCGTCATATTATGCCCGAGCTGGTGAACCTTCAGGGCATTGCGGCTTCTGGTGAGGGAACGGTGCTTGCGGTTGGCAATGCCGGCTGGACGTTCCTTAATTCGGGCAATGACGCTTCGCGAAAAGGAGATTCGGGTACAAGAGATTCGGGAAAAAAAGAATGGCAATCGTACCAACTGCCGGTATCCGACATTGCCGGTAAGTTGATCGAAGCGACGTGGATGGACGGCCACTTCTGGGTCATTGGTGAGATGGGGGCGATCTTCCGCACAGACGCCAAGGCAACGCAGTGGGACGACCTCAGTATTGAAGGCGATGTCGCACTCAACGACATCACCCGGTCAGCGAACGGCGATCTGTGGATCACCGCAGAATTCGGAACGCTCTATCACTCCGCCAACCAGGGTAATAGCTGGGAAGGTCGGGAACTGGGGTATGAGAGCCTGCGCTCTTTGGCCTTTCGGGGCACCCAAGGCGTGATCGTCGGGAACGGTGGAGTGATATTCCACACAGACGATTCGGGTATGACTTGGTCCGAGGTTTCCTCACCAACATCAGAACATCTTTACGACGTAATCGACGACGGTACGCGTTGGTTGGCTACCGGCAACGGCGGCGCTGTACTGAGCTCTCAGGACGGCGAGAGCTGGACGTTGCTCGCCCCCGAAGGATTCACGGATGGCTATCACACACGCATGCTCGCGACTCCGGAAGGCGTGCTTTTTGCGGGTAAATCAATCGGGTTGCTGTCCAGCGAAAACTGGGCAAGTTTGCCGGACTCGCTGATGGGATCGCTTTAATCATGATTAATCAAGTTGCGCGCTCACTGTCCGAGTTTTCAATCCGCCATCGCACCTGGGTTGCGGTGGTCATTTTTGCCAGCACTGCGCTGATGGCTCTGAACCTGCTGAAAATCGATGTTCGCACGGAGTTCAGCGATATGATTCCGAGCAGTCATGCCTATGTGGATGTTCACGAAACCTACAAGGAAACGTTCGGCGGCAGCAACAAAGTGTCCATTCTGGTTGAGGCCCGGAATGGCGATATTATGACGCGTCCGATTCTGGAAGAGGTTCATCGGATTACCCGCGAGCTGGCGAAAGTCAG
>NZ_DRGY01000004.1 GCF_011049865.1 Marinobacter antarcticus | reverse complement strand
GCCGCCATGATCGGAACCCGGCCAGAAGCGCGGGAATGGGTGGAGAATGCACCGCTTTGGACCTGGGCCTTGTTGGCTGCAGCCGGGGCTCTGGTTATGCGCGGCAGTCGCTGATAATCACATCGGTGGCGACGATATAGAGTGTGGGCTAAGCTCTTGTTTTATAGATTTTTGGATGATGCGCTGGCGCTTGAAGAATCAGTAATGATGAAGCGGTCAGATTTCCGCAATCGCGTAGCGGTCTATCAAGTTACTGTTTTGGGCAGACCTTGGTTAAGTGCCATGGATCCAAAGATCCAAGATCTCAATAATTTAGACAAAGATAACTGTGTATTCAACCAGTATTTTTCGATTTGAGATCTGAGCCACGAAACCAAATAAGGAAGATCGTTGTTGAACGCTTTTTTAGCTACCCTCGGAGGCTCGCATGTGCGTCACAAGACGCACATGCGAGCCTCCGAGGGTACGCCATTCCTCAGCGATCGCGTTGCTTTTTTGGTGCCATTCGCATCTTTTCAGTAGGTCTCTGACTATTGGCCTGAAGCCATGTCGCATGCCCAGGAATTCAGAGTGGCCTGAGAGAAAGGTGGTTCCTGATACTTTTGCAGGACTGGGCAGCCAAACAAAGTCGCTGCATGAGACGCTCGCATTGCGAGCGCTCATGAGCTCCAAACGTTATACAAAATGGAGTTGACCTTTTGAGCATCGATCTGGAAAAACGATGTTTGCTGTGTGAAGAACTCATTTCCAAAGAAATAGACTCTCGTGAACACTTGATTCCCAACTCAATTGGTGGAAGGAAGAAAGTCTCAGGCTTCCTGTGTGTGGACTGCAACTCAAAATCTGGTGATAACTGGGAGTCTGCACTTGCGCGCCAAATGAACCCGTTGAGTCTGTTTTTTCGCATTAACAGGGAGCGTGGTAATGCACCTTCTCAGAAGTTTCAAACCAACAGCGGAGATGAATGGGTACTCAATGCCGATGGATCACTGGACTTACCAAGACCTATTTTCAAAGAGCAGAAAAACGAAAACGGAGTAGAGATTAATATTTCCGCCAGAAACATGGCTGAAGCAAAAAAGATGCTGAAAGGTGTCGCTAGGAAATACCCTCAACTTGATGCTGATGAACTGCTTGAGAAAGCTCAATCGAAATCCAGCTATTCTCAGAATCCAATTAAACTCAACCTGTCCTTTGGTGGTTTAGATGCGGGGCGCTCATTCGTCAAAACAGTGCTTGCGTTGGTCTCTACAATCGGCGTGAGTGTGAGAGACTGTGAGCATGCTATTCAATTCCTGAAGGAAGAAGAATCTGAGCCGTGTTTTGGGTATTACTACGAGAGGGATTTAGTGCTTGAAAGGCCCTCTGGAATTCCAATTCACATTGTCCATGTTAATGGCGACCCAGATAGCAATCTCATTCGTGGATACGTCGAATACTTCGGTGTAATGCGGGTTGTCATGTGTTTGTCGAGCAGCTATATAGGCAGTGCATTTTCGGCAACGTATTCGATTGATCCGACCACAGGTAAGGAGCTGGATCTCGATGTTGATCTAGATTTGACGTCCACTGACATACGCAAGGCATATAGCTACGAGAAGTGGGATGGCAGTGCCGTACAGCAGGCTATGGGTTCAGTTATAGGTCCAGCACTGGAAATCCAACATAAAGAAGAAAGGGAGAGGGTGCTAGAGGAGGCGGTTCGGTACGCATTTGCTAATTGCGGAGCAAAAGAAGGCGAAACAATAACCGAAGAGCAACATAACCGTCTGATGGGCCTGCTATGGGAGAAATTGGAACCATGGGTATTAAACCAACTCGTTGGCCGGCATAGGCGTGATTAGGTATAACAAGTTGCTGCACGCGGATAAATTACTCGCTGCGCTCATAATTTACCGGTGAGCAAGGCGTTAGCAAGATGCCAATAGGCACACACTCTGCTAGACTCATGTCATGAAGCAAATTAACTGGAATGCTGAAAAGAACCAGCAGTTGATGAGCGAGCGCGGAGCTTCTTTCGAAGACGTTCTGTTCGCCCTTCAGTCTGATGGTTTACTTGATGATGGACCTCATCCCAACAGTGATAAGTATCCGAATCAGCGTCTGTTTGTGGTTCGGATTGATGATTACGCCTGGCTGGTACCGTATGTTGAGAATGACGGGGAGATCTTTCTCAAAACGATCATCCCCAGCCGCAAGGCCACCAAGAAATTTTTAGGGGAATTGTATGGCCAAGACTAAATTAGATTTTGAAGAGCAAGAGTTGCTTGAGGCATACGAGTCTGGGGAATTCGAATCGGATCTGGATGGCGATCGGCGCGAGTATCTCACGAAGGCGGCCGAAGAAACCTTCAAGAAAGACAAGCGGATCAATATCCGTATTTCTAGGCGGGATCTGGAGGCACTTCAGCGTCGGGCTTTGGAAGAGGGCCTGCCGTACCAATCTCTGGTTTCCAGTGTTTTGCACAAGTATGTCTCTGGTGGGTTCAAGGACATCTCTGCTAACAAGTCAGGCCAGCGGACGCGCTGACTCGCGCCGCTGCCTTCTGCGTTAAATGCCGGTGACCGCGAAATCGAGGGCACCTGCTATCTGATCTCGAAAATGGGTTAATGAGCCGACGGCATTATTGAGCTGCTTGGTAGGTATCGAAGAAATTTGAGGTGTCAGCAACAGGAGCTTCTCTTCCTCGAAGTCAATTTCAGGGGTAAGGCCTTGCATCGCGTTGTCTCGAAACGACGAGCGCTTTCCAAGCGGAATCACGATGCGTGTTGCCAGCTCTGAAAGGTGCGGGCTTTGGATGTCGACCAAGTAAGGATAAAATGACTTACTGGTTTTGCTTGGGTTGGTATAGACGTCGAACTGGGCCATTAAAACTCACGGAATTCGTCGCCGAAGCAACCGTGTTGCTCAACGAATTCGTTGTAGCTTTTGATGGCGGCTTGGTTATCTTCCGTCCATTGAGAAGCTCTGCGTTTTCCAAGCTCCTCTTTCAAGGCCTTTTCAAGGGTAGCTGAGAGGTTAATATTCAGCGCTCGGGTTTTTGTAAGCAGATCGCTATTTACGGATAGATTGGTTGCTTTTCTGGGGGCGGCTGTATCGTAGAGCTCTGGCATAGTGGTCTCCAAAGGAGGCTTGCAGGTTCTCTACATGCTATGCGCATTGCGGTGCGCATTCAAGAGCATTTAACAAGTCAATCAAGTACGTTCTGGCCCTGCGGGCCTCCACCAGACGCGCTAAAGCCCGCCTCTGATCCTCCACCGTTGCTGTGTTCCGCGTTAAATGCCGGTGATCGCAAAAATGAGTAAGGGCCCGCTCTCAGGGAACGGGCCCTATAAGCTCAATGTTAGCCGTGATGGCCTTGCATTTTATCCAACCCTTCGAGCAGGCCTGCCATGTCGTCAGCATGCTCTTCTTCCTGCGCCAGGATGTCTTCCATTATGCGCCGGGAGGTGGGGTCTTTTTCACCCAGATAATTGGCAATCTCACGGTAGCTATCAACAGCAATACGCTCCGCAATCAAATCTTCCGTGATCATTTCGCGCAGTGTCTCACCTTCGGTATATTCCGCGTGGGAACGACTTAACAGCCCCTCCGGGGAAAAGTTAGGCGCGCCGCCAAGCTGCACAATACGCTCGGCCAACCAGTCCGCGTGCTGCTGTTCCTGCTGAGCGTGCTCCAGAAACTCGGCCTTGGCGATACTGGCGCTCAAACCGTCCGCCATGTAGTAGTGGCGTTTGTAGCGCAGCGTACACACAATCTCAGTGGCCAGGGCTGCGTTAAGCAGACTGATGACGTTTTCGCGATCTGCCGTATAGCCTTCTGTCACGGCACCTCGCTCAATGTGCTTACGAGCACGCTCTCGAATGGTCTTGATATCGGTAAGAAATGGCTGATTCGACACGATCGTATTCCTCTCTTTTATGGAAATGAATTAACACTCTCGACAGCTCTGCTCGAAATGTAAGTCAGGCGCCCGGCGCCGTAATGATCTGCATCTACTCGTTAATATATAGGAACCAAAAGACGTTCTTTCAACCCCGGGCTTCATCAACGTGAGTTTCGTGACCGCCAAAAGTGGGCAATCGCTGGTTTGGCACTCACACCATGAATCAGTATGGAGAGGGCAACCACGGCCAAAGTCAGGCGTACTAGATCCAGCGCTATATTCTCTGGCAGCCCGTGCTGGATTGCGTACATCAAATAGTACAACGAGCCAATGCCACGCACGCCAAACCAGCTCGCCATATGGCGCAGACGCATTGGTGCCTTGCTCCCCAACAAGCCCAAATGAACGCTCACAGGGCGAGCGATGAAGAACACGAAGGCCGCGAAACCGATGGCCCGCCAACTCCAGGAGTCCCAGAAGAGCGACCCACCGATCAGCAATACCAGCAAAATTTCAGCGAGTTGTTCCAGATACTCATTAAAGACCAGGGAACTTTGATGGATGTGAACGATGGCATAGGATTCATCGCCTTCAGCTACGTCCTCCGAGTTTGAACGCGAGTAACTTTGCCGGAGGCCTGCCTGCTTCAACTCAGTGTGCCGCAACGCCACGGCAGCGCTGAAAACCGCCAGAAAACCCCAGGCACCCACCAGTAGACTGAGGCCATAAGCAAGCGCAATCAGCCCCAAACCCAGGAAGTTGTCCAGAAAATCCGATTGTTTAAACGTTTTGCGGCTAGTGTGCACAACCCAACCGACACCACAGCCCGCCATGATACCAATGCCGATGCCCGCACCACTGGCCCAGATCACATCCATCGCCATCCAACGCCAACCGTGCTCCCCAAGGTCGTGTAATCCTAGCAGGCCCAGCCCTAGCATCACAAACGGAAAGGCGCTGCCGTCGTTCATGCCTGCCTCGCAGGTCAGGGCAAAACGCAATCGATCGGGATCGTCTGCGTGGCGCGTCTGCACCTCGGTGGCCAGCACCGGGTCGGTAGGCGCCACCACAGCGCCGAGCAACACGGCTGCGCCCAGCGGAAGACTGAGCCAGTAATAACCGAAAAGCGCCACAAGGCCAACCGTCAGCGTCATGGAGACTACAGCTAGCCGCAGGGGCGTGCGCCAACGTGAGAAATTGACTGGAACCGGCATTTTCACGCCCGCACAGTACAGTGAAATAAGCACCGCAATTTCCGTCAGCAGTTCCAGCAACGCTGACTCTTTCAATGGATTAAAGTGAAACAGGCCAAAGCCCATAGGCCCAACCACGAAACCGATGATCAGATACAGGATGGCCGACGTAACAGGAACCGTTTTCATATAGGACGCAGTGAAACCCACTACCAGCAGTAGCGAGCCAAGCAATATAAACCAAGTAGCAGTGGTCATGAGTGACCCAGTGGCAGGCAGCTATGCCTGCAGGTGAATTCATTTGAGGAATAAGACTTGACGGAATTCGTACGGTCTATCCTGCAGAGGATACCGAAAATTAGGTATCATGGGTCGTGAACGTTATTTAAGGCCCCAGGATTTATTAAAATGAACGATGTATCTGATAATCTGGACAATCTCGACTGGCTTGAGGCCATTCGCTGGACAACCGACGGCCTGGTTCCGGCGATCACCCAAGACGCTGCCACAGGCGACATTCTGATGATGGCCTGGATGAACCGCGAATCGCTTCGTTTAACCGCCGAGGAGGGCCACGCGGTTTACTGGTCCCGTTCACGGAGCAAACTCTGGCGTAAAGGTGAGATCTCCGGGCACCAGCAGGTCGTGAAGGATATTCGCCTAGATTGTGATGAAGACGTGATATTACTGAAGGTGGAGCAAAAAGGCGGTATTGCTTGCCACACAGGAAGGCGCAGTTGTTTCTATCGTTCCCTGAAAAACGATCAGTGGGTGAGCGTGGAACCCGTTATCAAAGATCCGGATGCCATTTATGGCAAAAACTGAGGTATTGTCATGAGCGATGTTCTGGAAAATCTGACGCGGATTCTGGAAGCCCGAAAATTAGCGGATCCGGACAAGTCCTACGTCGCCAGCCTGCACGCCAAGGGCTTGAACAAGATTCTGGAAAAGGTCGGCGAAGAATGCACCGAAACCTTGTTGGCTGCCAAAGATGCCGAACATTCGGGAGACACCCGAGCGGTGATCAGCGAAACTGCGGATTTGTGGTTTCACAGCATGGTGATGCTTTCCAGCCTGGGGCTGTCCCAGAAGGATGTTGTGGACGAGCTGGCCAGACGGTTTGATCTTTCAGGCCTGGAAGAAAAAGCATCCCGTAGCCAGTGAGGCGCGGAGTAGACCACAAGGTCGTGTTCGCAGAAAAAGAAGTGTTCGCAGAAAAAGAAGTGTTCGCAAAAGGGAGTTTCCGCGAATCGTCTCCGGTAAAGTACACTGTAACTGACCGACATATTAAAATGAGGAACCCACAATGGGTATCAGTATCTGGCAACTTCTTATCGTACTGGGCATCGTCATTCTGCTGTTCGGAACCAAAAAACTCCGCAACATCGGCACCGATCTTGGAGGCGCTATTCGTGGCTTCAAAAAATCGATGAGCGACGACGATGCCAAGTCCGAAGACCCGGACTCCCTCGAGGGCCAGGCCGATGAACAGACCCGGCAGACGGCGGAAGAGAAGCCCGCAGACAAAACCAAAAGCTGAGACGAGACAGAATGTTCGATATCGGCTTTCTTGAGCTGCTCGTGTGCGGCGTTATTGCCCTGTTGGTGCTTGGCCCCGAACGGTTGCCGGCCGCTGCCCGTGCGGCCGGGCGCTGGATTGGTGGCGCCCGCCGCATGGTGAGCCAGTTCACGTCGGAACTCGACAGCCAGTTGAAAGCGGATGAACTCAGAAAAGAGCTGCGCGAGGCCGGTGACGTAGGCCTGGACGATGTGCAAAAAACCGTACGCGGGGCTCTGGACGAAGCCAAGAAGTATGAGCACATGATCAGATCGGACAAACCCGTCGGCAAATCAGAAACCGACAAACAGACTGTGAGTGACCAAAGTCCGCAAGACGACGCAAGCGCAGACTCGTTAGAGAGCGAACCGGCTCTGCAAGACCCCGCGCAAGCGCCGTCGGATAAGCCTTCATGAATGCAAAGATAGAGGATGAGAATCCAGACCGTCAGAACACCCGGTCCGGACACCCGGAAATGCCCCTGGTTGAACACCTCCTGGAACTTCGTAACCGCTTACTGAAAATGGTTCTGGCCGTGGCGATCTGTTTCGCGGCTATTTACCCTTTTGCCAACGAGCTGTATCTCTGGTTGTCCGAGCCGATCCGGTCACTGCTGCCGATCGGGCAGACCATGATCGCAACTGATATCACCTCGCCGTTTTTCGCACCGCTCAAACTGGCACTGTTCTTGTCAGTGTTTGCTGCTATCCCGATTATTCTCTATCAGCTCTGGAGCTTTATTGCGCCCGGCCTCTATACCCATGAAAAACGTCTCGCTTTCCCGCTGCTTTTTACGTCCGTTCTCCTGTTTTACATAGGCGCTGCTTTCGCCTATTACGTGGTTTTTCCGCTGGTATTCAGTTTCTTCACATCCATAGGCCCGGAAGGCATTGTTGAACTGCCGGATATCAGCAGCTACCTGAACTTTGTGCTGAAGATGTTTTTCGCCTTCGGGGTCGCTTTTGAAATTCCCATCGCCACGATCTTGTTGATTTTAAGTGGCGCAACAACACCGGCAGACCTGGCGGCGAAACGGCCTTATGTGGTGGTCGGCTGTTTCGTGATTGGAATGATGCTGACACCGCCAGACATTATTTCCCAAACGCTTCTGGCGGTGCCCATGTGGATTCTGTTCGAACTGGGCATTCTGTTCGGTAAGTTGGCCAAACGTGAGGTGTCAGACCCGGACGTTGACGAGCCGCCCGCAGAATGAACCTGGCTTTGCTGTTTGATGAGGATTTTGTTGCGCCTGATCGTGTTGTTCTGAGGGGCCGCCGGCTTGAGCACATCCGTTCTGTGCTCGGCGTGTCCACGGGAGACCGATTACCGGTTGGTCGCGTGAATGGACGAATGGGTTTGGGCGAAGTGGTAAAGCTCACCGAGTCAGAAGCCGAATTGGTGGTGGTACTCGACACTGAACCCCCTGCCCCCCTGCCCGTCACACTCATCCTCGCCATGCCCAGGCCCAAAATGTTTCGTCGCATTGTGCAAACCAGCGCGACACTGGGCATCAAAAACATCTGGCTGATCAATAGCTATAAGGTTGAGAAGAGTTTCTGGCAAACACCCTGGCTGTCGGATGAGAATCTGCGGGAGAACATGACTCTCGGGCTTGAGCAGGCAAAAGATACCGCCTTGCCACAGGTACACATTCGCAAGCTGTTCAAGCCCTTCGTGGAAGATGAATTACCGGCGCTGCTTGAGGGTAAACGAGCGCTGGTTGCACATCCGGGCACCGCAACGCCTTGCCCCACACACGTGAGCGGGCCCACTGCGTTATGTATAGGCCCGGAAGGCGGCTTTACGCCTTACGAAGTGGAAAAGCTGGAGGAGGCCGGGTGCCAGAGCATACACCTGGGGCCGCGCATTTTGCGGGTAGAAACCGCAGTTCCTGTTCTCATCAGCCGGCTGTTTGACGCCTGCGCCTGATTCAGGACGCCTCTGATCTGGCTTCCCACATCCGCAGCAGGGGTGTAATCACCGCCACCAGCAACGCCCCCACCAACAAACCGATCAGGCCATTGGCCAACACAGGCACCAGCTTGGTTAACACGCCGCCATAATCTGAAGCGAAGTGGTGGATAGCGTCATAAACCGGCGGTATGCCGTGCACCAGAATGCCACCACCCACGAGGAACATGGCAATCGTGCCGAGAATGGACAATGTTTTCATCAGATACGGCGCAAGCCAGAGAATACCATTGCCCACCCGCTGGGCCAGCTCACTGTCTTTCTCGCTCAGGTACAAGCCGCCGTCGTCCAGCTTCACAATACCGGCTACCAGGCCGTAAACGCCCACCGTAATCATCACGGCTACCACCGCAAGAACCGCAAACTGCATGCCTATGCTCTCCCCGGTTACTACGCCGAGGGTAATGGCAATGATCTCCGCAGAAAGAATGAAATCCGTTCGAACAGCGCCTTTTATTTTGCGTTTTTCCAGTGCTTTCAGATCAACGTCGGGCTGTTTCAGAGCTTCGCTCAGCTCTTTCTCGTGTTGCTCATCGCCTTGGGAAGGCAGGAATTTATGCGCCAGTTTTTCAGCGCCTTCAAAACATAAAAACGCGCCACCGAGCATTAACAGTGGCGTAACCAGCCAGGGTGCAAAGAAACTGATCGCGACAGCGGCCGGCACCAGAATCGCCTTGTTAACCAGCGAACCCTTGGCCACTGCCCAGACGACCGGTAATTCCCGTGCAGGCTTTACACCGGTGACCTGTTGCGCGTTCAGGGCCAGATCGTCCCCCAGCACACCGGCCGTTTTCTTTGTGGCGGCTTTTGTCATCAGGGAGACATCGTCGAGAATGGTCGCAATGTCGTCGATAAGCGCGAGCAGACTGGTTCCTGCCATCAGTGCGGATCCTTAGTGGTGGTGGGCCGTTAGTCGGCGGCTAGTGGGCTCCTAGTGGGCTCCTAGTGGGCTCCTAGATAGTAAGGCCCATCGCTTCTGCTGCGATACGGTTTTTTACCGGGCCAAGTCGATCAAGCCAGCGCAGCCCGGTGTTTCTTAGCCATCTCACCGGCAACTCATCACGGCCAAATAGCTGCTTGAAGCCTTCCATAGCTGCCATCATGGTCAGGTTCTCACTCTTGCGGCGGCGCTGATAGCGCGCCAGCATCAGTTCGTTGGCGGGGCTCAAACCGCGATGTCTGGCCCCGGACAACTCCTCCAGCAAAACCCGAACGTCGCCGTACCCAAGATTGGCGCCCTGGCCGGCAAGCGGGTGAATGGTATGGGCGGCATCGCCTAACAGAGCAAAACCCGGCGCAACGTAGTCTTTTGCATGGCGTTGCCGCAGCGGGAAGGCGAAGCGCTCTGAGACAGCTTCAACAGCGCCGAGCTCTCTTTCAATGGTCCGCTCAAGTTCGGCCATAAACGCGTCATCATCCAGCGCCATCAACCGATGGGCTTCTGCCGTATCCTGCGACCACACAATGGAGCAGAAGTGTTCATCGCCGTTGTCCGTTAACAACGGCAAAAACGCCAGTGGGCCGGTTTGGGAAAATCGCTGCCAGGCTGTATATCGGTGGCTTTGGGCCGTGCGTACGGTACAGACGATGGCTTGCTGATCATAATCCCATTCGCGGGTGGGCAACCCCACCCACTGGCGCATTCGGGAGTGGGTACCGTCGGCTGCAACCACAAGCCGTGCGCCCAGTTTGCGGCCGTCCGCAAGCTCAACGAATCGCTGGCCATCCTCGTGCGAACAACCGGTCACCTGAACGCCATCCATCAACTCAACCGCACTGGTTTCCACCGACTCGAACAGGGCCCGAACCAGACTGCGGTTTTCAACAATGGTCCCCAGAGCACGAACCTGCAATTCGGCCGCATCAAAGTGAATCCGCCCGGTACCGTCTCCATCCCAAACGGTCATACCCTGATAAGCGCAATGGCGGCCGGCTGCAACGCTTTGCCACACTCCGAGCGACTCCAGTAGCCGCTGGCTGGCAAGGGATATGGCGCTGACACGCGGCTCAAAATCCGATACCTTCTCAGCGCGCTCGTCAACGAGTTCGGGCACCTGCAGCGCAGTGGCGCGATCACCGCTTTCGATTAGCCCGACATTCCAGCCTTGCCCGGACAAACCCAGAGCGAGCGCGGTGCCTGTCATGCCTGCGCCAACCACCAGAATATCGAACACTTTATTATCCATCATGTTATCGATCATGGTCACGGTACCCGCGCTGATTATTAATGACAGCGCGGCGCCCTCCGGTGCCCATGGCTTTGCGTGCGAACAGACGCTTGGCACCCGGCAACAGATCCAGCCCCACCAGCCCGACGTCTCTGGCGGCTGCCACTGGCGCCGTAGAATGGCCAAAAAGACGGATCAGCGAATCCGAGAATTGAACCGTTTGCTGCCAGTCCGGGCGGTGCAATTCGTGGTAACGGCGTAAAATCTGGAAATCGCCCGGCGACCGGCCCGCTTCGGCGGCTAATCGAAACTGCTCCACCAGCGTCATGAGCCCCCGCAATGCCAGGTTGAAACCCTGGCCAGCAACCGGATGCAAGGCGTGCGCAGCGTTGCCCACAAGCGCCACGCCCGGCCTTACAGGCTCATCAACGGTGGTCAGCGTCAGGGGGTAATGATGGCACTCACCGATTCGGGTAAACCGGCCCAGACGCCAACCGAACCGTGCCTGCAGCCGCTGGCACTTGTCGCCATCAGACAGGGCGAGAACCTCTTCAAGTTCCTCGTCGCTCAGGGTCCACACCAGCGCTGACTGATGGCCCGGCGTGAGCGCCGAACCGTGAGGCAACAAAGCCATAGGGCCGGCCTCGATAAAGCGCTCGAACGCCGAGAACTGATGACTATCGCTGGTGGATACATTGGCAATCAACGCGTTCTGATCGTAGCGTCGATGGCTGGCCTGAAAGCCAAGCTTTTCCCGCAGCCCGGAGCGCCCACCATCTGCAACGATCAGGCACTGTGCCGTTATTGAGCGGGTCGTCTCGCCTGTTTTAACGGTAACGTTCACGCCCGATTTGGCAGGCGCCATATCAACCACTTCAGCCGGCGCCTGCCACTGCGTGTTCGTTTCAAGCAGCGCCCGCATCAGGCATAACCCCATCCAGCGGTTATCCACCACGTAACCCAGAGCTTGCTGGCCATAATCGCCGGCGTTCAGCCGAGTGGCGCCGAAATGGCCCCGATCGGACACGTGAATATTACGGATGGGCGTCGCGTGTTCCGACAGTGTTGACCAAAGCTCGAGCTCTTCAAAAATAAGCCGCGAGCCCCAGGCAAGTGCTGTCGAACGGGCGTCATAGCTTGGCTGATAAGCATCGGGCAAGGCTTCCGCAGACAGCGGGAAAGCCTCAACGACGGTCACTCTCAGGCCAGG
>NZ_DRGY01000003.1 GCF_011049865.1 Marinobacter antarcticus | reverse complement strand
AGGCGCCACGATAGAAGCCAGGACAACGGCTAACGGTAAACAACCGAATTTGTTCATCACGTCAACTCCGGATAAAGGGATTTGCGGGCGAATAAAAGCAGTGGGAACACCACCAGCCAACCCAGGCCAAGGGCGATCAGGGAAGCCACCAGATCTGGCAGTACGACAACCCCGATTTTACTGGCCGACCAGTAGGCGAATGGGCCGGCGATAGGCGCGAACAAGAACGCAAGAAACATTTTTCGACTGATCCAGTTCAGGGAGTGGCTCAGGGTGGTCATGAAAATAGCCCAGATTGCGACCAGCCAGAGCGGCGTAATAAGCACGGTTCCGCTTCCGTCATCCAGTACTCCAAGGTAGAACCAGAGCCCGTCCAGCAGCGCGCCAACAACCGTACCCAGCCCGACAAACTGGAGTTCGGTAAAGCGATGCTGGCTAACGAAAACGAAGTGGATGGCCAGGAAAACCAGAACCAGAACGGGCCCGAGTAGGGTCGGGTAGGCCGCACACGCAAACCAACCGATTTGGAAGAGTATAAAATTCAGTATATTACGAGCGGTTTCTGAAGCAATCATACACTTAAAAGGTTCCGCCGTTTGTTACCGGGCTTGGCAAAAACAAGCTGCGATACGCCGATGGCGCGCTCGCTGAACCCGGCTTCACAATAACTGAAGTAAAAATGCCAGAGCCTGCGGAAGGTCTGATCATATCCCAGAGATTCCAGTTGTTCGGATTGGCCCATAAAGCGGAGACACCAGTCACGGAGTGTGCGAGCGTAATGAAACCCTGTGTCTTCTGAATGGGTGAGAACCAGATTCGACTGAGCGCGTACCGATTCCAGAATGGCGCCAAACGAGGGAATAAAACTCCCCGGGAAGATAAAGCGCTGAATGAAATCCACGTTTTTAAGGGCACGCTGATAACGTTGTTCCGGCATATTAATGGCTTGAACAAGCGCGAGACCATCCGGCTTCAGCAAGGCGTTGATCTGCCCAAAATAACTGTCCAGAAACTGTGGGCCAACGGCCTCGATCATTTCAATGGAGACCAGCTTATCAAACTGCCCTGCAAGATCGCGATAGTCGTCAAACAGCAGGGTAATGCGGTCTTCAAGGCCTTCACCACGAACGCGCTCCCTGGCCAGTTCCAGTTGCTCCTTTGAGATTGTCGTTGTGGTTACGTGGCAACCATAATGCTTAGCCGCGTGCACGGCAAAGCCGCCCCAGCCGGTTCCTATTTCAATCACCCGGTCGCCCGGACTGAGTTCCAGCTTGCGGCAAATCGTGTCCAGCTTGTGCACGGCAGCTTCTTCAAGCGTTGAATCATCGTTTGGATAAATCGCCGAGGAATACATCATGGTCGGGTCAAGAAAGGTTTCGAAAAGATCGTTGCCGAGATCGTAGTGAGCGCTGATGTTCTTTCTGGAGCCGTCTTTGGTGTTTCGATTAAGCCAGTGCAGACCTTTTAGCGCGGGCTTGGTTACCCAACTGAATCGGTCTTCAAATTCGTTCATGCGGTCGATGTTACGGGTGAAAAAACGAAGCAGGGCGACCAGGTCAGGTGACGACCAATCACCGGCCACATAGGCTTCAGCAGCGCCAACGCTGCCTCCGGTGAGCAAGTCTCGCCAGGTGCTTTGGTCATGAATAATCAATTCAGCCGGCTGAAGCGTTGTGTCGCCATCTCCGAAAATCAGATCATCCCGGCCAGCTTGCTTTACGGTGAGCGTGCCGTTGCCCAACTGCCGGAGTTGCTGCGTGACCAGAGTTCTGGCGACACGGTTAGCCACAGAGGCATTTCCCTGGGGTTTGGCGATAGGATCAGCCGATGTATTCATGTTCTCCATGAGCTTACCTTACCTCGGTTCTTGTTTGTGTCGTTCGCGCTGGTTACGTCAATACCCTGATCATCGCTTCCAAGCCGATGGGCAGGGTCGCTTTTGGCCAGCTTGTCTGGGTGGGTGTAAAACGGAGCGCCTTTGAATTTCAGTTTCAGGGCGTGCCAGTAGATACCGGCACCAACCTTGAGTGCCTCCACCGGAAACCGACGCAAACTGTGATGGAGAGTATTACGTGTAAGCGGGCCTCTATGGACTACCAGCGTGGCATCAAAATGCTTTTTTCCTTCTTCCACCACGTTCATGTGAATTCGCAATTCCGGCCCCCGGAAACTGAACGTCCACTCGTAATGCTGCGCCATGGTGTTAAAAGGCGACACATGAAAGCGCTTGGTGAATGCAAACTGTTCGGTACGCCAGCCGGCAGAATTGGCCTCGCTGCCGGTTGTTTCCAGGCAGTAAACATGTCGATCGTTCCAGGGTGTATTGGTAATCTGCGCCATAATCACGGCCGGTACGTCACCGTTATTGCCGTTTTCGCCGTGCCGGTAACAAAAGTAGAAACTGACCGGGTTGAACACATAACCGGCGTAGCGCGGGTGGGTAATCAATTCCACGGCCCCGTCCGGCCGCCAGCCTGTTGCTTCCTTGACCTGTTCACGCACGGCGTCTGAAAGAGCTCCGGCTTCGGGTCGAAAATAATCTTTGCGCTTCAGCGACACCCAATTGAAGCGTTCCAAAGAAAAAAACGGGCTTATATTGGTCACTTCATTCCACTCATCTGTGTCCAGCGCCAACATGCCCGTGTGATATTCAAATTCGTGCCGAACCGGGTACAGACGCCGGTGCCGAATTGAACCTTGCAACCATTGGCTGCCCATTATCAGAGCTCCACTCCAAAATCACCCGCTACCCGAAGTGCGCTGTGCACGCCATCTTCATGAAACCCGCTGAACCAGTAGGCGCCGCAAAAGTGAGTGTGGTTCTTGTTGCCAATTTCCTCGTAGCGTTCCTGGGCTTGCACCGCGTCGAGCGTAAATACCGGGTGAGCGTAGGTAAAACGTTTGATCACCTTGTCTGGCGCAATGTCATGGGTTCGGTTCAGGGTGACGCAGAACGTCTCTGGCGCCGTGTCGAAATTCTGCAGAATATTCATGTTGTAGGTCACAGAAACCGGCTCTGTGCTGTGTTTCGGGATGAAATAGTTCCAGGCTGCCCAGGCCCTGCTGTTATCTGGCAGCACACGTGTATCCGTGTGCAGCACTACGTCATTCTCCTGATAGGGGATAGCGCCCAGAATTTCCCGTTCCTGCTCGCTGGGGTCGGTGAGCATGGCCAACGCCTGGTCACTGTGGCAACCGAAAATGACCTGATCGAATTCATGAGTCTGGTCGTTTGCCGTCACGGTAACGCCACTCTCGGTTCGGGTGACCGCTTGTACAGGCGTGTTCAGATACGTGCGTTCTCCGAGCCGCTCCATCATCGCCTTGACGTACTGGGCAGAACCCCCGGAAATGACGCGCCAGGTCGGACGATCGTCAACGGATAACATGCCGTGATTGTTGAAAAATTGCAGGAAGAAATGCACAGGAAACTGCTCAAGTACGATTTCCGGCGCCGACCAGATAGCGGCGCCCATGGGCACTATGTAGTTATTTCGAAAATACCGGGAGTAGCCATTACGATTCAGATACTCGCCCACGGTTTCTTTGCTTCGAATGTTACCCGCCACCAGGTCGGCACGAGTTTCTTTGTTGAATCTCAGAATCTCCCGCACCATGTTCAGGAACGAAAAGTTAAACAGATTTTTACGTTGGGCGAACAGCGTATTCAGGCTGGTTCCGTTGTATTGCAGACCGGTCGTACTGCTGTCCACGCTAAAACTCATAGTGCTGACTTCTGACGGCACGCCCAAACGCTCCATCAATCGCATAAAGTTCGGATAGGTCCAGTCATTGAATACAATAAACCCGGTATTTACAGGCCAGGTACGCCCACCGACATCGACATATTCGGTGTTGGTGTGGCCACCGGCGTAATCGCCTGCCTCAAAAACGTGTACCTCGTGCTCTTCAGCCAGAAGCCATGCTGCGGTGAGGCCAGACACGCCGGCACCAATGACGGCAATACGCTGACGGGTTTTACTCATTCCTTTGTTTCCTGTTCGCTGGAGCCTTTGCGGGCCATGGAAGCCGCCATACGATCAATCAGTGTCTGGGGTAAAGCGCCCAGGCATTTCAGAATCCAGGTAAAGCGTTTTGGAAAAGCAATTTCGTGATGGCCTTTGGCCAGGCCGCTGACAATGCGCTCAGCGGCATCTTCAGCGGACACCAGAAACGGCATCGGGAAATCGTTGCGTTCGGTCAGGGGTGTTTTTACAAAACCTGGCGATACCAGCACCACATCTATGCCTTCGACCGAAAGATCCGCCCGCAGGCTTTGAGCGAAATAGGCCAATGCCGCTTTTGAAGCGCCGTAGCCTTCCGCGCGAGCAAAAGGGAACCACCAGGCCGACGACCCGACAATCACCAACGTGGCGGGCAAACCTTTGGCACGAGTGCGGCGCAAGGCCGGCAACGCGATGTCGATGCAGCGGGCGGTGCCAATCACGTTGGTTTCTATGTTTTTTTCGATTACATCGCTGTTGTAGTTTGCAATGTCGATGTATTCACAGGTGCCGGCGTTGAGAATCGCCATGTTGAGATCACCGTGGGCCTCCAACGAGGGCGCGATCTGTTGCAACTCATCTTTGCTGGTGGTGTCCGCTGTCGCCACCGTAATGCGCTCCGGTGCAAGAGCCTTCAATTGTTCAAGGGGCTCGGAACGCCGCCCGGTAACGATCAACTGGTGTCCGCCACGGATCAGTGCGCGGGTTACGGATTCGCCAATGCCGGAGCTGGCACCGGTTATCCAGATGCTGGATAAGGTATCGAGGCGCCCGCTCATCCCGCGTAACCTTTAACCCAACGGATAACGCCACCAACCACGGGCAGGTTTTCATAGAGCAACTGGCCGGCGTCGAAATAATCCCGGTGGTAACAGATTTTTCCCTGTCGGATTTCCAGATGGCTTATACCCGCCACCTGTATTTCGCGCCCGCCGAGAATCCGTTTGTGGCACAGGTGCATCAGCCAGGGGATGGTGGCGAAACTGTCTTGAACCACTGCCTCTTCGAAGTCAAAGTGGCAGGAAATAACATTGGCGTAAGAGCCTGAAAAATAGTGCGTTAATGCATCAAGCCCTTCCACAGAGCCCAACGGATCCTGAAATCGGATGTCTTCGCTGTACACAGCGGGCAGCTTGCTCAGGTTGCCTTTGTCGAGTTCATTAAACAGAACCTTGAATTGTTGCAACGTGGCGGGCACCGCGGAATTCGGGTGGCCTACTTCAATGGTTGGGGCAAAGTTCATTTACGCGCCCTCCTTGTTTGATCAAGTTGACGGGTTTCTTCTTGAACCTGCTGTGGTATCGGGTTCAGTTCCCATATGATTCCCAGTTTTGACAATACCCAGAGGCCATACCACGTCATATCAATCTCGTACCAACGAAAACCCTGCCGAACAGATTGGGGCCAGCGGTGGTGATTGTTGTGCCAGCCTTCACCCAGGGTCAGAAGCGCCAGCCAAAAGTTGTTGCGGCTGTTATCCGAGGTTTCAAAACGCCGCTTGCCCCAAACGTGGGAGAGCGAATTGATCGAAACCGTTGCGTGGAAAAGTACAACGGTAGAAATGAAAAAGCCCCAAACCAGCATCTGTAAGCCGTTCGTACCAAGCCCCGGCGCCCAGGCTGCAAGCGCTTCGCCCAAACCGTAGATCAATATCGCTGCCGCGGCCGGTATCAACGAGTCAAACCGGTTGATAAGCTTTAATTCCGGAAATTTGAGCCAATCGCGAATACGGCGCTCATCGGTGGCAAAGCCCGCATCGCAGGTAAACCAGCCCATGTGCGACCACCAGAACCCGCCTTGGTGAGGGGAGTGCAGATCCTGCTCGCGATCGGAATGCTGGTGATGATGCCTGTGATGCGCAGCCCACCAAAGCGGTCCCCGCTGAGCGGCACTGGCGCCAAGCACGGCAAACCCGAACTGCGCCCGACGGCTTGTTTTGAATGTCTTGTGTGCAAAATAGCGGTGGTAGAATCCGGTAATGGCAAACATGCGAGCTATAAAAAAGACGAATGCGAAACCCACCGCAAAGGCGCTTACACCGGTGTAGAAGGCCAGCAGGCAGGCCAGGTGCAACGCCAGAAACGGGATAACTCGCACGAAATTGAAAGATCGTGAGGTAACGTCTATCTGATCCGAACCGGCATCGGAATCGAACCACCTCACAATATTAATAAACAAGTTTTGCACTCGGGTCATACCCTGATTGCCTTTTTCTCTGAATGGAACCTGAACAACGAGGCATTCGGACATTCCGGGCTCTGATGTTCAACGACTTGTACGCTCTAACCACAGTATTTGGATGCACCATAAACCATGTTTAATCAGACATTTCATACAAATGATATACGCCGCATCGCGATTGTTGGTTCAGGTATTACGGGCCTGACGACCGCCATCAAACTGAAACAACAGGGGCACGACGTAACGATTTTTGAAAAAAGTCGAGGGCCCGGTGGCAGGCTGTCCGCAAAACGAATTGTGGGCGGCTCTTCCGACGGTTCGGTGGACATGGGCGCGCAATATTTTACGGCCCGCAACCCCGCATTCCTGCCTTTTCTCACTGAGTTTGCCGGCAAAAACTCTTTCAGCACCTGGAACGGGCGGCTCGGCTTTCAAGACAAAAACGGCCACTGGCAAACGTTCCCGGAAACGCCTCGGTATGTTGGCACGCCCAGGATGACCGCAGTTTCGCGTGCGCTGTCTGCCCACGCAACCCTTATCACCGGTACTCGCATTCAAAATATGGCCCGAACGGATACAGGTTGGGCGTTATCCGGTCGTTCTGATAGTTCTGGTAGTTCTGACAGTTCTGAGAGCAACGAAAAACCGGTAGGGGAGTTTGATAACGTCATCATTACCGCTCCGCCCGCGCAAGCGCGAGATTTGCTTACTCAGAGCGATCTTCCCGAGTTGGCGTCGCAGCTTGACGACGCTGTAAGCCGAGTGCTGCCATGCTGGGCGGTCGCCGTGGCGTTCGAGGAGAATCCCTGGCCGAGCCATGAGGGCATGCGTTGCCATCATCCGGTGCTGTTCTGGGTGGCCAACAACTCCAGTAAACCGGGGCGCGCAAATTCCGAACAAAACGGCAGCACATGGTGGGTACTTCACGCCACTCCGGATTGGACGGAGCGCAATGTGGACGCATCACAAGAACAGGTAGCAGCAGAGCTGATTGCGGCATTCAGGGAACTGACAGGAACCGGGGCGGTGGTTACCGATTCAATCACCCACCGCTGGTTGTACGCCCGTTCAGAGGGCGGTGCTAAACCTGGCTGCCTTTGGTTTCCGGAGCAGGGTATTGGCATTGCAGGCGACTGGCTTGACGGTGGCCGGGTAGAAGGCGCATTCAACAGCGCCTGTAGCCTTGTGGAGGCCTGCGCGAAAAACGCAGCTAACCGCTAATCGCAGGCCCCGAATCGTGGGTGATATCCGGGCGGGCATAGAAATGGGTGATGGTTCCGTCGCTGAACTTGCTGAAAAAGGCACTCACATCGGTGATCTTTTTCAAGGAGCGTGACCGGTCAATCGGATCACGAATCAGCACTTTGATGCCGTTGAAGTTGTCCTGGATGTTAGAAAAACGAGCCCACATGGAACAGGTCACAACGTTGACCGGGTTCAGTTCCATGGCCTCCGCCAGCCAGGCGCTATGACTCGCGATGCCGGCAGCTGAAAGATCTTCCCGGGTGTCGAGGTGATTCAGCTTAACGCGATTCACAATGCAAAAAGAGAAGCTGTTGGGGCGTTGGCGCGCAACCTTCCGAAAAGCCTCCCAAAAAAAGTTGTCGGTGAGCTCGGCAAAATAGCGCATGTTGCTCAGGCAGGTATCGATCCATTCAAAGCTTTCCGGGTCTTCCAGAACTTCGTTAATGGCCTCACGCAACAGCCAGTCAAACCCCAGTGCGGTTTTGTGGGCGTAGACTTTCCGGTACATCTGATAGCGGCTGTAAACAAAATCTTCCAGCGCGCCCAGGCCTTTCTGGGTGATTGCCAGGCCCAGCCAGGGCTCTGACTCGTCCCAACCGAAACGCAGGTTGCTCAGAAGGTGATCAAGGTTGAACCCGCCAATCGTGACGGACGAGTGAAAGCCGTCACGCAGCATGTAATCGGCTCGGTCGGCATCAATTTCCCCGGAGACAATGGATGAGAGCATATCCAGCACCAGCCGCGGAATGTTTTCGCTGATCAGCGATTCCGCCTCGGCATTTTCGCCGGCAATGAACCCCCAAAACGTTCGGGCATGGCGGCAGAAGGTTTCGCTGGGCGCAACCTCTGTGGTTTCCATAATGCCTATAACGTCGAGGGCATGGAGGCCGGCGCCTTCCAGATCAACCGCCTCCAGCACATCGTGAGCGACCCGAACCGAGTAATGCTCGTGCTCGAGCTCTTCCGGCTCTGCGCTGTGATAAGCGGAGTAATCGACACCCTCCCAAAGATCGGCGAACCGGCCAGGGCGCGACATAAGCTCGCGGATTCGTTGAGCCTGGGTAAACTGGTGAGAGAAACTGGAGTGACCGCTGTCGTGCAGCAGGCAGCCAAGGCGGATGGTTTTAGCGAGATAATCAATGGCATCAAGCTGGCTGAGGCTAAGGTCGGTCTGCTCGCTGAGCTGTCGCTCCCGGAGGTAGGCGTCAATCATTGAGCGGAACATGCGCGTGCCCACATGCATCACGCCAATGCTGTGCAGGAAACGCGAGTGTGTAGCGCCGGGGAACACCAGGCTGAGAATATCGTTTTGGCAGATATTGCGCAGCCGTTGGAACAGCGGGTGGTCAATCACCTGGATTTCATGCCGATACAAGGGAATCGCCCCGTGAACCGGATCCATGATCAGCTTGTCATAAGCACCTAACAGGTCATTTACCGCTCGTCTCATTCGCAGGAATCTCCGGATTTCGCCAAACTGGCCTTGTTATATCACAGGGGCGTGCCAAAATAGGTTTCGGAACGCCGTTTTTCGTTTATCGCTGGTAGTTTAGGGCAACAGCCATGACCTCGCGCACAGGGCGCTTACTTATTCGTATACTGATAATTGATGCAGACGAGAAGGCCCGCACTGAACTTGCGCGCTATCTTCAAACGAGAGGATTCTACGTCTCTGGCTATCGCGATGTCGCCTCTGCGAGCGCGATGATTGACGATAACATGCCCGATGTTATCTTTGCAGACCTCACGCCCCCTGAGATCGAGGATCTCGCCGGACGCCTGGAAGAATCCGAAACGCCTACCCCCATCGTGGCCTGTTCAGCCACTGAGTCCAGCAATAACGTGGTTGATGCGCTTCGGGCAGGGGCTTCTGATTTCGTGCTCAAACCCTGCGGCAGGGATAAAAAAGCGCTAAGCGACGTCATTCGCAAGCTGCTTGATCGCGTTCGTTTGGGGCGCCTGAATCAGCTTTACCGCCAAGAATTGGAAGATGCTAACCGCGATCTGCGGGACGGCATCGCTGAGTTACGCGCTGATCAGAGAGCCGGGCGCAAAGTTCAACTGCGTATGCTGCCAGAAAAAGAGCAGTTCACCGGTGGTCTGTACATCGATCACCTGATCAAGCCATCTTTATACCTGAGTGGCGACTTTCTTGATTATTTTCCACTGACCGAAGACAAAACGCTGGTTTATATTGCCGACGTGTCTGGCCACGGTGCCAGCTCTGCATTCGTGACGGTGCTGCTTAAAAACCTGAGCAATCGCTTACAACGCAACCTTCGCCGGGGGTCCAGCGACGACATCCTCTATCCGGAACGATTTCTCGAGCGTATCAACTCGGAGTTACTTGATACGGGTCTGGGAAAACACGTAACAATGTTTGTTGGTATTATTTCTCTCAGCGAGCGTAAATTACACTATGCGGTAGGGGCTCACTTCCCGATGCCAGTGCTTTCCTTTGAAGACGGCGAGACGGCCTTTCTGGAGGGCAGTGGACTTCCCGTAGGGCTTTTTGAATCGCCACAATGGGAAGTGTACGAAGTTGCATTGGACAAGCCCTTTCATCTGATTCTGTTTTCCGATGGCATTCTTGAAGTCATTCGGCAAAAGAGTCTTGATGAAAAGGAACAGAGACTACTTGAACTCGTATCTGGAGGTCGTCACACTGTCGCAGCGCTTAGCGAGGCTCTCAACCTCGACGAGATCACAGAGTTACCGGACGATATCGGTATCGTGACGGTCACTGATACGATTTTAGTGTCAGACAACACGTCGTTGAAATAGTGGCAGTGTGAGACATGGTTGGTTATAAAATCCTGCAAGCTGAAAAACAGGGCATATACGTCCTTAAGTTTATTGGAGAAATCCGGCTGAACCTTTGTTGTACGCTGGACAATCTGGTTGATTCCATCACTCTGGATCCACAGTTCAAGACCGTGGTGATCGACCTCACCGAAACGGACATTATTGACAGCACCACTCTGGGTCTACTGGCCAAGATTGCCATGGCTGCCCAGAAGCAAAGTCATTTCTTGCCCACGCTGATTTCGACCAATCCGGATATTACCCGCATCATCACCTCGATGGGTTTCAACAAAATCTTCATCATTCTCCGTGAGCCCGCCTCGCGCATTGAAGAGCTCGAAGAAATACCGGTGCTGAGGGCCAGCGAACAAGACGTTCGCGATAAGGTACTGGATGCTCACAAAGTACTTATGGGGTTGAACAAGCAGAACCGGGAAGAGTTCAAGAACCTGGTACGCGCGCTTGAATTTGAAGAGCCCGGCTGAGACGCCGTGTTTTTTTAACTCGCGCCGGCCGGTTCAGATCTGATTCAAACAAACGGAATAACTATGCCTGACAAACGTGAACCCCCTGTTAGCAGGGCCAAAGAGCCGAAGCACGACGTGGCGGTTCTCGGAGGAGGCAGCTTCGGTTCCGCCATGGCAAAGGTACTCGGGGAGAACGGCCACCGGGTTCATTTCTGGATGCGCGACGAAGTGCAGGCCGAAGAGGTCCGCACAACCCGTATAAACAGCCGCTACATGCCCGGCGTGGAAATTAAGGGCGATATTCAGCCCACCACCGATCTCGCAGACGCCGTAAACAAAGCAGAAATCGTATTTGTCGCTATTCCGAGCAAGGCTTTCCGTGCCGTTATCCGTGAAAACAGCGGTAAATTTCGCGACGGTCAGATTGTTGTAAGTCTCACCAAGGGTATCGAAGCCCACGGTTTCAAGCTCATGAGCGAAATTCTGCAGGAAGAAATTCCTCGCTGTCGCATAGGCGTGCTGAGTGGCCCTAATCTGGCGAGCGAAATTGTAAGCCGCGATCTTACGGCAACCGTTATCGCCGCTAAAGACCCCGATGTACGACGCACCGTTCAGGACCTGCTGGGTTGTGAATACTTCCGTGTGTACGCCAACGTGGATATTTACGGCGTAGAACTGGCGGGCGCGCTCAAGAACATTTACGCCATTGTGGCTGGTTTGGCATCCGCCTTGAACATGGGTGAGAACGCCAAAGCCATGCTGATCACCCGAGGGCTGGCGGAAATGAGCCGTTTCGCGGTCTGTCTTGGTGCCAATCCCATGACCTTTATGGGTTTGGCCGGCGTGGGGGATTTGATCGTCACCTGCACCTCGTCAAAGAGTCGCAACTTCCGAATTGGTTATGCCGTCGGCCAGGGTCAGGAACTGGAAGACGCCGTGGCTGAACTTGGCCAGGTGGCAGAAGGGATTTACACGCTCGAGCTGGTAAAGAAGAAGGCCGAGGCAATCGGGATATACATGCCCCTTGTGCGCGGTCTGTATGAAATTCTCTACGAAAATGCGTCCATCACTGCCGTCATTAGCAGCCTGATGATGTCCGTGCAGAACTCCGACGTTGAGTTTATTCTGCCACGAATAATGACCGAGTAGCCGGAACCACCGCGGGAGATTGTTAGTGCAGCTGCTTATCATGCGTCATGGCGAAGCTGGTTGGCATTCGTTGGACCAGGAGCGAACGCTCACCGAAGCCGGTCGGAGCCAGACTGCAGAGTGCGCAGCTCGGATCGCAGCGTCGCCCTGGCGGCCAGAACAGATCTGGAGCAGCCCCTATGTGCGGGCAAGGCAAACGGCGGCGATTGTCTCGGAAATTCTGAATTGCCCGGTAGACGAGAAAGCGTTCATGACACCCGACGATGATCCGGGATTGCTTCTGGACGCCCTTCTTGAAAATCAGTTCTCACCGCTTATGTTGATTTCCCACATGCCCCTGGTCGGAAGCCTGGCTACACTTTTGGTTGATGGGCATAGACGCGGTATTCCCTTTATGACCGCACAGGCTGTCGTGCTCGACATGCCGGTGATCGGTCCTGGCTGCGCCGACTTGAAAACCCAGTTTTTGCCCTGATTGTGGTTAGATAACCCGTTTACGGAGCAGAGTATGAGCCAGAACCCGGAAAATCTCGTCGAGCAAGTGGGGGAAACGACCAAGAACCTCAACAAACCGCCGCTTGAGAATTGGCATCCCGAGCTTTCGGGAGACATGGATCTGCGCATAAGCCGAGACGGAAAATGGATTCATAAAGGCGAGCCGTTGGGTCGGGATGCCATTGTAAGGCTGTTCTCTACTATTCTTCGTCGCGAGGAAGACGATCGATACTACTTGATAACACCCGTAGAGAAATGGCGAATTCAGGTAGACGACACGCCTTTGCTGGCCCACTCTCTTGAGGTGGAGGGCAACGGAAAAACGCAAATCATAAGGCTAACCACAAACATTGGCGAGATTCTTGAGGTCGGTGACGAGCATCCGCTTGATGTCAGCACCTATGAGGACTCAGGGCAACCCAGGCCAGTTATTCGGGTTCGTCACGGCCTGGACGCCCGGCTTGTAACCGCAGCTTATTACGATCTGGCAGAACATATTGTGGAAGAAACGGTCGATGGACAGGCAGTAATGGGCGTATTTAGCCAAGGAAATTTTTACAAAATCGGGCAGGGCGGTTGAAAAGCGTTGTCATGCCCCCAGAAATGATCTTGGAAAACGTACACTATTTCCTTTAATCAATTAAACGTCATTGCTATGCGCAAGGAGATCACATGGCTCAACCTCGTGTTGTCACCATCCATTACACGCTCACCAACAATCAGGGAGAAGAACTCGATTCCTCCCGTGTAGAAGGTCGTGAGCCGTTGGCTTATCTGGAAGGTGCCCAGAACATCATCGGTGGACTGGAAAGTGCACTGAACGAAAAAAGCGCAGGCGACCAGGTAAAGGTTTCTGTAGAGCCAGCTGAAGGCTACGGCGAAATTAACGAAGAGCTGGTTCAGCCGGTTCCGCGTACGGCTTTTGAAGGCGTAGAGTCAATTGAGCCTGGCATGCAGTTCCAGGCGCAGACTCCGGGCGGCCCTCAGGTTGTTCGTGTCGTTGAAGTTAACGAAGAGACCGTCACCATTGACGCGAATCATCCGCTGGCAGGGGAAACTCTGCACTTCGATGTAGAAGTCATCGAAGCGCGTGAAGCGACCGACGAAGAGCAAGAGCACGGCCACACTCACTAGGCGTTGCTTGGCAGTATCAAAAAAACGGCTCCTTAGGGAGCCGTTTTTTTATGCCTCTTTATCCAAATCTGAACTTACATATTCGGATAGTTGGGGCCGCCGCCGCCTTCTGGCGTCACCCAGGTAATATTTTGGGAAGGATCCTTGATATCACAGGTTTTGCAGTGAACACAGTTCTGGGCGTTAATCTGGAATTTTTTGCCGTTGCCGTCTTCCTTTTCGACAACTTCGTACACGCCTGCAGGGCAGTACCGCTGAGCCGGTTCATCGTATTTCGGAAGATTTACATCCAGCGGTATGTCCGGGTCGGTCAGCTTGAGATGAATCGGCTGGTCTTCCGCATGGTTGGTGTTTGAAACAAACACCGACGTCAGACGATCAAACGTCAGCTTGTTATCCGGCTTCGGATACGTCACCTTTTTGCTCTCTGACGCAAGCTTCATTGTGGCGTAGTCTGGCGTGAGATCGTGGAAGGTAAACGGCAGGCTTCTGTGCAGAATGTTCTGCTCGAAGAATGCCACTGCACCACCCAAAAAGTTACCAAATTTGTGCATCGCCGGTGCAAAGTTACGCTCGTCATAGAGCTCTTTATAAAGCCAGCTCTCCTTGAAGCGATCGCCGAAACCGGTTATTTCCTCACCCGTTTGCCCGCTCTTCAGCGCTTCAAATACCGCTTCCGCGCCCAACAGGCCAGACTTCATTGCGGTATGAGAGCCTTTGATTTTGGAGCTGTTCATGGTGCCAGCGTTACAACCCAGCAGCAGGCCACCCGGAAAGCTCATTTTCGGTAGAGAATTATAACCGCCTTTGGCCAGCGCGCGGGCGCCGTAGGACACGCGCTTGCCGCCTTCCAGATACTTTTTAATCTCCGGATGCAGCTTCAAGCGCTGAAACTCACCAAACGGGCTCAGGTGCGGATTGCTGTAAGACAGGTCCGTAATAAGGCCAACATAAACCTGGCCGTTTTCAAGGTGATAAAGGAAGGAGCCACCGGTTGAACCCGTTTCGCTCAGAGGCCAGCCGGTGGTGTGGACAACCAAGCCTGGCTCATGCTTCGCAGGGTCTATGTCCCAAAGCTCCTTGATACCAAGGCCGTAGTGCTGGGGATCCTTGCCTTCTCTCAGATTGAAATCGCTGATCAAGCGTTTGCCCAAGTGACCATGAGCGCCCTCGGTAAACAGGGTGTACTTGGCTCTCAACTCCATACCTGGCATATAGCCATCTTTCTCGGAGCCGTCACGGGCTACGCCCATGTCGCCGGTAAGAATACCTTTGACCTGGCCGTCCTCAACGATGGTCTCGTAAGCAGAAAAACCCGGATAGACTTCAACACCCAATGCTTCAGCCTGCTCGGCCAGCCACCGGCACAGGTTACCAAGGCTGATGATGTAATTGCCGTGGTTGTGCATGTTTTTCGGCACAAAGGCGTTGGGGATTTTAGAGGCGTTTTCCTGACTTCTCAGCAGAAAAATATCGTCGCGGGTAACCGGAGTGTTCAGGGGCGCGCCTTTCTCTTTCCAGTCCGGAAAGAGCTCATTAAGGGCAGTCGGTTCAAAAACGGTACCCGCCAGTATATGAGCGCCAATTTCTGACCCTTTTTCCACCACACATACGGTCAGTTCTTCGCCGGCTTCCAGCGCCAGTTGCATCACACGGCAAGCCGCCGAAAGGCCAGCAGGTCCGCCGCCGACGATAAGAACATCAAACTCCATCGATTCGCGTTCCACCTTGGTCTCCTCAAACATTTTTAATGAATATTATGCGCCCGCAGGCTTATTTTTCAGGGTGATTATTATACCGTTATATGCACCCATAAACGACTTTCCTTCACGGGTGATTCCGCCCCTTTTGTTTCGAAAGGATACCGTATTCGACTAGTCAAACAAACGTTTGTTTGAATTTTACGGCGATTTTCAGCATTGTCGATGAACACCAAAATCCTTCGTAGTGACCTGATTTAACGATATTATTCATTATTTGAGATCAGATGTAAGCCTGCCTGTTTGCTCAACAGACACGCATAGCATGTCCGGCTGGACTATTGACCCACCAAAATTTTGCCTTCAGTATTGATCCGCCGTGACGGATGGCCCCAGTGCGAGGCCGCTGTTTGTAACTTTCGCTCAGGTTACCCATAATTCCTGTATCCTGACGAGACGAAATAATCAAACAAGCAATTAGCATGCTCCGCAATTCGCCTGTACAAGGCCAACGCGCGAGTATCTTGATTGAGAGTCATTAACCCATTGTAGAAGAACGAGGAATCTATGAAGGTTCTGGTCGCTGTAAAACGAGTAATCGATTACAACGTAAAGGTACGCGTCAAGCCGGACAATACCGGTGTTGATCTCGCCAACGTAAAAATGGCAATGAACCCGTTCTGCGAAATTGCTGTTGAAGAAGCGGTTCGCTTGAAAGAAAAGGGTGTTGCTAATGAAATCGTCGTGGTTTCCATTGGCCCCAAGGCGTGCCAAGAGCAAATTCGTACTGCTCTGGCGCTGGGCGCTGACCGTGGTATTCACGTTGAAACCGATGAAGACGTCCAATCTCTTGAAGCAGCCAAACTCTTAAAGGCTGTTGTAGAGAAAGAAGAACCACAGCTCGTCATTCTCGGCAAACAGTCCATCGATTCTGATAACAACCAGACGGGGCAGATGCTGGCAGCGCTGACCGGTATGGCTCAGGGCACATTTGCTTCTGAAGTCGTTGTGGATGGCGAAAAAGTGAACGTTACCCGCGAGGTAGACGGCGGTCTTATGACCGTTTCCCTTAAGCTGCCGGCTGTCGTAACAACAGATTTGCGTTTGAACGAGCCGCGCTATGCGTCTCTGCCAAACATTATGAAAGCCAAAAAGAAGCCGCTCGACGTTATGAGCCCGGCCGATCTGGGTGTTGAAATCACGCCGCGCCTGACCACGCTGAAAGTTGAAGCACCGGCAGCCCGTCAGGCAGGTGTAAAAGTGGCCGACGTAGCCGAGCTGGTCGATAAACTGAAGAACGAAGCGAAGGTGATCTGATGAGCATCCTTGTAATTGCTGAACACGACAACAGCAGCCTTAAGCAGGCGACCCTGAGTGTTGTAGCGGCTGCCAAAGCCATCGGCGGCGATATCGATGTATTGGTTGCCGGCGAAAACTGCGGCGCCGTTGCGGAAGCAGCGTCCAAGGCCGAAGGCGTGTCGAAGGTGCTGGTTGCCGACAATGCCGTCTATGGGCACTTCCTTGGTGAAAACCTGGGTGACCTGGTTGCTGAACTGGGAAAAGGTTACAGCCACATCCTGACGTCTGCCGGTACCACGGGTAAGGACTTCATGCCGCGCGTTGCGGCGCTGCTCGATGTTGCTCAGGTATCCGACATCATTCGCGTGGAGTCTGAAGACACGTTCGTTCGCCCGATCTACGCCGGTAACGCTATCGCAACGGTTAAAGCCGGTGACAGCATCAAGGTTATCACCGTGCGCCCGACAGGTTTTGACCCGGTGGCAGCCGACGGCGGTTCCGCTTCCGTAGAGCAGCTGGACGTTGTGAAAGACGCAGGCCTTTCTACGTTTGTCAGCGAGCAGAAAGCCAAATCTGACCGCCCGGACCTGGCCAGTGCCGGTATTGTTATCTCCGGTGGCCGTGGCATGCAGAACGGCGAGAACTTCAAAATGCTGGAGCAGGTTGCTGATCTGCTGGGCGCCGGCATGGGTGCGTCCCGTGCCGCTGTTGACGCAGGCTTTGTGCCGAACGACATGCAGGTAGGCCAAACCGGTAAGATTGTGGCTCCGCAGCTGTATGTGGCGGTGGGTATTTCCGGTGCCATTCAGCACCTGGCCGGCATGTCGGATTCCAAAGTGATCGTTGCGATCAACAAGGATGAAGAAGCGCCGATCTTCCAGGTTGCCGATTATGGCCTGGTAGCGGACCTGTTTGAAGCCGTGCCGCAACTTGAAGAAGAGCTGAAGAAAGTTCTGTAACCTTCTCTTGAGCTTAAAAAAAGGCACCTTCGGGTGTCTTTTTTGTTGCACAATCATAAACTGTGAATATAGCCCCACAACCATTCTGTTATGACGGACACACTCCAATGACCATCAGCCCGTTCGAAGCGCTTGCCTGTCCACTCGACGGCTCTGCGTTGCAGATCAGCAACAGGAGTTGGCAATGCGCTCACGGACACAGTTTTGATACGGCGCGTCAGGGGTATGTGCATCTTTTGCCGGTTCAGAACAAACGCTCGAAAGACCCGGGCGACAACAAGGAGATGGTCGCGGCGCGCCAGCGCTTCCTGAACAGGGGGTTCTATCAACCCATTGCCGATGCCGTCAGCCGAACCGTATGTCCTGAAAGTTCCAGCGATTCCTACCTGAGCTGCCTGGACGCCGGGTGCGGAGAAGGCTACTACCTGCGCTGTCTCGCCCAACACGCATCGACAGCGACACACTTATCCCTCATGGGGCTCGATATATCCAAGTGGGCCGTATTGTCAGCCGCTAAACAGGACAAGAATCCCGCCTGGGTAGTCGGGAGCAACGCCAACCTGCCCGCACGCCCGGAAACGCTGGATCGAGTGCTGTGTCTGTTCGGCTTCCCCGTTTATACGGAGTTTGCGCGGGTGCTGAAGCGTGGCGGAGAAATCGTTCAGGTGGATGCAGGGCCAGACCACTTGCGAGAGCTGAGGGAAATAATTTATCCGGAGCTCAAAGAACCCCGACAATTAAAGGGCACAGCGCTCGATGGGTTTATAAATCTGGATACACACACGGTTCGCTATAGCCTGATGCTGCCCGATAAAAGCTCGATCGCGGATTTGCTTGCCATGACACCGCACTTGTATCGCGCCAATGCGCAGGGCCTGGCCCGTGCCGCAGAGCTTGAATCACTCACCGTGACGGTGGAGGCCACGCTCAGGCGCATCAGAAAGATCTGATTTCAATGCCAGAGCGTTCCGCTCCGGGAATAAATCTCCTGCCGGTGAAGACCTCCTGAACAATCAATGGCGATTTTTTAAACAACACCTACACTCAGAGCCTCCGGGCTCCTTTTCCCCGCACTACCTTTAAAGTCGAACGCACGTTCAAACCTGTTAAGATTGGCCTGACGTAATTCCCCAGCGCACGTTGATACGCGCCAATTTCCATGGATCCTCCAAAAGAAGGTCAGGCTATGACTGATTCAGCAGAAACCACCTACGACCTGGTTGTCTTCGGTGCCACCAGCTTTGTCGGCCAGATACTCACGCGTTATCTGTTTGACGCCTACGGTGTGGCTGGCGAGGTGAAATGGGCCATTGCAGGACGGTCGGAGGCTAAACTCGACGAGTTAAAATCGGGTTTGGGCGCCGATGCGAGTGCGTTGCCTGTGATTTTGGCTGACGCCAACGACCACCTGGCCCTGAAAGCAATGTGTGAGCAAACCCGCGTGATTATCTCCACGGTTGGACCTTACGCGTTGTTCGGGGAGCCGCTGGTAAAAGCCTGTGTAGAAACGGGCACCGACTACTGTGATTTAACCGGTGAAGTGCAGTGGATTCGCCGCATGGTTGAGCGCTATGAAGACCAGGCCAAAGCATCCGGAGCGCGCATTATTCATTGCTGCGGTTTTGACTCCATTCCGTCGGATATGGGGGTTTGGTTCTTGCAGCAGCAGGCAGAAAAAACGTTTGGCGAGCCCTGCCAAGACGTGCGAATGCGGGTAAAAGTCGCCAAGGGAGGCATTTCTGGCGGCACAGTCGCGTCTATGATGAACGTGGCCAAAGAAGCCGCAGCTGACCCCAAACTGCGCAAGGAGCTGGCCAACCCGTTCTCTATTTGCCCACCGGAACATCGCTCAAAAACGCGGCAGCCAAGCTTGAAAGGCGCTGAGTTCGATAAGACATTTGATGTTTGGCTAGCGCCGTTTGTTATGGGGGCGATCAATACCCGCGTGGTGCACCGCTCAAACGCAATGCAGGGCGCCCGTTACGGCAAAGAATTCACCTACGATGAAGCCATGATGGCGGGTCGCGGCACTAAAGGCCGTTTAACGGCTTACGGCATCACGGCAGCGTTGGCGAGCTTCTTCACCGCATCCGCGATCAAACCAACGCGCTGGGTGGTTGAGAAGTTTGTACCCCAGGCCGGTGAAGGCCCAAGCCCGGAAGCTCAAAAGTCCGGGTTCTACGATTTGCGCTTTGTAGGGCGCACCCAGGATGGCAGAACCATGATCACAAAAGTGACGGGCGATGCTGACCCAGGCTACGGCTCTACCAGCAAAATGCTTGGCGAAGCTGGCATGTGCCTCGCGTTCGACATTCCCGCCGATCAGCCGGGCGGTTTCTGGACACCCGCATCGTTACTGGGCAGCAAACTGATGGAGCGCCTGACAACAAAAGCCGGGCTGACCTTTGAGTTAGTTGAAACCCGCTAGAGCAGGGCGATTGCATGAGCTTTTACGAAGAACGCATTCTGCCGCACATTATTGATCGTGCCTGCTCTATGGGGCAGGTTATGAAATTGCGCAGCCAGCTCGTGCCGCTGGCCAAAGGCCGCGTGCTTGAAGTTGGAATGGGCTCGGGTATTAACCTTGCGTTTTACAACCCGAACACCGTTGAGATGGTTTACGGGCTTGAACCTTCGGAAGGCATGCGACGCAAAGCGCAATCAAATTTGAAACGCTCATCGATGCGTGTGGAGTGGCTAGGCCTGCCAGGGGAACAGATACCTCTGGACGACAACAGCGTGGACACGGTACTGCTAACGTTCACGCTGTGCACCATTCCCGACTGGAGCACCGCACTGCAGCAAATGAAACGCGTACTGAAGCCGGGCGGCGAACTTCTGTTTCTCGAACACGGCGAGGCGCCCGAGGAAAATATCCGTAAGTGGCAGCATCGGATTACCCCCGGCTGGAAAAAGCTGGCCGGTGGTTGCCACCTGAATCGCAGTATTGCCGACCTGATCCGAGATGCGGGGTTTGAGCTGACCGAGCTTGAAAATTTTTACCTGCCTGGCGCACCGAAAATAGCCGGCTATATCTATAAAGGGATCGCAAAAAAGCCGGCCTAAGCCTTTCTCCGCGCAGATACCAAGGGCAGGAGCGACCCCAAGACCCTCTCCGCCGCAATCAGGAGCCACCTGATGGCGTTTTGAATTGCGTTATCACCCATGGCCTTATACAATTCTGCCCTTCAAAACCTCCCCGAATGCTCCGGTGGTGGAATTGGTAGACACAAGAGACTTAAAATCTCTCGACCCCTGGGTCGTGCCGGTTCAATTCCGGCCCGGAGCACCATATAAAACAGCATCTTATGCTAGTTCTCGCCTAAAGCCCTTTGTGATAAATTTCAAATGTAGACGCTATGTAGACAGCTTGCGATCGGAATCGTTGATACGCATCTAGCACTTTTGCATTTGCGAAATAGCAATCATGATCCCTCGTATGGCAAACTCCGTGGATAAGCATACTAGCTAGTTGCTGAATAACACGAAAATAATAGACAAGGACGGATATGGAAGGCCTCAAGATTGACCAGTACTCGCTTCACCATTTAGATGTTCCTAGCGAAACCGCAACTAGCGTTTCTTTAGACAAAGCTCATAAGGACCTAGAGGAATATGTTGTTGATTTGGTGCAAGAAATATTAACTTTGAAACGTGGTCGTTTCTTCGAGTTCTCCTCTAAAACGGAAGAAGTTCCCGCTCGTATCTTAAAGATGGGGACTGACGATGAGTGGTCTGAGCACGCCGACATAGTGGCAAAAAAACTCATTCGTGAGGAAGTTGATCGCCAAAAGAAAGTGGAGGGGATCGCGGATATACGAAAGGGCAGCTTGCTTCAGGTCTATGCTGAACACAATTCGGGATCTTTGATCCTTTTTATAAAAATCGACCATGAAAAAATCGTTGATGCCAGTGCTCTATCGATTCGTTCTGGGTTACCTGTAAAGAAAGATAGGGTTCAGAAATCTTGTCTTGCAAGATTTTCCACAGCTGACGAATTGGAAGATTTAATTATATCTGACAGCAACTCAACAATATCCGAGTACTGGTGGAAAAACTTTTTGGCATGCAAAGAAAAGCAATCTTCGAAGACGAACACCAGTAATGCATATGTTAATATCGATAATTTGTTAAGAAGACGGCTTAGAAAGAAGTTTCCTGCAGACTATCACTATCTGAAAAACGATCTAAACTCTTATTTTGCCAATAATGATGGTTTTGTTTTCCAGGAGGTAGTCGATTTATTCAGTAACTATAAGCCTGAAAATAAAGAGCTTGAGGCGAAGATGCCGGAAATTGTTTCCAGTCTTGAAAAGCTTCCTGAGGAAAAAAACTTCGATAGGCAATTTGATCTCGAAACAAGCGGTATTAGGTCGAAAATTCGGCACAAAGTTCACTTAGCGGAGAATTTTGAGCTTCGGCTTAATGGTGATGTGCCGGATCTAGACGATATTGTAGATACTGGCTCGGATGATAAGGGAAAGTTTATTAAAATTTATTCTGAGTCCGGGTATAGAGAATTTTATAAGAAAAAAGAAGATAACTAAAAATGAGCCTTATAAGTTCTTGTTTGAGATTGCTGTCTAGTTCCTATGGAAAGATTTCTGTAGATGAGAACTTTGTAAAATATGATGGCGAGTTCTTATTGAAAGATCATTATCTTTTAGATGATGCATCTGATAACTTAAAGGCCCTATTTGCGGATCAACCTAAAACCCAGGATCGATTTACTCTTAAATTTTCTGTGGGTATAGAGGATCCAGTTGTCATCGATCCTCATGACGCCGAGTCTATACGAGATAAACTAGATAATGTTGCCGATGCTCTCACGCGTATAGAAGACGGTGAGCATTTTCATTTAACTATTAGGGTAGATAAAGCCTTTTCTAACGACTCGTCTCTGACGGTCACTTCAGTATATTCTCAGGACGATTTTTCTAAATATCTAAGCAATCTTTCTCTACAAGAGGCGCTAGAAAAGTGGAATAGGTTCTCGGACTGTAATGGAGTGGTGTTTAAGGTATGGGACGACGTACCTTCTTTTCGAACGAATAGTTTTTTATTTGTTTCTGCATATCAATTTCATGAATCCATCGCTAACAATAATCTGAATCGAGAGGCAAAAGAGTTAAGAAAGTCTCGAATTGATAACCGGAATCGTTGCTCTCATTTCGCAAATGCTTATTTAATTAGCTTGATTCCAGAAGATTTTTATTTGGTAGGCAGTTCAGGAAACGATGAAATTGATAAGCACTTTAATATATTGTGTTCTGCTTTGTCGGTAATATTCCTGGCTGACATTACTTCAGTTGATAAAGATGCCCTAAATTATACGCTTAAGGGATATAAAACTTTCTCATCTGCGGTTAAGCCCGATGGCAACACTCCTATATTTTTAAAAGAATTGTTCACTATTTATGAGTGGACGTATGGCGCCGGTAATTTTGTCGATAAAATTGGTCTTGCTAGAAATGTAATTACACTGCATTGCCCTGGCGACGAAATTGCCAACATTGAGGAATGCGCAGCTCTTTCGATATTTTCAGCTTACGAAATTTATCTCAAAGAAAACGTAAAGCAGTATATCGATGTCAAAAACAAGATTCTCGACTTTGTACATTCACAATCGGACAAATCGAAGGATCTTGTCAATGGCATGTTTTCGACGTTAAAAAGCACATTTTGGTCTATAATTACATTTTTCATTTCAATATTTCTTCTTAGGGTTTTAGTTCAAAAAAAACAGACCCAACTGATGACCGAAGAGGTTTCGTACGTTGCATTCGCGTTAATAGCTATTTCATTTATTTACTTGATTGTTTCGGTTATAGAAGTAAACCGCGATAAGCACAGACTTTTAAAGCGGTATGATGATATAAGACTTCGATATACCGATATTCTTAAAGCGGACGATATTGAGAGAATTTTAGGCAAAAGTGACCCTAAGGCTTCTGAAACACAGTTTATCGAAAAACAGCGGAATTTATTTGTTTTTACCTGGGTTGCTTCAAACATAGTCCTGTTGATTTTGGTTTTCGTTCTCAGGTGCGTGTAGAAGTATTTTATTTATGTTTTTGTTTATTATAACGCCACCGTGAGTGGAGTTATAAGATTACTATAATACAAGGTTGAGGTGGGAAATGCATTTTGAGGTGGGCAAGGAATACAGCCGAAAAACTGATATTCATGGACGATTCGGAGGGCAGGCCCAAGGCGGTATATCCACGCCAAAAAATTATCCGGCGATTTTCCTTTTTACCTCAGAGACAGGCGCGCAGCACGGGTACCGTGATGAATATCGGGAGGATGGTGTTTTCTGGTATACCGGTGAGGGTCAAACCGGGGACATGAAGATGGCGTCTGGTAATAAAGCCATTATGGAACACTCGCGCACGCAGAAGACCCTTCACCTTTTTGAATATGTAAGGAAAGCTGTGGTTAGGTACATCGGCTCCGCTGAGTGCTTGGGATACCACGAAGAAATCCGACCAGATCGTGAAGGCAGCGATAGGATTGTATTTGTTTTTCATCTTGATGTTGATTCCGTTCCTGATCCCGTGGGACATGATCTTACAACGAGCGACCCACCTCAGATCGGGTCGCTGAAAACTCTCAAACTAAAAAGTCTCGATGAACTTCGGAACGCTGCTCTCGCCAAGAAACCTAACACACAAAGCACAATTGAGCGGCGGTATGCTGCATTTTTTCGGTCTCAGGCGATAAAGCTTTATGCTTTGGCCCGTGCTAAGGGAGTTTGTGAGGGGTGCAAAGAGCCGGCTCCGTTTCAGTCAAAGATGGGTCCCTATCTTGAGTGTCATCATTTATATCGGGTAGCTGATGGTGGCCCCGATCATCCGGAAAATGTGGTTGCCATTTGTCCGAATTGCCATCGACGCGCTCACTATGCTCAAGATGCTATTTCCTTTAATAAAGAGCTGATGAATATTGCCGTTCAAAAAGAAGCTAGCTTTCAAAGCGGTTTGAAATAGTACAGTTATTGACAGAACTCCAAGGAGATCTCACGTATGAAGGTTGAGCCTTTGCTTCAGCAATAGGCGACGAAATACGGCTGTTCTCCGGCTCGTCTGCGGGGTCCCATCCTCGATAATCACCTTCGAGGTCGAACTCACCCGATTCGGCTTGTTGGTACCAGGCAGCAAAATCTTCCGCGCTGGCGTTGAGGCGCGACCCGTTCCTTCGCAACAACTGATTCTGCCGCCATTGTTTCAGCCATAGGCTTTCCTGCGGTCGCTCTGACCACCCTTGGCGATGGGCCCAGGTTATGAATCGGTTTAGCTGTTCCTGTCTTTTAAACACGGCTCCATATTTGCTAACTCTTGGTAAAAGTGCGATCTCACGCCGTACCTTTTCAAGCGCGTTGCCGATGGCTTTGCGCTCGTGAGGTTGTGCTGCGAGGATCTGGACTACCTTTCCGGCTCTTACGCTAATATCACCAGTTAGCTTCTTTTTCAGGTAATCACGACGCGCTATTTTAGGGCCGTGTTTGGTATTCCATTTCTCGTGTGCTTCAGCCAGGAGCCATCCCATGAGGCCAACCTGGTGCCGTTCGCATTCAATCCAGCCGGGCGCCCTGGCTCTGGTACTTATGCCGTAACGGTTGCCTCTGATGTCTCCTTGATCGGTTTTGCCTTGAGCTTTGCTTAGATAACCCGCCGCCTTTGCTACATAACCCCCGGCTTTCTGCGGATCCTTGATTTTCTCCAAATGTGCGAACCCGTGACCCCATAGTTTTTCAAGTCGAGCGGCCCAGGCGTCAAAGTGACGAAAGTCTACGCGCCATTTCATCATTAAATGCACGTGGGGGTTCTCTCCCAGGTATTCGCCGGTTTCCGTGTCGATCCGGTCGGGATTCTCAGCTACCCATAAATACGCCAGGGGTTCAGGCTCAAATTTTATCGGGGTCGCAACTGCGTCGAACTGGTCACCCTTCAATGCCGGGCGTTTTTTGGCTACGCACTTTCGGGAACCGGCAACTTTCACCGTTTCGCCCTGGTCATTCTGATACTGCCACCCGCGTTGATACATTTTATTTGCGGCTTCGAAAAAGCGGCTTGCCTCTTTTTGTACTGACCATTTCCACCCCATTTTCAGCGGCGTATACAGCGCGCCGCTTTCCTCATGCCGAATTTTTCCGGCTTGCTGGTTTATTTCGGCAACGTTATACCGTGGGGTTTCGCTTTCCAAATCATAGCGTACCCCAAGTGGGCCCTGTTTGGCCCTGGCGGGCTCTGCGGGTATTACGGGAAAGCCGGATTCATTGGCCGGAAACATTGGAACCATTACGCGGCGCCCAAGTTTTTCGCGGGCGTCCTGGCTTAACGTTAGGGTTGCGAATGTGGAAAAACCGCCACGTTGGCAGGCCATAAAATAACAGGCTTCCGATATTTTACGGGCCCCACGTTCTGTGAGCATCGAGGTAATACGATCCCCCGCGTTGTCCGGGGTCTGTGCACCGGCTCCCGGCCTGGTTTCCATCCTTATCCGGTATTCACCAGCCCAGTCACGACGCTCAATAACGGTCCACGTGCCCGCCTGATCAAGGTCACGTGCGTATCCAGGCTTCGCCTTTTCCAACTGTATTGGTACGGGCTTGCACCCGTGAGGTTTCCGGTTGAAGAATGCCCCTGTCAAACCTGGGAAACGGTCTGTCGGACTTTTCGTCGCCTTGACTAGCCTATAGGCTTCAGCGCGCCTTTGGCCCACTTCCGCCTGGCGAGCAACCCGCTGCTCCTGAAGTTTGAGCTTTAGCTCTGGGTGTACCCGATCAATAAATGGTCCGTTAGATCCATCAAAAAACCGGGCGGCAGATTCCTGCGCCCGGTTCAAGGTTTCTTGACTGGTATAGCTGGGTTTCATGTCACACCTTTTCTGATGCTTTAGGACCAATAGCATTGTGTTCGGAGTGAAGTTTATAAGGCTGGAACTCAAGTACCCCCGAACCTATTAGGTATCGGTTTTGGGGTTCATCAGGTACCGTACCTGACGCCAAACCCCTTGGTATTACCGGGGTCCGACCTTCTGCCATAGGTACCCATGACCTAATAGGCCATTCAGTACCTAAATGGGTTTTCAAACTTTGCGGGCGCTTTTGATCCACAAAAAAATGAATATTGAGGATAATGCTCAACATTAACGTACCGAGCATGGTCAAACCCCTCATAGCGACACCGCCACATGGGATGTTGAACGGCGGACCTGGTTTTCAATGAACTGGTTTAGGTCATCCAGACGATATCGAACCGCTCGACTCCCGACCTTTATGAAGCGAATACGTCCGGTGTAGCAGCGATCCCGCTCAAGAAAGGCGCAACTTACGCCTAAGAACTCAGCGGCTTGTTTGGTATTGAATAGGGCTGTGTGCATGGTGTATCTCCATTCGCGTTATTTGACGTTGGAGAGACTTTGCGGGTTTCGAGGTAAGCAGAATATTCCCGCCTGGCTCAGACGGGAGGTTAGCAGTGTCAGACGGGAGGTTTATTGGCGGGCAGGGCGGCCGCCTTTTTTCATTTCTTTGGGGCGCGGATCCAAGTCTTTGATCCATTCCCGGACTGTCTTATCACCGTCGTAGTATTTTCCGCCGCCAATATTCTTGATTGACGGATCGCGGATAAGGTCAGCAATGGTTCGGTCTGGGCTTGCAAGCCATAGCTGGGCTGCAATCTCACGACAAAGGAGCCGGTGCTTTTGCTTGGAGTCCAAGCGAGACCAGAAGGCATCAATATCATCTCGTTTCATTCGAGCGGCGCGGTTACGGACGGAATCGCCTGAATTGCCGGTTTCCAAATATCGTTGATGATCCTGTTGTTCCATTTCCGAAAACCAGAAGGAGGCCAGGGGCGCGCCACCGATCTCACAGAGATGAAGTACATCCGACCTCAATACATGAACCTTTTCGAGGTCAGCCTTTCGAAACACCCTCTGGTCGAAACACAGAGGGAAATCCTTCACCGCCTCGTCGTGCCGCCGAGTCCAGTTCGCCGAGAAATCTTCGTAACGCTCCTGGCGTTCGTCCTCGCTCAGACCATTGGCTGATTCGGTTGACTGAAGTCTCTGTGTTGTACAACCGTCCGTTATCTGCCCCGTCTCTACTTCTGAATCCATGAGTTCTGGAACAATAAAATCATCAAAGCTCGGCAAGGACTTCAGGCTTTTGCGAACCACCCCTTGGGGTGAGCAAACGAAGAGCTCGTGGGAAAATTGCAGTCGGGTGATGGTGCGAAGACTGTCTTGAACGATTAACGGCAAAGCCTGTGGGTCTGTTGAGTTGGGGTCATAGCCGTGCCACCGGTGGGCGACCTCCCAGACACTCAGGTGATCTATGACGGAATGCAGCATCGAATTGTCCTTACGGTTCGCAGATGAGAGCAATCTGGTTAGGTTTGAATTGCCGTTAAAGGGATGGTGTCACCGGCTCCTGAAAAAGGTCATGGAAGTTGCTTCTGGATCCCGCTTCCGGCGGATATCAAATAGACCCGACGTATGGAGCAGGTTCCGCCAACTGACGCAGCCGTGGGCTTTGGGAGTAAGGTCGGGGTTCTGATTCTTAATGACTTCAATGGCGAGCGCCAGGTCAGTCCATCCGTCCTTAGTGAGCATGGATTCTGCGCGCATCAATTCTCCGACGATACGGGCGTTGGGCCAGTCAATATCGTCTCCGGGTAAAAAGCCAAACTTGAACCATGCTCTGATCTGAGGCGACTGGAGCATATCCTTCAGGGCGGACATGCCGCTTACCCTCGCTTGATCCCAACCCTGGAGCCGTTTCATATGGGACTTGAGCATTTCCTGCACTGTTTCGAGGTGAGCGATAGCCTGCTCGCAGGAATCTTGGTCAGTCAGAGGAAAGCGCTGCAGAAAGTGATGCACCAATTCATTCCTCGTGGCGACAAGATAGGCTAAATCATCCAGTAACGTCTGACGCTCCTCTTGGCCTACAATCAGGCTCATTCTCGTCTCAAACTGAGGCAGCACGGGCTCTGGAAGTGGATGATCATTTGTCGCCGGTTTCAACTCAGCTTCGCTCTTCGTCAAGAAATAGGTGCCCGTGAAGTCGCCTATCAATTGCCCAAGGGTCTTGCTGCTGTAATGGGACTTTCGTTCCAGCAGGTTCGTTTCCCATGTCTCTGTGTCACCACTGAGCACCAACAACGAAAGAAACCCTTTCATTCCAAGTTCGTATCGTTGGAGGTTAAGCACGCACCGGCCCATGAGGTCGAAAACGTGCGTTCTGAGTTCCTCAGTCGTTTTATCGTGCTGATCAGACAATGTTTTTACCCCACCTTCTTTCGGTTGTATGCCTATCCATTTAGTCTGACTTCATCAGTGAGCAGCGACTGCAAATTTTAGCCTCAAACATGATCGTCCAGTTTGAATTGAGCTTCAAAAAAATCCGTGATTTTCTGCATAGGCAAGCGCAGACGTTCCACATTAAAAATGATGTAACCGTCCGTCACATCGTTTTGATCTTTATGATTCATTAACCGTTTCAGGGCGTAGGCCGGAATGTCGAGACGTTCTGCGGCAGTAATAAAGGTGCGTCTCAGATCGTGCAGGGTGAACGTCACACCGGACAGGTCGCACACGCGCTTGATCGCCGTACGGGGCTCTGAGAGGTGCCCACGTTCAGCATCGCTCGGAAACACATAAGGGCTTTCTTGCTCTTTAAATCGACGTTCCAGCAGCACTTCAATGGCATCGCTGAAAGGTAACCGATGAACGCGCCCGTTTTTGGTCTCAGTAATCGTTAGAGTTTTGTCTTTGAAATCCACCTGTTTCCAGGTGAGGGTTGCCGCCTCAGTGCGGCGTAGTCCAGTGAGCAGCACCAGATGCAGATAGTCTCGGGTAGTTTGCGTGTTCAGTTGCATCGTGGCTTCATACCAAGCTTTGAGCTGATGATCTTTAATCAGGCTTTGTCGGCGCTCCACTTTGTACCAGGCGCGCTGATGGCTCAGCACATCTACTGGATTTGCCACCAGAAAAGGTTTGCCTGATGCATCCTGATACCGTTGTAAGGCGTGATTGAAAACGGCCCGTAGAATCCGCATGCCATTATCAGCCCGAGCAGGGCTGCGCTGTCCGTATTCCGTATGGCGACTCAACACCATATCCCGGTTGATGTCCTTAAGGGCTTTGCTTTGCCAATCCTTGAACATCTCCCGCATGGAACGGTTGTAGTCGTTGAGCGTATTGGGCTTCAGGTTTTTACGGGTAGCCAGGTAATCATCAAAAGCGTCTTTTAACGTGATGCGTTGCGCGCGTTGTTCCTGAACTTCACGGATCGGGTCTATGCCGGTTGCGACTTTACCCAGAAATTTCTGGGCTTCCTTGCGGGCCTGTTCCAGCGTCAGGTTGCCATATCGACCGATAGTTTTACGCTTAACCCTTCCATCCACTCGTTTTTCTACGATGAACGATTTGGCTCCGCCACTGGTCACCCGTAAACCAAAACCCGAGATGACTGAATCCCGATAAAACGCCTGGCTCGATTTACCATCCGAACCGATCTGGGGCAGGGGAACTTTGTCGATAAAGCTCTTGGTAATTCTCAAGGGTAGGGCTCCACTCGAATTCGCCGGAAAGTCTCTTGTGTCTTAATGTAGACACTATGTAGACAGAATCGGTCAAATTCTAGCGGATTTCTTCAAAGAACTGCAAACATCGATTTCTAGGAAATCTTCATAGAGTGCTGTTTTGTATGGCTTATTAAAACAATGTCAAATTTCTTCAAAGAAGGGCGCTAATAACTTAAAATCTCTCGACCCCTGGGTCGTGCCGGTTCAATTCCGGCCCGGAGCACCATTAAAATCAATGTGTTTGCAGCGTTCATTTCTTCTTCTATTCGCTCGACCCGTGTAGACGCTTCGAATCGGCAATAAGCCACAGCAGTACTATTGCGCTGAACCACTTACTTGAAATACTAGCGTTGGTCTGAATTTAAATCGCTCCGCAGCGGAAACTGGTGCGTTATCGTGCGCAAGGAGGCTGACCTGTGCGTGCCAGTCCAAGACGACCGGAACGCTGCCTTCTGCGCTTCGCTAACTTCTTGAATATTCCGATCGCTAATCTGTGCTATAACAGAGATATCGTTTTTATTAAAGGTAAGCATATGTTGAAGGGAGTAAAGCAAACTGCGATCGGAATTTTGGCGGTATTTTCGGCGCTCACGCTTAGCGCTTGCAGCGGTGGTGGTGATAGCGGTGGTTCTGGCAGTTCAGCCACTGAGCTAAAGTCAGGGGTATACAATATAGGTCGGTTATTTTCGAACGGCTCCACCAAGGAAGGCCTTAGTCTTATCAGTCCGACGGGTAAATTTGTTGCGAACCTGGACAAAGCATCTTTTACTTTCGGTAATATAAGTTTTTCTGCTTCTGGAGATATTTCCGGGACGATCGATGAATTCATACTGGGCCCCCCTTGGAAGATAACCAGCGGAAGCTTGTCCGGGCAAGTCGTATCTTCAGATGAGGCGAATTTACGCGCTCAGAAAGACAGTTTATCCACAAATAGTGTCCTTCTACGAATTCCCGCATCGAGCGACACAGGCCTAACATTAGAAAAGATTTCTACGACCTATAATATGTCCGATCCGGGTAAAGACCCAGTGATAACAATAGCGCCCGATGGTGCTATCACGGGAGGCACGGGAGTCGATCAACGTGACTGTGTTTTCAACGGGCAAGTCACCATACCTGATGAATCCACTAATGTTTTTGAGCTGACCTACACTGCTTCACTCTGTGCCAATGATCCTGATGAAGACGCACTGGGCAAGGATCGAGACGGCGAATTTTCAGGTCTCGGCACGTATAACGCTTCTGAAGGCGAACTCCTGTTTTACGCCCGCAACAAAGTAGTCGCGTGGAAGTTCTTAGGCACTAGATAATTGCCCCCAATTGCTTGCTGTAACGCATTCTACGTGCAGCAAGCATTGTTCTTCTTTATCGGTACTCCCCGAACAAACTTATGTATTCTTCCCGGCTTTCAAGCTCGCCATTTAGGTGATGTTCTTCCTCTGCATGCAACGCAATAGCAGTTAATACTCCGATCAGGCAGCGGAGACTGGTCGCCACTAATCCTGATTTGGCAGCGGCTGAATGCTGTTAATATCGCCTGTAGGCACTGCTGGATCGTCAATTGCGATCACGTAGATGCCTCCGGCGATGATGGCGATTGCGATAATTGTCTTGAGAAGGTTGGAGTTGAACATGGGCTTTCTCGCCTCTGAGGTTGAAGGGTGCTGACGTCACGTCGACAGTCTGGGTATCTTGTCCGATACTGAAGGCCTTCCGATAGCGCGGATATCCGAGATACGAGGTAATGGTTGATGACAGATCTGCTGACACGCAATACGAACGATAACGGCGTTACCACGCTTACCCTGAATCAGCCTGACCGGCGTAATAGCCTTTCGATGAGCATGCTTGATGCGCTCTCTGACGCGCTGACGCACATTAAAACCGATGACGCTACGCGTGTTGTGGTTATTGCGGCGGCGGGCAAGGTGTTTTGTGCCGGGCACGATCTCAAAGAGATTCGCGATCAGCTTGATACCCACGAATTTCAACTGGCGCTGTTTAAGCGGTGCAGTGAGGTGATGCAGCAGATTGTGAATCTGCCAAAGCCGGTGATTGCCAGGGTGGCGGGTGTCGCCACAGCGGCTGGGTGTCAGTTGGTTGCCAGTTGCGATCTGGCGGTGGCAGCCGATTCTGCGCGTTTTGCCACGCCAGGTGTCAACATTGGGCTGTTCTGCTCAACCCCTATGGTCGCTTTATCGCGCAATGTATCCCGCAAGCATGCGATGGAAATGCTGCTCACCGGCGAAATGATCAGTGCAGGGCGCGCCGAGCAGCTTGGGCTGGTAAATCGAGTTGTTGAAGAGTCACAGCTGGATGAAGCGGTATACGCCATGGCGCGCACAATCGCTGAAAAATCGGGCCACACGTTAAAAATCGGAAAGGATGCATTCTATAAGCAGGTCGAGATGCCGTTGGCCGAGGCTTATGAATACACATCCGGAGTTATGGCGGAAAACATGCGTGCAGACGATGCGCGCGAAGGCATTTGTGCCTTTCTGGACAAGCGTAAGCCTGAATGGAAGGACAGCTAACGCCCTTGGCAGTTCTGTTGTCCTAATCTGAGATAATTGCCTGTGCTAATGCCGTTGGCCTCGTAAAATCCGGCGTTCATTTCGACGGCAGACACAAACTCAACTCCGGCAGGGTAGCTTGGGCATTCGGCTCCGTTGGTTGATGTGCAAGGTTTCATCTGCTGGATGCTGCGGATTTCGCCATCGTTACTCAGGTAGGCGATATCCAGAGGTAGGAGGGTTTGATACATCCAGAAGCCGTAGTGCGCGCTTTGCAAAGCCTGATACTGAAACAACATGCCCGAATCGGCACCGAGGGATTTTCTTCCCATCAGCCCTTTGCGCCGTTCCTGCGTTGACGTTGCAAGTTCAAGGTTCACGTTCACGGTGTTGGCGCCGGTCACGAAACACCCTTCGACAACCGGCAGGCCGGAGGAAGGTTCTGCAGCCCCGGAGCCGGCAGAACACCCGGCTAACAGGGCTGAAAAACACAACAAAACGCCGCGAATCGCCATCAGGTACGCAGCCGGTATCCGGTTTTGAAAATCCACCAGATGCCCGTCATGCAGGCCGCCAGAAAGAGCATAATCATGCCTGCGCTTACACCCACATTAACATCAGAAACACCGTAAAATGCCCAGCGAAAAGCGCTGATAAGGTAAACCACCGGGTTGAACAGGCTGATGGTTTGCCAAATGTCGGGCAGCATATCAATGGAGTAGAAGGTGCCGCCCAGAAACGTCAGCGGGGTCACGATCATCATGGGGACAATCTGGAGCTTCTCAAAACCGTCGGCCCAGATGCCGATAATAAATCCGAACATGCTGAATGTGACTGACGTCAGTATCAGAAAGGACAGCATCCAGAAGGGGTGCAGCACGCTGTAGTCCACAAACAGTCTTGCGGTGGCCAGAATAATCAGGCCCAGGATTACCGATTTGGTCGCCGCTGCGCCCACATAGCCAAGCACCACTTCTACATAAGACACAGGTGCCGACAGCACCTCGTAAATCGTGCCGGAAAATTTCGGCATGTAGATGGCGAACGACGCGTTGGAGATGCTTTGCATCAGCAAGGAGAGCATCACAAGCCCCGGGATGATGTAGGCCGCGTATTCAATGTTATCGATATTGCCCATGCGTGAACCAATGGCTGATCCGAAAACAACAAAATACAGGCACGTAGAGATCACCGGCGAAAGCACGCTTTGCATCAGTGTTCGGCGCATGCGCGACATTTCAAAATTGTAGATGGCTCTAACACCGTAAAAATTCATGTCTCTCTCCCGTTAGCCGGTGGCTTGTTCATGCACCAGGCCGACAAAAATCTCTTCCAGGGAACTTTCCCGGGTGCGCAGATCGCGATACTCAATGCCTATATCCCCGAGGGTGCGCAGCAAGCGAGCCACACCGGACTGTTCCTGTTGCGAGTCAAAGGTGTAAATCAGTTCATAACCATCGTCTGAAAGCTCAACAGACTCCGCAGCAAGTTCGGAGGGCACGGATTCGAGTTTGTGCTGCAACTGCAGACGAAGCTCTTTTTTGCCCAACTTGCTCATCAAAATGCTTTTTTCTTCCACCAGAATGATCTCGCCCTGGCGAATAACCCCGATCCGATCGGCCATCTCTTCGGCTTCTTCGATGTAGTGGGTGGTAAGAATGATGGTTACTTCGTCTTCCCGAAGCTTACGCACCATCTCCCACATGTCCCGGCGCAGCTCAACATCAACGCCTGCCGTGGGCTCGTCCAGGAAGAGTATTCGTGGCTCATGGGAGAGCGCCTTGGCAATCATCAGTCGGCGCTTCATGCCGCCTGATAGGGTCATGATACGGTTATTGCGCTTGTCCCATAGCGACAGGTCTCTTAGCACCTTCTCGATGTGTGCAGGCTTGGGGGCCTTACCGAACAGCCCCCGGCTGAAGGAGACCGCATTCCACACGGTTTCAAACGAATCGGTGCTGAGCTCCTGCGGCACCAGACCAATGGTTTCACGGGCCTTGCGATAATCTTTAACGATGTCGTAGCCACCGGCTACCACTTCACCGGTCGACATGTTGGCAATGCCGCAAATGATGCTGATTAACGTGGTTTTACCCGCACCATTGGGGCCGAGCAGAGCGAAAATTTCGCCCCGGCTTATTTCCAGATTGATATTCTTCAGGGCCTGGAAACCGCCCTCATAAACCTTGTTGAGGTTCTTAACGGAAATATCCGATTGCACGGCAGTGTCCTGTTTCTGAGAGTAGGGCTGAGAGTGGGGCACAGTTCAAAGCGTCGTATTTTCTCATGTCTGGCGCCAGTTTAGAAACCTTTGCCTTAAGACAGATAGTGTCCATAATGCCCCTTCAGCATTAAATGGGTGTGGGTATCTTACGAACGATTGTCGTTGTGGGTTTCATCGGGGCCTGATTTCGGCCGTTATGTTCGGTCCCCACTGGTTTACTATTCTCAAAAGGGAGCCTGATGACCTTCATACTGGCACTTCACACTCTTTTGGTTGTTACCTTCACCATTCGAATTCTTCTGCGCGATGACCTGTCGCCTCCAGGGCGACTGGCATGGTTTATCGTGCTGAATCTTTTGCCCTATTTTGGCAGTGGGATTTACTTTCTGTTCGGCGAAACAGACCTCGGTCACCGCGCCGATAAGCGGCATAAAGAAGTCTTTGAAGAAATAAAAGCCAAAGCCTCCTGGTTTATGGGCGAGGCGGCCAGCACAGAGACGTTGATCGAGGCGGTTTATCGACCGGCTTTTCGCTATGCGGGCTCTATCAACGGGTTTCATCCTTCTACGGGTAACACCGCTGAGCTGATGGCAGATGGTAACGACACCCTTGCCAGAATGATCGCAGACATAGATGCAGCCACCGACCACGTCCACGTGCTCTATTATATCTGGTTTGATGACAACACCGGCCGTGCTATTGCTGAAGCGCTGATCCGAGCGGCGCGGCGAGGTATCACCTGTCGGGCCATGGCTGACGGATTGGGATCGCGACTGTTGATAAAGTCCTCATTATGGCAACGTATGAACGACGCCGGTGTTCATCTTGCGGTTGCGCTGCCACTGAAACACCCGATCAGAACTCTCCTGACCAGCCGACTTGATCTGCGAAATCATCGAAAAATAACGGTGATTGATTCCTGCATCACGTACTGTGGAAGCCGCAATTCCGCAGACCCGGAGTTTCAGGCAAAAGCGAAATACGCGCCCTGGGTGGATATCATGCTCCGGCTCACGGGGCCCGTTGTGGTTCAGAATCAGTTGCTGTTCGCCAGCGACTGGATGCAGGCAACGAATAAATCCCTGGACGGCATTCCATTATCTTCCGAGCGCGCCGAAGGCGGGTTTCCTGCTCAAGTGATGGGCGTTGGCCCCACCGAGCGCCATGGCGCTACGCCACAGCTCTTTGCCAATTTGATCGCCTGCGCGCAACGTGAACTGACCCTGTCGACGCCGTATTTTGTGCCTGACGCCACGGTTCTGGAAGCTCTGTGTTCGGCTGCCCATCGCGGTGTTGCCGTCTCATTGATATTTCCCAAAGTCAACGACAGCTGGATCGTCGCTGCGGCCAGCCGAAGCTACTACCATCGACTGCTTGATGCGGGCTGCATTATCCACGAATTCAAAGGGGGGCTTCTTCACGCCAAAACCCTGACCATCGACGGAAAAATCAGTTTGATCGGCTCATCAAATCTCGATTTGCGCAGTTTTGATCTGAACTATGAAAACAACATTCTGTTGCAGGACAGCGCAACAACTCTGGCAATCGAGGCGCGTCAGCGAACGTACATAGACCGCTCCGAGGTTGTTACCTTGCCCACGGTTCTGGCCTGGCACTATCACTCAAGAATCTGGCATAACGTTATCGCAACGATTGGCCCGGTTCTTTAGCAGGTCGGCATGGTTTGCAGGGCAAGTTTGCGGCGAATATAACGCCCGAGGGTGTCTACGCCAATATTGAGCAGGGCCGTTACCAGAATCAGCACCATGGCGCGGTCAAACCGGATATTCTGAATGGCGCTGTCGACGTAGAACCCCAAGGTGTAGATGCCAAGAATACCCAGAATGGCCGTTTCCCGCATAATGATTTCCCAACGGTAAAATAGAAACGCCAGGAATGAGCGATAAACACGGGGCACCAGTTCCCAGCTGTACCGGTTGAATCCTTGAACCGTATCGGAGCGCAGCTCAATGGAGCTGGTTTGCCGACCAATCAGATGGCCAATAATGCCACCGTTATGCAGCGCCAGCGCAACGATCGCAGGCAGCATGGAGGGCCCCCAGAGCTGCAGCAGAATATACGCCAGAATGTACTCAGGCGTGGATCGTGTGATTACCAGCAAAACATGCCCGGCACCACGCCGAATGGGCCCGCCGAAATGATTGGAAATCAACGGGAAAGCCAATAGCGAAAGAATGCCGGTCGCCACCAGTGCAATTTGGGTGAGCACAATGGTGTTCCAGATACCCGGCATGGCCTCGTTGATCATCAGGTCACTCAGCCAGGGCATCAGGCCCGTTAAGCCATCACCGTTGCGCAAAGGCGCCGGCACAATGTCTTCGGTGAAAAAGCGCTGCACGTTACCCCATACAATGGGTAATCCCTCACCGAGAAAGAAGGGCGCTCCCAGTACGTATATGGGCAGAAGCTTGGGCCGCACCCACAGCGGCATGGTCGCAATCAGCACATAAAACAGGATCAGCATAGCGCCGGCGTCGGAATACAGCCCTTGCGAGAACGACGCTTCCAGATAAAAACCCAGGGTTGGCAAGCCAACGAAACCAAGTATCGCGCTTGAACGCAGGCCACACTCTAGCCTGTAGGCTGTATAGGTGCGCATCTTTACCCAGCAGTCGGGGATGCGCGCATAGAGAAACGCCGTTATGTTTCCCGTGCCCGGCGGCAAAACACGACCCGGTTCAGGGTCGGCTTCTTCCAGAATTTCTGAATACACCTTGGCAAAAATTCCGGCGTAGGGGATGGCAATGGCCAACACGCCGGTGAGCGGATGGAAGCCGAAAAACTGCAGAAATATCAGCGCCCAGAAAAGCTCGTGAATAGCGCGAATAAACGCGCAGAACATCCGTACCGGTAAAAACCGGTAAACCAGTGCCAGCAGAAAACCACAGATCCCGCCAGACACAACCCCCACAAACGCAAACGCGACCGTTCTCAGCAGCGCGGTCATAAGGCCTTCGCTGCTGAAAAAGTTGGGGGTTACAATTCCGAGGAAAAAATTGCCCAAATCTTGCCAGGGATTTGCGGTGGTGATGGCAATATCCGCAAAAAATAACCCGACCACGGCAATGGCGAGGAAAATGAGGCTGGTGCGAACCGTTGGGGAAGAGAACATGGAACGGGACGAGTTACCTAGTAAAGAGACATGATGTCTGAGACTGAAAGATGCTCGCTAGGCCGGTCAAGTGCAACCTGGCCATCGTGTATGCCAACGATCCTGGTGCAATAATTTAGGGCCAGTTCCACGTCATGCAGAGCAATAACGCTGGTTGTGAACCTGTCTCTGAGGTGTGTCATGACCGAATTGGCCATGGGACCATCGAGTGCGGAAACCGGCTCATCGGCCAACAGCACGGGCGCGTTGCGATAGAGCGCCCGGGCAATGGCGACGCGCTGGCGCTGGCCGCCGGAAAGAGAGGCTGCCGGAATCCAGAGCTTTTCTGTCATTCCCAAAGACTGAAGCAGAGAATGCACTGCTTCCCGGTCTTTCGAGAAAGGGCGGGCGAGCGTTAACGTGTTGTACCAGGTCGAATGCCTATCCAGTTGCCCCATAAATACGTTGTGGAACACCGACAAGGCATTCACCAGGCCCAGATCTTGTGGTATCAGGGAAGACTCCCGATTAACCCGCTCGTGAATCAAGCGAATGAGCGTCGATTTGCCCGCACCACTTTTACCCACCAGCGCAATCTTGTCGCCGGGGTTAACTTGCAGCGACAGCGGGCCAATAACCCGCTTGCCGCCGAATGAGGCCGTAAGACCCAAAAGATTGAAACCTTTCATCAATCGAGAATTCCAATCTCTTCCGCTGTTTTGCGAATCGGTTCATAGTCATCATCGGACGCAGGAATAAACCCGGAGCGTGGAAAGCTTTCCAGCAGCGCAGGGTCTTTGAGGTTCAACAACGCGTCGGTCACTCGTTGCTTGAAGCCCTCACCGAAGCGCTCGTTTACGTCACCACGAATTGTCCACTGATAGTCAGGGTAGGCGGGTGTTTTCCAGATTACCTGCACGGAATCGGTATCAATGCTTCCATCGCCCAATTCTTTATTCCAGACCTGGAAATTGAGCGCGCCTACGTCGTACGTGCCGGCTTCCACCAAACGAAGGGTGCGGGTGTGATTGCCGCTAAAGCCAACGCGCGAGAAGAAATCTTCGGGCTTTTTACCAAAGGTGTCCCGCAGATAGAACTCAGGCATAAGGCGGCCAGAGGTTGAGCCTTTGGACCCGAAGGTGAAGGTTTTACCTTGCAGTTGATCCTTCAGATCTGCCAGCTTGTCTGCGGGCTTGATACCGGAATTGGTGTTGGCGATAAAATACGTTTCGAATGCTTCGTCTTCAACACCCTGGGCGATGGCTTCGGAACCCGGCACCAACCTGCGAGCTTGCACGCCGGACAGTCCGCCGAACCACGCCAGTTGTACCTGGTTGTTACGAAACGCTGTAATCGCCGCCGCATAGGATTTGACCGGAATGTAGCGCACGTCAACGTTAAGTTGCTCAGAGAGGTAATCTGCAACGCCACTAAAACGCTCAACCAGCTTGGTTTGATCTTCATCCGGAATTGCCGTGAATACGAAGGTTTCCGCCGATGCCGCAGTGGTAAAAAACAAAACGCTGGAAAGCACGAGTTTCCGTATAAGATTAGAGGCCATTTGAATTCCTTGATGGTTTGTACGATGAGTAAACAGAAAGGCCGCAACCCTTTTTACAACTGCGGATTGCTTTCACATCTGCGGATTGCAGGATACTCTGATTTTATTTAACCCTGAACAGCTATACGGATTGCAGGTTTAAATAGGTCAGATATCAGGGCGCGATTCCCGTTAAATTCCATTCGAGCCCTGTAAGGGGCTTTTTATACCAAAGAGCATTATGGATATTATTATCTGTACACCTGCGGGCGCGGGCTCAAAAGCCGGCAACAGGGCCACCGCAGAACGCTGGGAAACGCTGCTGGAACAAGCGGGGCATAACATATCGGTTGTGACGGATTACCATGGCGAACCCTGTGATCTGTTCCTGGCCCTTCATGCCTGGCGAAGCCATGATGCCATTCGTGTGTTTCGAAATGCTTATCCATTCAAACCGTTGATTGTGGCGTTAACGGGAACAGACATCTACCGCCACCAATATGAATACCCCGAACAAACCCACTATTCCATGCACACCGCTGACGCATTGATCGGCCTGCATGAGAAGGTTGGCGACGATATTCCTGGTCGATTCAGGGAAAAGCTGGTGACGCTTTTTCAGTCTGCCGATACGCCAGCGCCTCACAACACGAGCGCAACATCGGCATCGCCGTATTTCGAGGTGTGCGTAATAGGGCACCTTCGGGAGGAAAAGGATTCTCTTCGGGCTGCCATGGCGGCCCGGCTGCTTTCATCTGAATCACACCTTCGCGTTTCCTGTGCCGGCAAACCTCACGATACACATTGGGAGCAACTCGCGAAACAGGAGATGCAGCAGAATTCACGATTCAGATGGCTGGGCGAATTGGAAAAAACCGACATCGACAAGCTAATGGCCAACAGCCAATTAATGGTTATCAGTTCAGTAATGGAAGGTGGGGCGAACGTCGTGTCGGAAGCCTGTCGCGCCGGCCTGCCGGTTATCGCGTCTGATATTTCCGGGAATATCGGATTGCTGGGGGCAGACTACCCGGGGCTCTATCCGGTGGGCGATACTCAGGCACTCTCTGAACGGCTGGCCCGGGCTGAGAACGATCCGCAGTTTCTGAGCAGCCTCCGTGAGCATGTAACAACGCTTGCTGGACAATTCACGGCAGAAAAGGAGCGAGCATCCCTGGAACAGGCGATCGCACTTGCGATGCAACGCTGTTCCGGGATTAGCGCCTGAGCTCACTCTCTCAGAGTAATGGGTTCAATCGGTCCGCTTTCATCCTGAGGCAATACCCGTCCGATGATGGCGGTATGGGGATAACCCAGGGCTTTGAGTTCGCGGACACAGTCTTCTGCCTTGTCTGCAGAGACACTTGCCAACAAACCGCCTGCCGTTTGCGGATCGAAAATCAACGGATAGCGAGGGTGTTTTACCCACTTTTCCTGATCCCGAATACCACGGCGCAGGCGTATATTCGCCGGCTGGAGTGAACTGAGAATGCCCGCTGCGGCGGTTTCTTCGGCTCCCGGCAAGATGGGAATCGCAGAAAGGTCAAGCTCGGCATCTACGCCGGAAGGCCGGGTCATTTCAACAAGGTGACCAAGCAATCCAAACCCTGTGACATCCGTGCACGCTTTGGATCCAAAGCTCCGAAGGCAGTCTGCAGCTTTCTTGTTGGACTGCACCATGGACGCAAGCGCGGAATCAATCCAGCGGCCTTTAGCGGCCAATTGGGCGTGAGCCGCAAACAGTGTTCCGGTGCCGATGGGTTTGGTGAGAATCAAAACATCACCGGCTTGTAAGCCGCCTTTGCTCATCACCTCATCCGGGTTAATCAGGCCATTCACTGCGAAGCCCAATGCAAGCTCTTGGCCTTCGCCGGTATGACCGCCTACCAGAGCGCAGCCTGCTTCATTCAGCACCTCTACCGCGCCAGACATCATCTGATAGAGCACATCTTCTACTTTGGACTCAATACCGTAAGGTATGGTGGCCACTGCGGTAGCGCTCTGGGCCTCTGCGCCCATGGCGAAAACATCACCCAGGCTGTGATTGGCAGCCACGCGGCCAAACGTGTAAGGATCGTCAATAAACGCCCGGAAAAAATCAACGGTATGCACCACGGCTTTTCCCGGCGGTACCCGCAGAACAGCGGCGTCGTCCGGGGCGTGCAGTCCGATAAGAATATCGTCCCGTTCAATGGGCTTGAGTTCACTCAGCGCCCGTGAAAGTACGGTGCTGCCCACTTTGGCACCGCAGCCACCGCATCGCATGGCAACGGCGGAAATGGCTTGAGACGCTTCCTCCGGATTTTGTGCTGCGGCTGTATCCGGCAACGCCGCGCCTGTGTCCATTGGTGGCAGGTCGGAGAATTTCTGCATGAAGCGCCGGTCAATCCAGTCCTTCCAGCGCCATACGGAGGCACCGTCGAACTGCATATCACCGCGAGACGCAACGGCGTATTTATCCCCGGTGCTAATCAATGCCAGCCATGTTTTCTGGGGCTGAAAATCCTTGGGTGTTTTACCCAACGCCAGGCGCTTCAGGTTATCCGCCAACGGCGGCCCCTGGCGTACGGCAAATACACCGGCTTTTTCACGTGGGTGATTGGTGACATTGGCAATGTCGCCCGCCGCAAAAATATTGTCGTCGTTTTCAACCTGCAAGGTGTCTCGTACTCGCAGGAACAGCCCGTCATCCAGGGCTAACCCCGTATCCTTCAGCCAGCCGGGGCCGCCAGCCCTGGTTACCCAAAGAACCTCGTCTGTTTGCAAGGTTTCGCCGGCGGCCGTGCGCAACAGCCCTTCGCTAACCTTTTCCACGGGAGAACCAAGGTGTAGCTTAACGCCACGCTCAGAAAGAGTTCTCTGGAAAACGTCCCGCACTTTGGCGTTGTGGGTGGGAAGAATCTCATCGGCGGCATCGAACAAGTGAAAGTGCAGTTGGCCGGAATCCTGACCGCGTTGTTCCAACTCGTTTTTCAGCCGGTACTGCATGGCCAACGTCAGCTCGACGCCGCCTGCACCCGCCCCGACAACACCGATCGTAAGCGGGCCAACGTGATTTTCGATACGAGTTAAAAGAGCGAGCCAACGGTTGTTAAAACCGGTGATTGGCTTCACGGGCACGGCGTACTCCAACGCGCCTTCAACGTCATTTACTCGTGGCGATGAACCGATGTTGATTGAGAGAATGTCGTAAGGCACGTCAGGCCGGCCTTTGCAGATCACGCGTTTGGAAGCGCGATCAATGCCGATGGCTTCCGCTCTGTAAAACCGCGCGCCGGCGTATTCCGCAAGTCGGCTCAGATCGATGTGTACATCATCGTAGCTGTAGTGTCCTGCCACGTAGCCTGGCAGCATTCCGGAGTAGGGTGTGTGGGTGTCGCGGCAGATAAGGGTCAGGCGCACGCCGGGAACCGGTTTCATTGCAAACCGTTTGAGTACCCCAACGTGGCTGTGCCCGCCGCCAATCAGGACAATGTCCCGTAAAACAGGCTGGTCAGGTGTTCGCATCAGTTAATTTTCTTCGCTTCTGTCGTGAGTTGATCAAATCCCTTGATGCTTGAGAAAGTATTCAGTTTTTCCTGATCAGCCGCCGATGGGTCAGCAATCTGATCAATAGAGGTAATCCCGGCATCTTTCATCTTTTTGGCCGTAGCCGGCCCGATACCTTTTACCAAGGTGAGGTCGCTTCTGTCAGCTGGCTTTTTGGCCACTGACTTTTTCGAGGCCGCTTTTTTTACGGACGATTTCTTGGCGGGCGCTTTTGCTTTGGCGGATGGCGCTTCGCGATTTTCTTTTTTAATGTCTTTTTCAGCCTTGCGAATGTCTTCTTTCGAGGCCACTCCCAGGCGTTCAAGTATGTTGGTTTGCAGTTCGTGGAGATCGTCCAGGCGGCGCTCAAATTCATCATTAAAGCGTTTCATTTCCCGCCCGCGCAGATCATCAAACTCTTTCAAAAGTTTGCGAACCGGGTCCTGAATCTGGTGTTGAAGCGAATCGAACTGCTTCAGCGCATCACTGATCAGGCCCTCAATCTGGGATGACGTTTTCTCAAATTCCTTGTTGACCTTCTTTACGATCTTATCAACGCTCTGTTTGGCTTTTTTAGCCATGGCATTGTCTCCTTGCAGAAAGATAAAACGAGTACAGGGATCAGGCCATTTGCCGTAAACCGAGCATAGAGCCTGGGGAACGTCGTGATTTCAAAGACTGCTTTTTGGAAAGCACCTCTCTGATACGTCGAAGTTTCTCTTCAATAGCAACGTCGCCGTCAGATTTCAGATCTGCAAAATCAATCGAATAAAAAAAGTTGCTGCAGTGTTTTCTACGTTCAGTAATCAGCCCCGACACATTTTCTGCTCGAATTTTATCGAACGGCATATCCATGATCAGATCGAGCAACACCGTATCGCCGGGGTTAAACATTTTGTCGGTCTTCATAACGCAGCCGTAGGTGTCCAGCTCAAAAAGCGCGGCTTCAACCCGTTCCTTGCGGAAAAGGCCGTGCCGAACTCTGAAACGGGCAACAAGATCGGGCAACGCTTCCTTCATGAATACTGAGTCTCTTCAGAAGATGACTTGATATTGGTTAAACAATAGACACTGACCAACGCTTTTGCAACGCTGTCAGTGCCATACGGTAAGCCTTTGACGCAGATCGTCAGCATTTAATGGGTGATAATTTCGTACATATCCGTTCTGCGATCTTTGACGTTGGTGACTGACCCTTCGTTTCGCACCAACGTGAGCTTTTCCAGATCCATATCCGCAAACATGATCATCTCGGTGTTGGGTGTGGTTTCTGCCAACACGGCATCGTGAGGGAAGGAAAAGTCTGACGGAGAGAACACAGACGATTGGGCGTACTGCACATCAAGGTTTTCCACCTTGGGCAGGTTACCGACGCTGCCGGTGATCACTACGTAGCATTCGTTCTCAATAGCTCTGGCCTGGGCGCAGTGACGGACTCTTAAATAACTGTTTTTGGTATCTGTCCAGAACGGCACGCAGATAATATCCACGTCTTTGCTGGCTGCAATTCGCCCCAGCTCAGGAAACTCGATGTCGTAACAGATCATGATCGCGACTCGCCCTGCGTCTGTATCAAACACCTCAAACTTGTTGCCGCCTTCCACTACCCAATCACGGCGCTCGTGCGGTGTAATGTGGATCTTACGTTGCTCATCCACTCGGCCATCACGGTGGCACAGGTAAGAAACATTGTAGACCCGGTCATTTTCCAGCAGCGGCATGGAGCCAGTCACAATATTAATGTTGTAGCTGACGGCCATATCAGACATGCGATCCCGGAATTGCTGGGTAAACCCGGCAAGAAAACGGATAGCGCGGGTCTGGTCTACCTGGTCAGTCAGGCCCATCAATGGCGCGTTGAAAAACTCCGGAAATAGCGCAAAGTCACTTTTGTAATCAGACAGCGCATCCACGAAATACTCAACCTGTTCAAGTACTTCTTCAACCGATGCGAATTCGCGCATCTGCCATTGCACGGCGCCCATGCGAACCTGGGTTTTTTTGACGTTCAGAACCGAGGAGGGCGGGGTGTACAGAATATTCCGCCATTCCAGCAAGGTAGCGTACCCCAGCGATTTTTCGTCCTCCGGGAGGTATTTGTGCATCAACCGGGTAACCTGAAAATCGTTGGACAGCTGAAAGCTCAGAATCGGGTCGTAAATGTCCCTGCGATCAACACGGTCAATGTATTCAGCCGGCGAGTACTGATCTGAGTATTTGAAATAGCCAGGTATGCGGCCGCCTGCGAGGATCGCCCGCAAGTTGATTGATCTGCACAGCTCTTTGCGAGCTTCATACAATCGCCGTCCGAGGCGGTAGCCGCGGTATTCGGGGTGAATGAACACGTCCAGCCCGTAAAGGGAGTCGCCTTTCGGGTTGTGCCTGATTTGCTCGTTCCGCTTGATCAGATCGTCATAGGTATGGGGGTTGCTGAACCGCTCGTACTTGACGGATACGGTGAGTGCTACCGCAACCAGCTGCCCCTTATCCTCAATACAGATCTGTCCATCCGGGAACTGTTCCACCAGGGCTTTGATCGTGTCCTTTGGCCAGGCTCCGCCAATGTCGTCGTAAACCCGATCCATCAGAACCTGCAGTTGTTCGTAATCATCAAGTGTCAGGTTGCGAAGGTTAAGATGCAGTTCTTCATGAGCCATTCAACGGGACTCCTATAAGCGCAAGTGTCAGGGCAATTGCTGAGATGGGAATGTAATCGTAGAGAGAGTTTATCAGAAGGCGTTGCAGAGATCGCACAAGCTGGAGAAAAGTCAGCGACCAAGCAACTCAAGGCGCCAGCGCAAACTGTTCAATGTCTGGCGCCCGACATTGTCCAATTCATTGTTCAGAAACGGGTTGTCCAGCACAATCATCGTGCGTTTTTCCAGATTAAGGGCGTCTACCGCTGCGCCGTAATAACGCCGCAGAAAATCACCAAAACTGCCATCTCGGATAGCCCGCTCCATGCCCAGTTGCAATCGATGGGCAATAAGTAAATCATCCGGCCCTACAAACAGGTATGAGGGCATAGGGTAAGCCAACACCAGTTTCGGCTCTATAACCAGGTTCGGGTCATTCTCAATTGCCAGATCGTACGCCACCTCGCTGACGCCCCTGGCAAAACAATCAAAGCGATTTTCCCTTAGCATCCCAAAGAGTATTTCGTAGCGTGGATGGGTTACAACGGTGATCTGGTTTTCTCTCAGTATCGAGGTGTCTGGCCAGTGTGCACCCTGGCCAATTCGAATACCCCGGTTTCGAAGATCTGCAAGCGAATGTATGTCCTCGAATAACGGGAGATTCTCTGGCTCCACAACGCACACACGAAAACCCAACAGTCCGCCATCCACGGGAACGGGGATGGGTGTGAGAAAGGACTCGCGCTCTGCCGTTGCTGCCACATTGATGATATCCACCAGACGATTATCACCGCTTTCCAGTTCACGCAGAGCGCGCCCTTGGCTCAGCTCGGCGCTTCGCAGAATGCGGAACTCGCCGTATTCGGGCGTTTTTGCCAGTGCAAGACTAACCAAGGCATGAATTGCCGGGCTGTCGTAATTCCGGTACCACAGTAAATAGTCTTGCTGAGGGGGATTTAGCGAAACGCTTGAAACACCGGAGGCGAGGGCACTTTGGGACGCCAGCGGCGCCCATAAAAGACCGAGCAAAAGGCCCAAAGAAGCCACGCGCCTGAGACGCCTTAAAATACACAGTGAGCCATCGTGGGCGTATCGCAATTGCCGAATCCTTTAGCGGGTCTTTTTGAATCCATTCCTGCAGCCTGAAAACAGGGAGCTTTCCCAACGTCCTTACTTTAGTTCAGAATGAATTGAGAGAACGTTAATCCTTCAAAAATATTGTAAAAGAGTGTTGCGAAGTGTCGGAGCCATTGTAATCATCTGTATCAACCAGAACGCAGGGACTGAACAATGGCCTTAATTGACCGTATTATCGGCGCGACAGGGCGGTGGGTTTCGGCCACGGACCCCAGTGCTACATTGGCGCAACCGATGGCGTTGCTAAAGAAAGCCGGGGGTTATGCGGCGGTCAATCGGATCATAGGGCTTTCCATTCCGTTCGCTCCCCGTAACGGCTTCCGAGTTGAGGAGATTCGCCCGGGTTATGTGCGCGCTCGCATTCAGATCAAGGGTAACAAGAATCATTTTGGCAGTCTGTATGCAGGGGCCTACTTTCTTGTGGCGGAAATTCCCGGTGGCGTGCTGACCCTGTTTGACCTTGGCCCGGCCTATACGCCGATTTTGAAAGAAATGACGCTTCAGTTTTTGCAGCCAGCCAATTCGGATGTCACGGTAGAATTTTCATTGACGTCTGAGGATGTGGCGGGGATTCTCGCGGATGCCAACGCTACCGGCCGAGCAAAATTTACGCTTGAAGGCGAACTGCGCGATCTTGAAGGCAATCACGTTGCTACGTCCGTCGCACAGTACCGGGTTCGTAAAAAGGGTTTTCAGCCTGGTGCCTGAAGCAAAGCGCGAGGCCTTGCTTTACAACGGATTCAGCCCGGCAATGGTGGCCAGGAAAATGTCACCGTACTTCTCCAGTTTTGCCGCCCCAACGCCGCTCACGCCTGCAAGTTCATCAAGCGTTTTTGGCTTGCGCTCAAGCATGTCAAACAAAGTGGTATCGTGAAAAATAACGTAAGGAGGCACTCCCTGTTTGTCCGCAAGCTCTTTGCGGCATGCTCGCAGGGCGTCCCAGCCAGCGTGGTCTGTAATCTGATCTTTAACAGCGCTACTCGACCGGCCACCTGAGGAACGACCCGCTGATTTTTTGACCACCGGGTCTTTGCGCAACTCTACTTTGTGCTTGCCTTTGAGCAATGGCCGACACTGCTCGGTTAACTGCAAAGCGCCATAACCTTCCGGATCTGCTCTCAAATAGCCATTGGCCACCAGTTGGCGGAACACAGATTTCCACTCGCTTACGGAAAGCTCAGTGCCAATGCCGTAGGTTGATACCTGATGATGACCTGATTGCATAACCCGATCGTTTTCCGAACCGCGCAGCACATCAATCAGGTAGGTAACGCCGAAACGCTGACCGGTTCGAAAAACACAAGACAGTGCTTTTTGTACCGCCACTGTGCCGTCCCATGTTTCTGGCGGGTTTAGGCAGGTATCGCAGTTGCCGCAAGGCGTCTCGAGCTCGTCACCAAAATAGTTGAGCAAAACCTGCCTGCGACACTTTGTTACTTCGCAAAGGCCCAGCATGGCATCCAGCTTTTGCCGCTCCACCCGTTTGAAGTGGTCGTTCCCTTGCGAGGCCTCGAGCATTTGCCGCAGTTTGATAACATCTTGCAGGCCGTAAACCATCCACGCAGTCGAAGGCTTGCCGTCGCGGCCGGCACGGCCGGTTTCCTGGTAATAGGCTTCCAGGCTTTTGGGCAAGTCCAGGTGCGCCACAAAACGCACATCGGGTTTATCAATGCCCATGCCAAACGCGATTGTGGCCACGATAATAACCCCGTCTTCCCGCAGGAAGCGCTCTTGATTGCGAGCACGATCTTCGGAGGGCAATCCTGCGTGATAGGGCAGTGAGGTGTAGCCCTTCTGCGCCAACATCTTTGCCGTGGCGTCCACTTTATTACGGGACAGGCAATAAACGATGCCGCAGTGATCTTCATGTTCAGCTTTTATAAAGTCAAGCAACTGCTTGTTTGCATTGGTTTTCGGCGCTATTCGATATTGAATGTTCGGCCGATCAAAACCGCTGATAAAATGTCGTGCTTCGGTCAGAGACAACCGTTCGGCTATTTCCTTGCGGGTGCGCTCGTCGGCCGTAGCCGTCAGCGCGATCCGGGGAATGGCCGGGAATTCGTTCGCGAGAACGGCCAGTTGGAGATAATCAGACCGGAAGTCGTGCCCCCACTGGGAAACACAGTGCGCCTCATCAATCGCAAACAACGAAATAGACGCATCGTGCAGGAGTTCGAGGGTACGGGGTTGAATCAACCGCTCCGGGGCGCAATAAAGCAGGTCTAACTCGCCCGTGCTCAGCGCGTATTCTGTGGCGCGGGCCTGTTCAAAATCCATGGTTGAGTTCAGAAACGCGGCTCGCACGCCCAGCTCACGAAGTGCCGCAACCTGATCGTGCATCAAGGCAATCAGCGGAGAAATTACGATGGCAGTGCCCGAACGCACAAGTGCAGGCACCTGATAACAAAGCGATTTACCACCGCCTGTAGGCATCAGAACCAACGCATCGCCGCCGGAGACGACCTCGTGGATAATCTCCCCTTGCAGCGGGCGGAAGGATTCGTATCCAAACACCTGGTGCAACACTTGCTCTGGGCTTCTGCCCGAGGTTGTTGGCCGATGGGCAGAAAGCTGTTCAAAGTCCTGATCGGGATACATAGAATAACCGGTTGATCGCGAAGCTGAGGTAAAATCTGGTGGTGGATCATACCAGATCCAGCACAAGGAATGGCCGAAGAGACTGCCTTTGGGGAGGCAAAGCCAAGGAAGAAACGATACAATATCGCCACTTTCAGCTACCGTTTCTCGGCTCATCATAATTGTTACTAACAATAACAGGGCATTCATGCAGGAATTTGACACCATCCGTCCCTATTCGGACGAAGAAACAGGCCCCGCAATCCATCGCCTGGTTAACGATCATGAATTTTTGAACACGGTGGGGCGCTTCAAGTCGCCGGCTCTAGCGCGCTGGGCACCCGCGATTCTGCGTGTTTTCACTCGTCGCTGGCTGTTGAAGCGTTTTGGTCATTTTGCAAGGGTGGATGACTTGCAGGCGGGGCTTTCCGGGTATGTTGGTGAACTGATTGCAAACACCACCTCGCGCGTTACCACCAGCGGCATCGAGAGCCTCAGCAAGCAGGGCGCGTACCTGTTCATTTCCAATCACAGAGACATTGTGTTTGACCCCATGGTGGTCAACTACCTGTTGTTCCGCAATGATTTGCGCACCACTCGAATAGCGATTGGCGACAATCTGCTCGCAAACCGCGTATTTGCTGAGATGATGCGGCTGAACAAGAGCTTTATCGTTCGCCGTGATATGACCAGCCCACGGGAAATGCGTGACGCGTACATTACGCTTTCCGGGTTTATCAATCACAGCATCCTTAATAATGAAAACATCTGGATAGCCCAGCGCGAGGGGCGTGCCAAAGATGGTCTGGATTTTACCGATCCTGCGATCATCAAGATGTTTTACATGAGCTGCAAAAAAAACGGCCTGAGCTTTGCTGAGGCGATGAATAAACTGCGTATTGTTCCTGTTTCCATATCCTATGAGTACGATCCGTGCGACGGGGATAAAGCCCGCGAACTGGAAACCAAAGCCCGGGCCGGCAGCTATAAAAAAGCAGAAGGTGAAGACACCGAGCAGATCATGAAAGGCCTCACGGGCTTTAAAGGCCATGTCCATGTGCACTTTGGTGCTCCAATCACCGATGCACCGGAAAGCGCCAAAGATCTCGCGGCAGGGATTGATCGGGAAGTGCACGCAAATTACCACCTGCACGCCTCTAATCTTGTGGCCTATGAGATGCGAGGGCTTCATCAGCAGGGCATTAACGGATTAGAGGCCGTTCGCAACTCAGTCGTGACGGCACAAAACTTGTCTGCTGAAGACGTGGAGGTCGCCCGGACAGAAATGGAGCGAAGACTGGAAGCTTGCGATCCCGCTATTCGCCCTTACCTGTTAGACATGTACGCCAACCCGGTTCAGACCGCGCTGGATGCACATACCCTACGAAACGTGCCGGATTAATCCGGATAATCCCCCCATAGAGCAATGAGGCAACGCGTGCAGGATCTTCAGTATATTGAGGTAGAAACCCGGGCCAATCCGACGGCCGCCGTTATTTGGTTACACGGCCTCGGCGCCAGTGGCCATGATTTTGAACCGGTTGTACCGGAACTGGGTTTGCCGGACGACGCTGCGGTACGTTTTATATTTCCGCATGCGCCTAACCTGCCGGTTACCATCAACGGCGGCATGACCATGCCTGCCTGGTACGATATCAAAGCAATGGATATTGACCGGATTGTGGATACCGACCAGCTCATGGAGTCCGCACGCGCGGTAGGCAAGCTGATTGATCGGGAAATCGAACGCGGGATTCGTTCCGAAAACATCGTTATTGCAGGGTTTTCACAGGGCGGGGCGGTGGCTTACGAACTTGGCCTGACCTACCCGAAACGGCTTGCCGGCATTCTCGCGCTCTCCACCTACTTCGCCACGGCGAAAACGGTCAAGCCTGCAGAGGCAAATTCAGCCATTCCAATCAATATCTACCACGGCACCTCTGACCCAATGGTGCCTGAGGCGCTGGGCGTTCGCAGTGTCGAAGCGCTCAAGGAAATGGGCTTTGAGCCAGCTTATATGACCTTCCCGATGGAACACAGCGTGTGCCTGGAAGAAGTTCAGGAAATTGGACGGTTTATTCGCAAATACGCTCTAAAGGCATAAAGACAGAATCACCGGTATTCAGCTACGCCAGAATGCCGGTGAAAGCACAATCACCACGCTCAAAATCTCCAGGCGCCCCATCAGCATGCCCACTGCCAGAATCCACTTGGCTGGATCGGGCAGGGGCCCGTAATTCCCCGCAGGACCAATAATGTCACCCAATCCTGGCCCAACGTTCGTCATGGCCGCAAGCGCGCCCGATAGTGACGTAACGAAATCCAACTGCATCGCGGCCAGCGATACCGTAATCAACAGAAGCGTCAGCAGAAAGATAAAGGTATAGGCGATCATCGACGCAATAATATCGTCACTGACTGCACGGCCGTTGTAGTTACGGGTCAATACAGCGCGGGGATGTAACAAGCGGATAAGCTGCTCACGAAGCACAATCATCGATAGCTGAAACCGGAATACCTTCATGCCACCCGCGGTGGAACCGGAGCAACCGCCGATAAACATCAGGAAGAAAAACAGCACAAACGCCAGCGGCCCCCAGGCTGAATAATCTTCTGACACGTAGCCCGTGGTGGACACGATGGAGGTAACGTTGAACAAAGTGGAAATGTAATTATGAACGGGGTCAAAAGGCACTGGCGAGACAGCCCATCGATAGAGGGTCAGCAATGCGGGTACAACAAGCAGTATGCTTAAAAACGCTCTGACCTGTTGATCCCTGAACAGCACCCAGCGTTGCCCGTGGAGCTCCCGCACAAACAAAAAGAAGGGCAGACTGCCAATCATCATGAAAAAGGCGGTTTCCACAAGAATGAGATCGTTGAACTTGCCCATGGACAGATCGGAGGTGGAGAAACCGCCAGTAGAAATACTGCTAAGCCCGTGATTGAACGCATCAAACAGCGTCATTCCCGATAGCCAGTATGTAAGAACGGCCGTGGTGGAAAATGTGAAATACACAAGAAGCAGTCCACGGCTGAGCGTTTTCATTCGTGGAAGGGCTTTATCAGTCCATTCAGACGATTCCGTAGCAAACAGCCGCATACCGCCAACACGCAAAAAGGGCAGTACAGCCACGAACATACCGATAATTCCGATTCCGCCTATCCAGTGCAGAATCGATCTCCAGAGAAGAAGGTCTTTGTCCATGGTGTCCAGGCCGCTGAACACCGTTGCGCCGGTGGTAGTGATGCCTGAGGTGCTCTCGAAGAACGCATCCGCCAGGGAAATGCCAACGTCACTGAGAAAAAAAGGAAGCGCGGAGAGCAGGGCAATAAGAAACCAGGACGACACCGT
>NZ_DRGY01000002.1 GCF_011049865.1 Marinobacter antarcticus | reverse complement strand
GTACCGCACCGATCTCAGCCAGCAGCCAAGACCTATTAACCAACACTTAAACGCCCAGGGTGGGTCAGTTTTAGATTGGCGATACTGCCAATAAGTGGGTCAGTTTTAAACTGGCGTTGACAGCTAGAAACTCAATTGAACATGCGTGACTGCCCGCAAAGCCGTAGCATTTATTCTGCAACGCGATTTTCGCTAAAGAGACTTTATGGCGTCTAACACTCCATCATTAAGAGTTGGCTTCATTCTGCTGCCTCGCTTCACACTCAACGCCTTCGCTGGCTTCGTAGATTCCCTGCGCCTCGCCGCGGATCAAGGCGGGCGGAGCCGTATGATTCATTGCAGCTGGGAAATCATGGGAACAAAGCCGGTAACGTCAAGCTGCCGCATCGAAGTTCTTCCGAGAGTCCCGTACCAAGACCCAGGCAACTTCACCCATATCGCTATTTGTGGCGGCAATAGCTACTTAGATCACGAGGAGGATAGGGACTTAAGCTTGTATTTAAAAAAAGCCAGCCGCCTAGGGGTCAAGCTGATCGGCGTTTGCACTGGCACCTTTGCCATAGCCCGCGCCGAACTTCTCAGGGGGGAGCACGTTTGTGTTCACTGGAATGTGATCAACGACTTTCGTCAGCAGTTTCCACATATCGAGGCTACACCTGATCGTATCTTCCTGCAGTCCGCGCGTGTCATTACCTGCGCAGGTTCCTCCGGGGCTACGGATATGGCCCTACATTTAATTCGCCAATTCTGTGGTTCAGAAAAAGCACAGCAAGCTATTCGGCATATGATCCTCACCGGTGTCCGAATGTCCAATTCACCACAAACTCATTTTTTTGAGGCCATCCATGAAATCCGCGACGAACGCGTGCGCGTAGCTGTACTAACCATGGAGCAGTCCCTTAACAGCAAACTCAGTATTGAAAGCCTGGCGGCCCATCTCAACATAGGGCCACGCCAATTGAACCGCCTATTTCTTAGAGAGATGAATATGACGGCCATGCGCTATTTCCGGATAATGCGGCTGCGCTATGCCGACTGGCTGCTGCGCCACACTAATAGCTCTATCGCCGAAATTGCTGCAGATTGTGGCTTCTCCGACGCAGCTCATTTGTCACGCGATTTCACCGCCCACTACGCTAAAAATCCCAGCCATGCACGGCATACGGATGCGATCAAACTGTCCTCTAGTACGCTGACTGATTGACTCGCTTATCAACTACCAGCGCCTCCTCTTGACTAACTGCACTGCATCGCTAACAAGCAATGCCTAAACGCTGTTAAACACCCAGCCATGTCCAGAATATTCAAAACAGTGTCTTAAATATTCTATCTCAGCCATAGGCCGACACCCTATATTGGCGCCCTAGAACAATAGAACCGACACCAATTTTCTAAAAACAAACCGGAGTGTCTCTAAATGAAGCGTCACACGTCATTAAAAGTTCTTGTCACTGCAATTATTGGGTTCTCTTTGCCAGTCGCATTATCAGCTGCAGACATTGAGCTGCGCGCAGCCACAGTAGGTACCCCTGGTGGCATTCAGGTAGCAGGGTTAAACGCGTTGTCTGCCCACGTAACCGAGGCTACCGATGGCAACGTTAATATAAAGCTTTTTCCTTCCGGCGCGCTGGGGGGGCAGGTTGCCAATATTGAGTCGCTTGACTCGCACACCTTGGACATTGTTGCCATTGAAACAGCCATCACGACAATTAACAGTGATCTAGGAATCCTTTCCCTGCCCTATCTATTTCGTGACCGCAATCACGTGAATGGTGCACTCAAGGGCAAAGTTGGCGAAGAAATCCGTCAACTGCTCCTAGATGATGGTTACCGCGTTCTGGGTTTCTACGAGGGCGGTTTCCGGCACATCACCAACAACCGTAAACCGATCGTCGTCCCCAATGATTTGGGCGGGTTGCGCATACGAACGCCAGCCAGTCGTCAGCGCGTGAAAATGCTCAATGCATGGGGGGCCAACGCCTCACCACTTCCCTACCCCGAGCTCTACTCCGCACTTCAAACTGGCGTGTTCGACGGCCAGGAAAACCCTCTCGTCGAAGTGAGAGCCAGTCGTTTCTACGAAGTTCAGGAGTACCTCTCTCTTACCGGCCACGTCTACACCACTGGCTTTCTGCTTATGAACGAGACCCGCTTTCAGGCACTGCCTGAGCAGCTAAAACAGGCGTTACTGGAGGGTGGCAATAAAGCATTTGAATTAACGGTGGCTTTTGGCACAGAGGCTGATGAACAGATCGTATCGCTGGTCGAAGAGAGCGGCGTAAAAGTAAACCAGGTCGACACAGATGCATTCGTAGAAGCGTCACAGCCGCTTTGGAGCGTTTTTACCGAACAAATGTCCAGCAAAGCTCGAGATCTTGTTAAGCGGATCGCCGAAATTCCGTGACCTATGCCTTTAATGGCAGGTTGTCCAAATTAGGTTCTCCCCAGGAAGTTTCACTATGCTCGATCGATTTTTCGAAGCAGTCGCTGCGCTATTGCTATCAGCCATCACTCTGATAGCCCTAGCCTCGGTTCTGGCGCGCTACATCCTCAACATGTCACTGGCATGGAGCAGCGAGGTTCTTATCGGTCTGCTGGTCTACGCCACTTTTTTCTGCGGTTACCTAGCACTAAGGCAAGGCGCCCATCTTCGGATCGACGTTCTTGTTGCTCGCCTGTCACAACGGGCGCAGTGGTGCATCTTCTTTATCAACCAGTCTTTGATTGGCGTGGTTGCCTTAATCATGGTGATTTGGGGAATAGAACAGATGGTCACCTTTGCCCATCGCACCACATTAATGTTGGAAGCACCACGGTGGCTTTTTTACATAGCCATACCCATCGCAGGAGTCGGCATGCTGATCGAAATAATCCGCCAGTGCCTGCTTGCGATTCGAGTCGGCAAGCCACCTTATGAACTCTTGAACGAGGAAATGTCATCATGATTTTGATAGCTATCCTCCTGGCACTACTGACGCTAATCGGTCTAGCCATGCCGATTGCGTTTGCGCTAGCACTTGTATCAATTGTCGTACTTGCTTTCTCAGGCGTCGACATGCTGGTTCTTGTTCAGCAACTCTACCGAGGTACAGAGTCCTTTCCGCTGCTAGCCGTGCCAATGTTCATACTGGCAGGCCAGATTATGAATCACAGCGGAATTTCGGCTCGGCTGATCGATCTGGCGAGAGCATTAGTTGGAGCATTTCGCGGGGGTCTCGCAGCGGTCAACATTCTGACATCGATGCTTTTTGCTGGTTGAGCGGCACATCGATGTCTGATACTGCAGCTGTTGGTGGCGTGATGATCCCGCAAATGATCAAGCGCGGCTACGCGGCTCCTTTCACGGCGGCCGTCACGGCATCGTCTTCTACTATCGGCATTATTATTCCGCCCAGTGTACCCATGGTTCTATTGAGCGCTTATATGGGGCTATCCACAGGGGCTCTGTTCGCAGCAGGCCTGGTCGCAGGAATACTCATGGCACTGGGCTTGATCGCGACAGCTTGGTGGATTTCGGTCAAGCGTAATTACCCAGTAGAGGCCGCCTTTTCAGTCGGTCACCTGGGCAAGACGTTTGCCAGCGCGTTCCCCGCACTGTTGATGCCAATAATAATTCTGGGCGGCATTCTCAGTGGTGTATTTACTCCAACCGAGGCATCAGCTGTAGCTGTGGCTTACGGCGTGATAGCAGGAATGCTGCTCTATCGATCGCTTTCTGTTCGCTCGCTTTACCGGGCTCTTGTGGAAAGCGCTGTACTGACCGGCGCCGTAATGTTTGTCACTGCAGCTGCCCACACTCTCGGTTATACCTTCACCTATGAAAGCTTAGGGCAGCTGGTTTTGGGACCCATGACTGAGCTCGATATCGGCCCGATTGCGTTTCTCCTGATGCTAAGCCTGATTCTTATTATCACTGGAACGTTTCTCGACGGTATCGCAATGATGTTCATCGTTGTGCCGCTCTTTCTTCCCAGTGTTCAATTGCTTGGCATTGAGCCGCTGCAGTTCGCGATGGTCGTCATTATCTGCTGGGGCATTGGCCAGCAAACCCCACCCGTTGGCGCCGCGCTGTTTATCACTAGCGTGATATCCCGTGTCGACGTCATTCGTATCACCCGGGCCAACCTGCCCTTCATTGCTGTGATGTTTGCCGTATTGCTAGCCGTCATTTTATGGCCTGAAGGCATCGTCATGAGCGTACCCCGCTTGCTTGGACTTTAGTCAGGCCAGCATAAACCTCGATCGATCTTAAGGAATACCCATGAAAAATCAGCAATTTCTTGATGTTATTTACACACATACTGAAGGCGAGCCAACTTGTATCGTTCATAGCGGCATCCCCTATCCGCATGGTGGCGATATCCTGTCCAAGCGCGAATACCTCAAGGCAAATCATGATCACGTACGCACCAGCTTGATGAGGGAGCCCCGGGGGCATCAGCATATGTTTGGTGTCTTTCTAACTCCCCCTTCGGATGCCGACCACGATGCAGGTATGCTTTGGATGGATGGCGAACAGTTTGTGGATATGTGTGGCCATGGCACGATCGCCTTATCAATGTCCATGGTTGCCCATCGCCTGGCGCCTGCGCCCCAAGCTGACGGCATTACCAAGATTCGCTTCGAAACCACTGCGGGCACCGTCGTGTCAGAAGTTAAGGCCGATGACGAACGAGTGCACTGGACACGATTTGAAAATGTGCCGGCATTCGTGATGGAGCAGGACATTCCGGTAGAAGTACCCGGACTGGGCACATTGAAGGCTGATCTGGTGTTCGGCGGGAATTTTTTTGCGATTATTCGAGTGCCCTCAGACATACAGCCCATTTGCGCTGAAAATGGCAGCTATTTCTCCCAGGCTGGAGAAGCGGTAAAGGCAGAGATTAATCGACGCATGGAAGTACGCCACCCAACTCACCCACATATTAACGGACTAAATTTTGTTACCTTCTGGCATGAGGGAACACACCCCGACTCGCTCTACCGCAACGTCCACGTTTTCTCTGGCGGAAAGCTGGACCGGTCCCCTGGTGGCACTGGTACCAGCGCAATGATGGCAATGTTTCATGCTAGAGGTGAGCTTAAGGTCGGCCGCCCAATTTATTCCGAAGGGCTGCTTGGTAGCGGGCGCTTCACCGGCGAGATTCTCGGTGAGACAGAGATCGGCGGCTACAAAGCGATCCGTCCCAGCGTTCAAGGCACTGCCGAACTCATTGGCTACGGCAAGTGGTTGATTGACGAAACGGACCCTGTGGGTCGTGGTTTCGTTATTCGATAAATCCAACCAACCACTGTCGCCAGTATGGCGACAGTGGTTATTGTTGTGACCCTGCTACACCTCTAATCACACATTGATCCTGGTGCCACACATACTCCCAATCCGGCAACGTAGAATCAGGGCCGGCGCATTCCGTATAGCCCTCTATTACCTCAGCAACCAAAGGTCATATTCGGGCAACCCAAAAATCTTACTCTGTGCCTAAAATACAAGTCGTTATGTGGGCTTAACCGTTTTCAATGGGAGGAGCACATTTCGGCCAACCCTTTTCACGGCAACGACTTATACCGATTCAAGGCGGGGCCGGCCAGTTAAAACCGTCTAACGGGGTGCTCTCCGAGGGCAGTGGTCACAGGTTCGAATCCTGTCGGTAGCGCCATATTTTTCAAGGCCTTACGTGAAAGCGTAGGGCCTTTTTAATTTCCTGTGTCCAAATTGTGTCCACGATTTTAAACTGCTTTTTCTCCATGCTGAAATTATGTTGTGACTATTGGGCGATTAATTTCACTTTGCCAACAACTTCCTGCAAACGCGGTAGATAAACGCTCATCAGCACCTGCATGTCCACACGCGCTGCATTAGTGCTGATGTTAAGCGCTCCGAGCAGTACATTACTACCGGTGTATATCGGCACGGCAACAGAGCGCAGACCAGCATCCAGCTCCTCATCCACGATAGCGAAACCCTGTGACCGTACTTTTAGGATTTCCTTTTTTAAAGACTCCTTGGTCATAATCGAATAGGGCGTGAAAGCTTTCAATTCGACGCTTTCCAGAAAGCCATCCAACTCTTGTTCCCGTAACTGGCCTAGCAAGACCCTTCCCATAGAAGTATAGCCCGCCGGCAAACGCGTGCCCACTGACAGCGTAATCGCCATCAACCTAAGACGAGCCGGCGAACGCACTACGTAAACCACGTCGTTGCCATCTAGAACAGCTAGTGAAGAAGACTCTCCCAACTCTGCGGTAATCTCTTCAAGGTACTGCTCAATAACTGCCCGGTATTGATTTGATGCTTGGTAGGCGTAACCCGGCCCTAATACACGGGGGGAAAGCTCAAACTGACGCCCAACCCGCTTCACGTACCCCAAAGCATGCAGGGTCAAAACAAAACGTCTTGCCTTTGCGCGGTCCATATTAGTGCGAGCCGCTACCTCGCTCAGAGTCATTCTCGGATGCTCAACACCGAAAACCTGCAACACTTCCAAGCCAGAGGCCAGCGCGCCTACAAAGTCGCGATCTCCGGGCTTAAGGCTCGGTTCATCCATTCTGAGACCTTCATTCGTTAATACGTTAAGTGTGTATTATATCACAAATGTTCGTATTTCGAACAATTGTGCGTTATTCCTAATAATGGCGCATTTACCCTTGACGGTGCAAATCGAATCAAGCGATCATGTTCGCATATAAAACTTATGTTCATATAACGAACAATTAAACGCAAACAGTGGGGCGTCCGATGGCCGAATTTCTCTCTCTCCGTGAAGCGGTGAGTAAATATATTAATGATGGAGACACCGTAGCAATGGAGGGATTCACTCATCTAATTCCATTCGCAGCCGGGCATGAGGTGATTCGTCAGAAAAAGCGCAACCTGACCTTAATCCGAATGACCCCAGACCTAGTCTACGACCAGATGATAGGTGCTGGTTGCGCCAAAAAACTGATGTTTTCCTGGGGTGGTAATCCCGGGGTTGGCTCACTACATCGCCTTCGTGATGCGCTTGAGAATGGCTGGCCAAATAGCATTGAAATTCTTGAGCATAGTCACGCTGCAATGGCATGCGCCTATGACGCAGGAGCAGCGGGCCTGCCATTGGCGGTGCTTCGTGGATACGTAGGCAGCGACCTGCCTAAAGTAAATGACCAGATCAAGTTTATCGAGTGCCCGTTTACCGGCGAGCGGCTGGCTGCCGTGCGTTCAGTTCGTCCAGATGTGACAGTGATACACGCGCAGCGCGCCGATCGCAAAGGCAACGTTTTGATTGAAGGGATCATTGGTATCCAGAAGGAAGCTGTTCTGGCGGCCAAGCGCAGTATCGTCACCGTTGAGGAAATTGTCGATGATCTAAACGCCGGTGTGAACGCCTGCGTTCTTCCCTCCTGGGCCATAACCGCCGTCGTCGAAGCCCCAAAAGGCGCCAGCCCCTCCTACGCTTTGGGTTATTACGATCGTAACAATGCCTTTTACAAAGAATGGGACAGCATCGCCCGTGAACGGGACACCTTCCAAGCGTGGCTAAAGAAAAACGTCTTTGAGAAAGGAGCTGCGTGATGAGCCTCGACTTTACATCTTCCGAAATGATGAGCGTTACTGCCGCCCGTGCATTAACCAACGGGATGACCTGTTTTGTCGGTATCGGCCTACCCAGTGAGGCTGCCAACCTAGCGCGCCTGACTCATGCCCCGGATATCACACTAATTTACGAGTCCGGCACGCTAGAAACGAAACCGGATATTCTTCCGCTGTCTATTGGCGATGGCGAGCTTTGTGAATCAGCGCTAACCACGGTTTCGGTACCGGAAATGTTCCGCTATTGGCTGCAAGGCGGCCATATCAGTGTAGGCTTTTTGGGCACCGCTCAGATTGACCGCTACGCCAACCTTAATACCACACTGATTGGCGACTACCGGGCACCAAAAGTTCGCCTGCCCGGTGGTGGCGGTGCGCCGGAAATAGCCACCAACGCAAAAGAAGTCTTTATAACTGTGAGACATTCCAGGCGCACGTTTGTGAAGGACGTAGACTTCCTTACGACGGTCGGTTTTGGTCGCGATGGTAAAGCGCGAGACAACGTACCCAATATTGGCCGCGGCCCCACCATAGTCATCACCGATTTGTGCATCCTAAAACCAGACCCGGAAACTAAGGAGCTCGTCGTTCACCTGCTTCATCCCAATGTATCCCGCGAAGATGTGATCAACGCGACGGGCTGGGAGGTTCGCTTCGCCGACACGCTGGAAACCACCCCCGCTCCGACCACTGCAGAACTGAAAGTATTGCGCAGACTAAAAGCACGTACCACGGCTCACCACGCTAGCCAACATTGAGGCTTATTATGACTGATGTATTTTTATGCCACCCACGCCGTTCAGCTATCGGTCGTTTTGGCGGCACGCTATCCGTTGTCCGGCCGGACGATCTGGCTGCTCTGATTTTCAAGGCTGTGCTGGCACAAGCGCCCGAACTCGACCCGGCTGCCATCGACGAAGTTATGATGGGCTGCGCCAACCAGGCCGGTGAGGACAACCGGAACGTAGCCCGTATGTCGGCATTACTTGCCGGCCTGCCTGATTCTGTTCCCGGCACCACAATCAACCGTCTTTGCGGCTCCGGTATGGACGCAATAGGCAGCGCCTTTCGTGCCATACGCAGCGGCGAAATGAACCTGGTACTGGCAGGTGGCGTGGAATCCATGTCACGGGCGCCTTATGTTATGGGCAAAGCAAACAGCGGCTTCGTACGCGATCAAAAGATTGAAGACACCACCATCGGCTGGCGCCTTGTGAATCCGCTGATGAAGCAAGAATACGGCGTCGACTCCATGCCAGAAACGGCTGAGAACGTCGCGGAGCAGTTCAATGTGTCGCGCGAAGACCAAGACCTGTTTGCACTACGCTCTCAGCAAAAAACAGACCGCGCCCAAAGCAAAGGCCTGTTTAACGAAGAAATAGTACCGATCTCAATACCACGCCGTAAGCAGGAAGCGCTGATATTCGATACTGACGAGCATCCCCGCAGCACAACTCTGGACAAACTCGCCGCTTTGCGAGCACCGTTTCGAGAGGGCGGCAGCGTCACCGCCGGCAATGCATCCGGTGTCAATGACGGGGCAGCGGCTATGCTTATCGCCAGCGCTGCGGCGGTGAAACAACACAATCTAAAGCCTATGGCGAAAATTCTGGGGATGGCTACAGCTGGTGTTGAACCCCGAATTATGGGTATCGGTCCGGTCCCAGCCACTCGCAAGCTACTGGAAAAGCACGGCATCAGCATTCACGATGTTGACGTCATCGAACTGAACGAGGCGTTTGCCGCCCAGGGGCTGGCTGTTCTTCGGACACTGGGTATCGCCGACGATGATCCGCGGGTAAACCCGAATGGCGGTGCGATTGCGCTGGGCCACCCACTGGGAATGTCAGGTGCACGCCTTGTCATGACTGCCGCACACCAGCTGCAGCGTAGCGGCGGGCGTTATGCCCTGTGCACCATGTGCATAGGCGTTGGTCAAGGAATAGCGACGCTGATTGAACGGGTATAAACCAACAAATCAAAACCTTCAAAACGCGGCAAACCCCGACAATATCGGGGTTTGCTAGCAACGGCATTATAAATGCCTTAGAACCCTGCTATCTTTTGCTTCACTGCAAATCACTCATACCGCAGCTTCATTTCTGGCTACCCAGTAGCGACGGATCGCGAATATCAATGATGCGATTGTGAGCATAACGAAGACCCAGGTAATCGGACCGCGGAAGAAAATCGAAAGATCATCCTTACTGATTAACATCGTACGCCTCAAGTTATCTTCAAACATTGGCCCTAAGATAAACCCGATCAGAAATGGAGCTGATGCGATCCCCGTTCTGTTAAAGACGAACCCCAAAACACCGAACGCCAGCATCAAGCCAATATCAAAAGTACTGTTGTTAACCGCATATGCTCCGTAAATACAGAACATTAGAACGATGGGCAACAAGATAGTTTTAGGAATATCAGCAATAACAGAAAAATAACGAATGGCCGCATTGCCAACGAACAATAAAACAACCGAGCTGACCATAATCCCACAAAAAAGTGCGTAAACCAGCGTTAGATTTTCCTGAAACAGGATCGGGCCAGGTGTCAAGCCGTGAATCATGAACGCGCCTAGAATAATGGCAGTAATGACGTCACCGGGAATACCCAACGACAACAGCGGAATCAGCGTTGCACCAGCCACACCGTTATTACCAGCTTCAGCAGCGGCAACACCTTCGATCTCTCCTTTACCGAAGTTGGCTTTGTTTGGTGATGTGCGTTTGGCTTCACTGTAGGAAATGAACGCAGCCGTGGTGGCACCAGTTCCAGGAATCGCACCGATTATAACGCCAATCACACTTCCGCGGACAATTGTTTTCAAAAGCCCTTTAAACTCTTTCCATGTTAATGAGGCACCAGCTACAGCCGTACGAAGATGAGGAGCCACCTTCGATGTATAAAAATCAATAACCTCTGGAATCGCAAACAAACCAATCAGCAACGGAATAAAGGACACGCGATCCATAAGGTTATAATCATCAAACGTCAATCGCTGGGTCCCGTAAACTGCATCAAGACCAATAGTCGATACAATAATACCCAGGCTCGCCGCAATCAGTCCTTTAATAACAGAATCGCCTGAGACAGATACGATGATCGTCAGCGAGAAACAAATAAGCCAGAAATATTCGGGGGGACCGAAGTTAAGCGCAATTTTCGCCAGATAAGAGGCGAAAAAAATCAAAGCAAGGTTGGAGATCATGTCTGCCACTACAGACGAGTATAGAGCCGTTTTTAAAGCTTTCTTGGCCTTACCCTGTTGCGCCATCGGATAACCATCCAACAACGTGCAGGCTGCCGCAGGGGATCCCGGTGTTCGAATCAGAATAGCAGTAATTGAGCCCCCGTACATGCCACCTTTATAAATGCCAACCAGTAATAGAATAGCGGTCACCGGCTCCATTGAAAATGTAAACGGTAACGCCAGAGCTACCGCCATGGTCGCCGTTAGCCCCGGAATTGCACCAACGACAACCCCAATCAATACCCCTACCGCAATGGCAAGAAAATTATCAACGCTCAGGAAAAGAGCCAGAACTTCTGAAAAGTTTTCCATTTTGAGTAACCCAAAAACGTATTGTCTGATAACAGACGGAAGCCTTGTACCGGTGAGCGTTCCGATCCACCATGCGCGCGGTTCAGATAAGGGAGAGTGACTCCCAGAGCGTTCCGGCTGGAAGAGGAACATAAAGTACATAAATGAACAGCAAGGTCACGACAACTGGAAACACGATCACAAGCGCGTAAACCCATGGATTACGTAAGCCGCTAGCCAAAAACAGCAACGCAGTAGCCAGCACGCCACTTCCAATAGCGCCAAGTTCTTCAAAGAAAAGTACGTAAACAATACCCGCGGCTACCATCAGAGCCTGACGCATAACAGGCACGCCACGTCGAAACTCATTTACTTCTTCCCGCTTGGGAGGCTTGATCAAGCCATCAATCATCAGAAGAGTTGACAAAGCTAAAACCATCCAACCAGCTAACTGAGGGAGGAACCGTGGCGACAGCAATGGATGCTGCATATCGGAAGGTATCACGATGTAGCCAGGGACAACGTAAAACAAGAAACACGCCGCCAAGACCGCAAAAATGCCCCCTAGAGCCGAATTCGGGTTCCACCTACCGTAAAGAGGCTCACTGTCCGCGACAAATTGTTGCTCAGACTTTTCCATGATTTGGCCCTGTATGCCGATCTATCTCAAAGAAAAATGCGAGGCCATCTCACGGACAAGCCTCGCCCCAAAAGTCGCCTTATTAACGCTTCAGATTTGCTTTTTCTGCAACGTCAGACCACTTCTGCACCTCATCTTGAACAAACTGACGGAAGTCATCGCCCACAACCTCGCCGGCTTCTGCACCAAACTGCGGCAGAAACTTCTTGAACTCGTCACTGGACATCACGTTGTCCAAAGCCGCTTGAAGCTTAACCATACCCTCTTCCGGGAATGACTTGTGTACAATCAGGCCAAACCAGGCAGATGTTTCATAGGTCTCGAGCCCATAGCCTTTGCCTGCTTTTCGCATCGGCATTACGCCTGGCAAAAACTCAGACTCTTCCACAGTTGTGACCGCTAGCGCTTTAAGCTTGCCAGACTGGATATGGGGATAAACCGTAGGCATGTTTTCGAACGCCACATCCACATCACCGGATAGCAGAGCAGGAAGAGCCTCACCTGAGCCGCGGAAAGGCACATGCACCAGATTGGCCTTAGTCATGGTTTTAAAAAGTTCACCGGACATGTGTACTGAACTACCAATGCCAGGTGAACTGAATGTCAATTGCTGACTACGGGCGGCTTCAACAAATTCAGCCACTGTGTTGTAAGGGCTATCACTCGGCACCACCATGACATTGGGAATATTAATAACGTTGCGCACAAACGCAAAATCTGAAACAGGATCGTAACGAAGGTTAGGATAGAGCGACGCACCAATCGTGTGGCCGGGAGATGCCATTAGCAGCATGTAATCCGATCCACGTCCACCGCGAGCCAACTGACCGGTTGCCACGGTAGAGCCCGCACCGGGGCGATTCTCAACCACGACGGTGGTCAGCTCTTTTTGCAGCATATCTGCAACCTTACGCGACAAAAGATCTGTCGTCCCGCCCGCAGAATAGGGCACTACCAGACGTATATTGTCCTCCGGCCATTCCTTAGCCTGTACCAGTCCTATGTAGGACAATGACACTGTGGCTAAGGCGCACAAAAGACTGCTCTTCAAACGGCTCTTCGTTAGTTTCATCATTTTTGTGATTATCCTACTCTTTGACTTTTAGTTCGATTATCGAACTTATGTTCGCATATTGTTCGCGTACGCAATCTTACATATTCATTCGGAAGGTGCAAGATTTTTTCCCTTTCCGAAGGCTATTCCGGTGATTGATGGAACTATAGTTGCTGAAAAGATTTGTCGTAAATAAGAACGGTCGTCAGATTGTGACGTCCATATTCAATTTTGAGCTTTGAAGGGTATGACCGCTCCAGGGGCAAACGACAGGAGAAAGGCAAAGTCGCCTTTTTCAGAGACACAACAATACATGGGTAAAAGCCGGCGTCAGGGTAACGCTTCGGTAATTTTACGGGCGGCTTCCTGCATAATGGGCACATATTTTTGAATTATGCCGTCAATAGAAACGGTGCTGACATGACTACTGGAATTCAGCGCAAATCTTGCGGTACCACTACGATCAAACACCGGCACAGCGAGCGCTCGCATTCCTAGTTCAAGCTCTTGGTCCACAATGGCGTATCCTTCCGAGCGTACCTTGTTTAACTCGGCTCTTAATTCGTCTGGAGCCATGGTGTAACCCGTCAGTTTTTCAACCTGTGTTTTCTGCAGCAGGCTTTCCAACTCCGCGTCCTGCAACGCCGCCATCAGAACCCTGCCCCCGGACGTGGCATAGGCCGGCAAACGAGCGCCAATTTGAAGGTTAATGGGAATTAAGCCCCTACGGGAAATTCTAGCCACGTACACAATATCGACACCATCAAGCACCAACGCAGAGCAGGATTCCCCAAGTTTGTAGGAGACCTCTTCCATGAAGGGTGTAATAGCCTCAGAGAAATCCAAAGACGCTAGATACGAGTAGCCGAGTTCCAAGACCTTGGCCGTCAAACGGAATTTTTTATCGTCTTGGGAAACATAACCCAACGCCTGCAGAGTCAGCAGGAATCGGCGCGCCGATGCTCTAGATAGATTATTTTTTTTCGCAAGTGCTGACAGCGTCATCGACGGCGTGTGAGTGTCGAAGGACCGTATAACCTCAAGCCCGCGCGCAAACGTGGACAAAAACTCCTTGCCCGGACCTGCCGCATCCCTATTCTGGTGACTCACCCTGATTTATCCCTTTTGTATAAGCATCTGCAACCGCTCGATAGTCGGCTATTTGCTTTGAAATGGCGGATAATGACAGCGAAAAATCGGCTATGCAAGCCACCCGAATATTCCAAACGACTGAGACTGAGACCTGCGTCCGCCCCCGCCTACGACTTCAAGCTTAATCGTTGCTGGCAACCCAGTCTTCAAGACTCTGATTGTTCTCGGCAAGTTTCGCCAACAATGGTGCAGGTTTCCAGTAAGCTTCACCAGTACGCTTATAAAGATCGTCTATGCAGCCATACACCTTATCGAGGCCCAGACGACTTGCATAGAACATGGGCCCGCCTCGGTAAGCCGGAAAACCATAGCCGTGCACGTACACAGCATCAATATCGCTTGGTCGCTGCGCAATGCCTTCTTCAAGGATGCGGAAACCTTCGTTGATCAACGCCATTAAATGTCGATTCAGGATCTCCTCATCGCTCAACGCACGGCGACTTACACCGTATTTTTCAGCCTCCGCCTTGATCACTGCAAGTACGTCCGGATTGGCAGAGCGGGCGCGGGTGTGCGAATCATAACGATAATAGCCGGCACCGGTTTTCTGCCCCAGCCGGCCCATTTCAACCAGTGTGTCAGCAATTGCATAACTGCGGGGGTCGCCCCTTTGTTCAGCGGTCAGCGCCTGCCGTGATTTGTAGCCGATGTCCAAACCTGCTAGGTCACCAACCGCCAACGGCCCCATTGCCATGCCAAAGCGGGTCAGCACGCCATCTATCTGCCCGGGTTCGGCACCCTCGATCATACAAAGCTGGGCCTCACGCGCATATTGCCGCAGCATGCGGTTACCAATAAAGCCAAAACACACACCCGCCAGCACCGGCACCTTACCAATACGCTTGCCCAGCCTCATGACTGTAGCAACAACGTCGTCAGCGGTTTGTTCTGCGCGAACAACCTCAAGCAAGCGCATAACGTTAGCCGGGCTAAAAAAATGCAGCCCCACCACATCCAGGGGGCGCGTGGTAGCAGCAGCAATCTCATACACGTCCAGATAAGACGTGTTAGATGCCAGAATTGCCCCTGCTTTACAGACTTCGTCAAGGCGACCAAACACTTGTTTCTTTACATCCATACTTTCGAAAACGGCTTCAATCACTAGGTCAGCACTGGCCAGTGCTGCGTAATCCGTGGTGCCTGAAATCAGTGCCTGGCGCGTTGCTGCCTCCTCCTCGGACAGTTTCCCTTTGCCAACAGTAACCGAGTAATTCTGGCTAATCAGGGCCAAGCCTGCATCCAGCCCACCCTGGTTGAGCTCCAACAGGGTTACAGGGATACCAGCGTTGGCAAAGGACATGGCAATCCCGCCCCCCATAGTCCCTGCGCCGATAACCGCCACCTGATCAATGCTTCTTGGCGTGATGTTTTTGTCCAGCCCCAATACCTTCGGCGCCTGACGCTCGGCAAAGAAGATATGGCGCAACGCCGCCGACTGCTCTGACTGCGACCGCTCGATGAAACTGGAGCGTTCGTAAGCCAATCCCTCATCAAAGGGCATCGTTATGGCTGCCTCAACACAATCAACAATCTTCTGCGGCGACTCCTGTCCCCGCTTGCGCTGGTTCAGCCTGTTGCGATAAGCATCAAAAGCTTCACCGGCGAAGCTTTCCGGCGCAATGGACATATCCCGGATGCGCCGTGGCCCGGTGCCGCTCGCCACCAGTTCACGAGCGTAAGCCAGCGCGCCGTCTTTCATAGAACCACTCAGTACACGGTCAATCAGGCCCAACTTTAAGGCCTTACTCGCAGCAATTTTCTGCCCGCCCGTCATCATATCCAGAGCCGCTTGTACGCCAATCAGGCGAGGCACCCGCTGAGTCCCACCCGCGCCGGGCAAAAGCCCTAGGGTTACTTCAGGCAACCCGACAAACGCCGACTCCAGTGCACAGCGGTAATGACAGCTCAACGCCAACTCAAACCCGCCGCCCAGAGCCGTACCATGTATCGCGGCAACAACAGGCTTGGCCAAAGCTTCAATCGCCGCGTTTACCTGAGGCAATGAGGGTTCAGCAATGGGCTTGCCGAACTCGCTGATATCAGAACCTGCAATAAAGGTGCGGCCCTCGCACAGGATGACAACCGCTTTAGAATCGTCTGCATGGGCCGTGGTGATCGCCTCCAGAATGCCCTTGCGGACCCCGTAAGACAGAGCATTCACCGGCGGGTTATCAATAGTGATAACCCCCAACTCGTTGACTCGATGATAAGAAACCAACATAAATGAAGTTCTCCTGTGAAATGCAGTAGCAAAAGCCGCGTTGCACTTTGCGGCTTTTGCTATGTAGGAAATCCGGCTGGGTTATAGGACACCGCTGGCGCGAAGCGAAGCGATGTCTTCAAGCGATTTATCAAGCAGCCGCTGCAGAACGGAGTCGGTGTCTTCCCCCAGCAAGGGCGGCGCTTTGCGATAAGTTTGCGGGGTTTTCGAAAACTTGATCGGGTTAGCAATACCCGGCACCTTGCCCAATTGGGGATGCTCCAGTTCAATCTTCATATTGCGGGCTTGTACCTGCGGATCTTCAAAGACTTCCGCAATGTTCTGAATGGGGCCGCAGGGAACATGAACACTAACCAGACTATCCATCCATTCACGGCTGGTTCTGGTGCGCATGCGCTCACAGATCTTTCCTACCATCTCTTGCCGGTGCAGCACGCGCTGTGGGTTGGTTGAAAAACGCGGATCTTCTGCCAGTTCCGGACACCCAAGCGCGTTACACAAGCGCTGAAACTGGCCGTCGTTACCTACTGCAATGATGACCTGACCATCCTGGGTGGGGAACGGTTGGTAAGGCGCAAGATTCGGGTGATACTCCCCGGTGCGCCCGGGCACCTTGCCGCTGCAAAAGTAATTCAGCGCCTGATTCGCCAGCCAGCTGACCTGCACGTCCAGCAACGCCATATCAATATGTTGGCCCTCACCTGTCTTTGATCGATGGTGGATGGCAGACAGAATCGCGATCACGGCGTTCATGCCGGTGGTCAGATCGGCCACAGCCATTCCGACTCTCTGCGGCCCGGCTCCGGGCTGACCGTCAGCGGCCCCGGTGATGCTCATCAGTCCGGCCTGGGCCTGAATCAGATAATCGTAACCGGCATCACCCGCCATCGGGCCGGTATGGCCAAAGCCGGTAACCGAGCAATACACCAGGCCCGGATTTATCTTGGCCATATCCGCATAGCCCAGGCCTTTTTTGTCGAGCCCGCCGGTTTTGAAGTTCTCAACCAGTACATCGCACTCGACTACCAGCTCCCGAATCAGGGCTTGCCCGTCAGGATTGCCCAGGTCTACCGTCACCGAGTGCTTCCCCCGATTGGCGGACAGGTAATAAGCCGACTGCTTTGTAGGATTGCCCTGCGCATCCTTTAGCCACGGAGGCCCCCAGTGTCGGGTATCGTCACCCACATCCGGGCGTTCAATCTTGATGACCTCTGCACCCAGGTCCGCCAGGATCTGGGTGCACCAAGGGCCGGCCATAACACGAGACAAATCAAGTACACGAATACCTGACAATGGACCCGCCATAGATAACTCCTAAATCAAATCGCGTTTTGAGCGTTACGAATAATCTGCTTGGCAATGACTAGCTGCTGAATCTGAGAGGTGCCTTCGTACAAACGGAACAGGCGCACATCTCGGTAAAAACGCTCTACACAGTATTCGCTGATATAACCGGCGCCACCATGAATCTGTACCGCTCGATCAGCTACCCGCCCCACCATTTCCGTACAGTACAGTTTGCAGCTGGCCGCATTCATGAGAACCGACTCTCCCGCATCGTATGAACGGGCTGTTTCTTCAACCATGCACTTCCCGGCGTAGTACTCCGTCTGACTATCAGCAAGCATTGCCTGAACCAGCTGGAAGTTGGCGATTTCAGTGCCAAACTGCTTCCGCTGGGTAGCATAGTTAACACTTTCATCGATCAGGCGCTTTGCCGTACCGACGCTTAAAGCGCTGATATGGAGCCGCCCCCGATCCAGAACTTTCATTGCAGTTTTAAAACCCTGCCCTTCCTTGCCGCCAATCAGAGCCCCCAACGGCACTCGCACATTGTCGAAAATGACGTCGCAGGTATGTGCTCCTTTTTGCCCCATTTTCTTGTCGGGCTTACCCAGGGAGATACCTGGCAGAGTTGCGTCCACCAGGAAGGCAGAAACACCCCGACCACCCTCTTCACGAGTGCCCGTTCTGGCCATAACGGTGAACACGCCAGCGCGGGGTGCGTTAGTGATGTAGCGCTTACTGCCATTAATAATATAGTCATCGCCGTTGCGCCTGGCGCTGGTCATGACCGAACCTGCATCAGAACCCGCATCAGCTTCGGTGAGTGCGAACGAACCAATCAATTCGCCACTGGCCAGCCTCGGCAAGTATTTGGCTTTCTGCTCCGGGGTACCATCGATCACAATACCCTGGGAACCAATGCCAACATTGGTTCCGAACATGGAACGAAAAACCGGTGAGGTGTAGCCCATTTCCTGAATAATGGCTACTTCTTCGGCCATATTCAGGCCCAGCCCACCAAACTCCTCTGGAATGGACAAGCCAAACAGCCCCATCTCTTTCATTTCGTCAATCACGTCTTCGGGGATCAGGTCGTCTTCTGCAACCTGCATTTCCAAGGGAACAAGACGATCGCGCACATAGCGGCGAACACTGTCGACAAATTGGTTCAGAGTTTCTTGATCAAGTGCCATCACGGCCTCCGCAGTTTTGCAGGTTCACGAAAGCCGCCAATAAAGGGGCCGTCGTATATTGAAAATCAATGCTTCCAGAAGGTCGCATCGTAACTATCGACAATCACTCAAACTAGCCGTGTCACGGTCAGGAAGAAACCAGCACAACCATTGCGCTTAGGCAGCCGCTTAGGCCAAGAAAAAGAAACGAATATTGAAGATTCCAGCCATAAGCTGCCAATCGCGCGGCATACCCGGTAAATCGTTCAAGTAACATGGCATTAGCAGAATATGGTGTGCCGGCGATCGTAATGCCCCATCCTGTCACCATAGCAATACCGAGCCCGGGCAAAGCCGGCTCCGGCCAGACTGAGCCCAACACACCACCAAAAACGGTTGCTGTAATAATGGGATTGATCCCCACGGCCCCGCCAACATAAAACAGCCACGGAACACAGAACGCGACAACCGAATAAGCCCAGCCCGGCAAGGCAAAATCGCCCCCCAAAGAGTTCAGCGCTGTTGCCGTCAGAGCGCCGCCCAAAAACGACGCGCCGCCCATAATCGCTAATTCGTTGGCTACGTTGGCCATAGACGGCAGAGCCACAGACCCGGTAGCTAGGCGTTTAGCGAAAAGATAAAGCACCACCACGGTCAAACAACTCAGGCTTACCGCCTGGGAGTACTTCAGGCCAGCCCAGGTATTCAGAGCAAAAGCTTGAAGCGAGATAAACAGGGCCAGTCCGGCAAAGCGCACCCAGGGCCAAAACGCGCTGTCATAAATGCTCGCTGCCTCAACTGCGCCGTCAAGAAGAGTAACACCACCGCTTTCCTGCTCGCGGAACCATACACCCACCACCAGGTAGAACAACGCGAACGGTATGGTCCAGACTAAAAGTTCCCAACTGGCTAGCCCTGGCAGCAGCGTCACCGTCAAAACCACTGCAATGGACAATGGTGACCCTATGGGCGAAGCGCCGAATCCACGGATAACAGCTCGTGCTGCATTGCGGGTTGCCGCATCATCGCCGGCATTTTCTATTTGCTTGCCGATCATTGGGGCAACCAGGCCTACCGATCCGAAGTTCAGCGGAATAGCTAACAGCCCTGTCCCAAGGCTTAGGCCAAGATACCGGGGCCCAGAACGTCCGCGGAACAGGCTCCTCGAAATAACACTTAAATCCTTGGATGTGCTGAGTACTGCAGACAACAGCATCACCGACAAAATCAACCCGGTAATGCCGGCCATGCTCCGGACCGCACTGACCAGCACATCCGGATTCAACAATAGTGCCAGACCGCTGACAACCAAAATCAGCGACGCAATCACACGAGCGATTGGACGAAGCTGGCTCCAGCCCAAAAAAATCAACACACAAGCCAGCAATACTATTAAAGAAGAGCTAAAGGGCAGGAAAGTTGCTGCGCCAAAGCATAGGGCCAGGTAAGCGAGACCTGAGCGAAAACGGCACAGTGCTGTCACTCTCATCGCTGCAAGACCCAAATGCCCTCTTCGCTTTCTGCAACCGGAACATAGCGAAAAAAACCCTGTGCCGTGGCAACCCATTTTTCGCTCAATCTGCTCAGATCGTCATTTTCCGCAGCCAGACTGGCGCTATTCATAAAGCTACCTCATAGCCGACCCTTGTAACTGAGCAGGCAAGATACCATCACAAAAAAAATACCACTATTATATACTTTGTATACGTTCCATTTAATTTTTGTATACCAAACTGTCGCCTAAACTGGATGGCAACCCTTACAAACAAAGCAGATAGCAACTCCAGCCAAGGACGACCTATGTCATTTCAACTAAAAATCGATCTACGCCAGCTCAATACATTTCTGACGATTGCTAAAGTCGGCAGCTTCAGTCGCGCCTCAGAAAAGCTGTTCGTCGCTCAGCCGGCACTTAGCCGGCAAATACGCCTGATGGAGGAAGCCCTGAACGCCGAGGTGTTCGTGCGCCATGGCCGCGGAGTGGTTCTGACCGTCGCGGGAGAGCTACTTTATGAGAAGGCTATGACTATTTTTCAAGATATAGAACGAACTCAGGCAGCAGTAGCTGCCATTTCCGGTGAGGTCACCGGTCAAATTGTTTTGGGCATGCTACCCACCGCAGCAGACGCCTTCTCCGGAAGTATCATTGAGGAGTATCGCCGCAAATATCCGCGCGTCAGACTGTCAGTAAAATCCGCCATGAGCGGTACCTTGCAGCAAATGGTGTCGCAGCACCGAGTCGACTTAGCAGTGACATACAATCACGGAAAGCACAAACACGTGCAGCAAACACCATTAATCGAAGAGCGTTTATACCTGATTTGTCCTCCTTCGGGAGACATCGCTATGCGCCAGAGTATTTCTCTGGAAGAGGTGCTTGATTTACCTCTGGTCATGCCAGAAGAAAAGCACGGTTTGCGGGAACTCATGGAAAAAGAGGCCGTAAAACATCAGAAAAAACTCCAGCTGGCTATCGAGGTCAACGCTTGGCCACTAATGACCGATCTAGTGAAACGAGGGCTGGGCTATACCGTGCTCTCACACGCTTCTGTTTACGAAATGGTGGCGCGCAAAGAGGTGGTGGCCATTCCCATCGATGCCCCGGAGCTTCACCGGTCCCTGGCCATTGTGACGCCACGGGATCTACCCCCCTCTCTTGCTACCCTGAAACTCGCTGAAGTCATCATTAGCCAGGTAACGCTTCAAGTCGCAGATGGTATCTGGAAGGGACGCCCCCTGTTTAACAAGAACGCTCTGGACAGCATTAGCGCACCCTCCGACTACGGCCTTGCCGAGACCTGACATCGCGTCAAATGCTAACCATCGCAACGAGCTATAAGATTCTGGCATGGCCGCGATTCAATTTAGATAATTGTCTGAATGATTTCACACTGATATTTTTCTGCCGCCCACGAAATCTGGGTGATGGATAATCATGTCGCAATATGCCGACGCCCTGCGGCAATAGAAAAACAACATTGATAAAGGCATCAACGATGACAAGAAGCAAACTTTCCTTCTCAGTAAAGCTGTGTTCCGGCGTTCTATTTTTGGGCTTGGCTAATACCGTCAACGCATTCGAAATAAAAACTGACGATGCCAAGGTTGATATCTACGGCTACGCCCGTTTGAATGCCTCTTACGATATCAACGAAGACATCAGCAAAAGCACTGGCACTCGTTCCGGCGACTTTAGCCAGGTCAATACCGGCGATGCAGAAAGCACTGAAGCTTCCGGTTACTTCGGCGCCGACGCCGTGCAGTCCCGCTTGGGTATTCGTACCAGCATGGACAATGGCGTCATAGTTAATGTGGAAGGCGATTTTAGAGGTGGTAGCAGTGGTGGCCAATTCCGCCTGCGTCATGCTTATGGACAATACGGCAATTGGTTGATGGGACGCACCTGGTCCAACTACAACAGCTTTGTAGGTAACACCTCTGTTCTCGAAATGGACGGCGTTGCGGGCAATGGAGGACTTTATAACCGGACTGCCCAGGTGCGCTATACACATGGCAACTTCGCATTCGCCGTGGAAGATCCGAAATCCAATATCCTTAACCAGGACTCCAAAACGGGCCTGCCCACGCTAACCGCCCGTTACGAACGGTGTTTTTCAAGTTAGTTGGCACTGTTTTTTGTTTAAGCCGCGTCTTTCTCCGCTGCCCTTTTTTCCGGATTCAGAGTTGTTGGTCCAACGGGCTCACAGTTCCTGATCGGACGGCTTCCCCAGCGGCTCGGTGTCCGTTGTTTGGCCTGTTCCAGTACCCGCTGGCGTTGGGCCAGGATGGCGACATCCTCGCCACTGTGCCGCTCCTGAGGGGTTACGAACCTCAACTTACTGTGCTTGTGTTCCGTGTTGTACCAGCTCACAAAGCCGTCTACCCAGCGTCGCGCGTCGTCCAGACTCTTAAAGCCAGCCGAGGGCCAGTCAGGGCGGTACTTCAGAGTCCGGAACAAGGATTCCGAGAACGCATTGTCATTGCTGACCCGAGGTCGGCTATACGAAGGCAGTACGCCCAGCTCTTCGAGCTTTGCCTTCATGGTCTGGGCCTTCATTGGGGCTCCGTTATCCGAGTGCAGCACCAGAGACCGGTGCAGACACTTCTCCCGCAGTAGGCAACGTTGTAACAGTCCGGCGGCGTAGTCGCCGCTCTCAGCCTCATAGACCTCGTAACCCACGATTTTCCGGCTGTAAACGTCTTCAAACATGTACAGGTAGTAGAACTGCCCACGCACCGTCGAAGCCAGGTAGGTAATATCCCAACTCCAAAGCTCACAAGGCCCGGAGGCATGGTGTGTGGTCGCTTCCCGGGAGCGCTGGGGCGCGAGGCTTTGCCCCCGATGGTTCAACTGGTTGTGAGCTTTCAGTATCCGGTAAAACGACGACTCTGAGGCGAGGTACAGCCCCTCGTCCATCAGCGATGGTACGATTTGAGACGGCGGAAGACTCTCGTAACGGGCCGAGTTGCAGGTCGACAGGATCCTCTGTCGCTCCTCTTCACTGAGTCTGTTTGCAGGACTGGGGCGTACCGCTTCCGGGCGCTTATCCGACTGCACCGAGCCTTCACGGAACCAGCGCCGATAGGTGCGCAAGCCAATGCCGGCTTCACCACAGGCCCGGAACAGTCGGGCACCAGCGCTCTTGGCTTCCTGGATCAGGTCAATTGTTATCCTGCGCTCAGGGACCGGGGTCAGTCGTCCCCGTTGTCGTTCTCCCAGAGCGCATCCAGCTTTTTTCGCAGCACCAGTAGTGCAGCAGTTTCGGCCAGAGCCTTTTCCTTATGCCGCAGCTCCCGCTCCAGTTTCTTGATCTGTTTCTGGTCGGCCTGACTTTTCTTGCGCAGTTGTTTTTCTCGCTCGGCACTGCGCTGAAAGCCTTGCAGGGATTCTTCTTTCCAACGTCGGACCTGCTCCGGATAAAGACCTTTTTCTCGACAATACTGGCTGAGTTCTTCTTCCGACAGGGTGGCTGTTTCGATCACAGTGGCAAGCTTGGCTTCTGCGGACCACTGCTCTGATCTGGCTTTGGATCCGGGCACAGGACGACCTTCTTCTCTGGCTTGTGTCCGCCAATTATAAAGGGTCTGATCCGAAATGCCTTCAACCCTGGCCAGGGCCGCCACCGTCATGCTGTGGGGCGGCGACAACTTTGCCAGAACGGCTGCTTTACGTTCATCCGAGTAACGAGGCACTATCAACACCTGAACCGCCCAACTGGTTAAAAATTAAGTAGTGCCAACTATCCTGCCAGAGGGGGCGAAAATAAAGTCGGAGCATTGAGTTTTGCTTCTGCTGCGCTAATTCAAGAAGTCGGATATGACACCGGCGTTAAGGATGACTCGGCCATTGGCTATGCAATCTTTGGCGCGGCCAAATTCCAGGCGACTGACGCCTTAAGCATTCAAGGCAACGTCAACTACACGGATGGAGCTAACGGTTATCTTTGGCGTTCAGGCACGAACTACTACGGTGAAGATGCTTATGTAAACGGAGACAGCGTAGAAACCATCGTCGGTTATAGCGCCAATCTGGGTGCCACAATCAAGATTGGACCGGGTTCACTTAGCGCCGTATACGGTATGGCCACCATGGACTGGGACGACGCAGCAGCTGACGGTTTAAGTGTTGGCGACAAGCACGAGCGCAACACGAACGCCTTTCTGACCTATAAATGGGTCCCTGTGAAGAGCGTTACACTGGGCGTAGAGTACGGGCGGTACGAAGTGAAAAAGGTAGACGGTGACGAGGGTGACGCCAATCGCCTGATGTTCGCAGCGCAATACAACTTCTAGAACACAACTCACCTCCTTTTCATATTACGATAACCCAGGCAGCAGTCGTTTTGCTGTCTGGGTAGTTTTATAAATTTAGTTTTTTGTCAGATTCAGCTAATCATCGAAACAAAAAAAATACCTTCATTCATCGGAAGAGGAGCAGAGAGCACTAAGTCCATTGGAGGCCCAACAATTCGACCGGCCCAGCTTAAGTTGATTGACTAAAACCGTAACTGTCAACCCTCAGAATCGTCTGAGTCCGATTTTCGGACACTCAAACCCTACCATTTGCGAACTAACCAGCGGTGCCCGTGGTGTGCCCAAAAAATTTCGCACCACTTTTCCTTAGCACTGCCGTCATCAATGCTCCCCGGATTTAGCCACCTTCCCGTCCGGCACAGAAGCAGACGTCCCAGCGGAAACCGCCTACATTGCGGCGATTTAAACTTGACGCTGCTTTTCAGGCCTACTTAGCTTGAACGTATAGCTGAAAATTGTATGACTCAGGGAACGGACTATGATCCTGCTCGCGATATTACTGGTTGTATTCGGCCTTCCCATGTTGGTAGGGGGCGTCTGGCTTATTACCCTCGGGGGAAGCTGGTACTACGCCCTGGCCGGGACGACACTGATAATAATCGCCTTACTGGTGAAGCCCCGGCGCGCCTTCGCACAGATCCTCTACGCATTGCTGCTGGCAGCTACCGTCGTCTGGGCCTATTGGGAAGTGGGGTTCGACTGGTGGCCCTTGGCGTCGCGGCTGGGGGTTCTGCTGCTGCTGGCTATTCCGCTGCTGTTTCCCGGTCCGGCGGGTCGTCGACATGGCGCTGTCACGCTTGCCATTGTCTGGATTGGGGTGGGCCTGTTCACTGTGGCCAGCATTCCCTATGACGCCCACCGCATCAAGGGAGAGCTGACCACAGATGCTGTGGTCCCGAATCCCCGGCTCGGGGACGTACCCCAAGGCGACTGGCTCAGTTATGGGCGCAGCAACCTCGGCCAGCGCTATTCCCCGCTGGACCAGATTACACCGGAAAATGTCAGTGATTTGGAGCTGGCCTGGCAATACCAGACCGGCGACCTCAAAGGCCCGGACGATGTCGGCGAAACCACCTACGAAGCCACACCCCTGAAAGTGGGCAATACGCTATACCTGTGCACTCCCCATAACTGGCTGGTGGCGCTGGATGCAGATACCGGAAAAGAGCGCTGGGTCTACAACGCCAAAGTACCTTCCGAGAGCCAGCGCCAACACCAAACCTGTCGTGGCGTATCCTACCTCCCTTCAAGCTCGGGCCAAGGTGATATTCCGGAGGTAAAAACCCTTCAGTCACCTGCAGAAAATCAGGCCAGCAGGGAATGCGACTCCCAGCTTTTCCTGCCGACCTCTGATGCCCGCCTGTTGGCTCTGGACCCGTTCACCGGGGCTCGCTGCAGCAATTTTGCTGACGACGGATCATTGAATCTGATGCACAACATGCCCTATAAGCAAGATGGTTTTTATTACTCCACCTCGCCGCCAGTGGTTGCCAGTGGTGTAGTTGTGGTCGCCGGGGCGGTCAACGACAACTACGCCATCAACTCACCGTCTGGCGTTATCCGTGCCTACAACGCCAAGACCGGTGAGCTGGTCTGGAACTGGGATCCTGCCAATCCGGACCAGACGCAACCTTTTGGCGAGAACGAAACCTACTCCGCCAGCTCACCCAACAGCTGGGCCGTGGCCAGCGCGGACGAAGAGCTCGGGCTGGTCTACTTCCCCATGGGTAACCGCACGCCGGACCAATTGGGTATGTACCGCACCCCGGAGGAAGAAACTTACGCGTCCTCAGTGGTCGCTCTCAAGCTGGATACCGGGCAGGTAGCCTGGGTACAGCAGTTTGTTCATCACGATCTCTGGGACATGGACACTCCGGCTCAGCCCAGCCTGGTGGATATTGAGACTGAGCAGGGCCTGCAACCCGGACTGGTGGTACCCACCAAACAAGGCGATGTGTACGTTCTTAACCGGGAAACCGGCGAGCCCCTGATTCCCATTACGGAACAGTCGGCCCCCCAGGGCACCATTGAGGGCGACTATGCCGCCGAGACCCAGCCAGTATCTGCCCTGAGCTTTCGGCCCCCAACCCTGAAAGCGTCCGATATGTGGGGCGCCAGCGCCATTGACCAGATGATCTGTCGTATCAGGTTCCAGTCCCTGCGTTATGAAGGCATTTATACCCCACCTTCGGTTCAGGGCACACTGGTCTACCCGGGCAATTTTGGTGTGTTCAACTGGGGCGGCATTGCTGTTGATCCGGAGCGCCAGGTTATGTTTGGCATGCCACTGTACATGGCGTTCATTCAGAGGCTGGTGCCCAAAGACAATAACACCCCCATGGGCCCTACCAACCAGGGTGAACAGGGGTTGAATGAAAATGCGGGGGCACAATACGCCGTCGAAATGAAGCCCCTGATGTCGCCCCTGGGTATTCCCTGCCAACGCCCACCCTGGGGCTATGTGGCGGGCGCGGACCTACGTACCGGTGAAATCATGTGGAAGCACAAAAATGGCACCGTTGAAGATATGGCGCCCATTCCGATACCTCTGGAGCTGGGTGTGCCGGGCATCGGCGGCCCCATCATCACCCGCGGTGGTGTGGTATTCCTTGCAGCCACCGTGGATGACTACCTTCGCGCCTACAACCTGACGGATGGTGAAGAACTGTGGCGGGCACGCCTGCCAGCAGGTGGTCAGGCCACACCCATGACTTACCTGAACAGCCAGGGCGAGCAGATGGTGGTGCAGGTTGCCGGTGGGCACGGCTCTGTTGGGACCACTATCGGAGACTACGTTCTGGCTTACAAACTGAAGTAAGCGCTCAGTAAGCTCAATCGCCTTAACCCGGTTACCACGCCCCAGAATAAGGCGCGCCGTGGCCTCATTGAAGCCAGTGCCTCAAACGTGACCTGCCTCCTTGGTGTCGGCCTGACGGGTTCGAATCAGTGTGGGGCGGCCTGTATCCAGGGCTTTGATCAGCTGTGTCTGTTTTTCGTGAACGGCTTCTGCGGCCTGTTCACGCACCGGGCCATAGCCCCGCACTTCACTGGCCAGTTCCGCCAGCTGAAGGAATGTGTCGTAATTGCTGGCATCCAGCTCACTGACAATCCGTGCCACAAGTTGCTGGTAACCTCTCAACTGCGCCCGATCCATCTTGCGGTCGGCGGAATAGCTGAACGGATCGATAGCGGTGCCCCGCAGCACCCTGAACTTTGCAAGCAGCCTGAACGCCTGAAACATCCAGGGGCCAAACTGGCGTTTCTTCGGCCTGCCCTGGGCATCTGTGCCGCGGTTCATGATCGGCGGAGCCAGGTGAAAGTGAACCTTGAAGTCGCCTTCAAAGGTGTTATTCACCTCCTTCATGAAGTCGGTTTCGGCAAACAAACGGGCCACTTCGTATTCATCCTTGAACGCCATAAAGCGGTACAACTGCTGGGCTACGGCACGGGTCAGCAACTGGTTCGTCTCGCCCAAGGTGTCCTCGGCTTTACGCACCTGCTTTACCATGTCCGTATAGCGATCGGCCCAGCGACGGTTCTGATAGTTCACCAGATGCTTGTGGCGGATGTTAATCAGCTCATCCAGCCCCTGCTCCGGTTTCACTTCCTCTACCCGTGCCTCACCGGTGTGCAACAGAGCGGTGATGACGTTTACGTCCGTCGCGGCCACGCGCCCCCAACCAAAGGCTTCCTTGTTGCGTTCAACCGCCACGCCATTCAGCTCAATGGCTTTCATCAGCGCGGCTTGTGACAGTGGCAACAGCCCCCGCTGCCAGGCAAAGCCCAGCATCATCACATTGGAAAATACCGTGTCGCCCAGCAGCTTCTCGGCAATGCCAGTGGCATCCATCTGTGCAAAATTGTTATCGCCTACCGCGTTACGGATCAGATCCAGGCGCTTGTCTGCCTGCATGTCTGCATCCCGGAACAGCACATAGTCTGCTGTTGGCATCTCAGCTTCGTTAGCCACCACCCGAGTGTGATTAGGCCGCAGAACGCTCAGCGCTTTCTGGGAGGAGGCAACCACCAGATCACAGGCAATTACGGCATCGGCCTGGCCGTTACTGATACGCACCTGGTGCAGTTTATCCGGAGACGGCGCCATGCGGACATAGCTCAGTACCGTGCCACCCTTCTGCGCGAAGCCGGTGAAGTCCAGCACCGAGGTACCCCGGCCTTCAAGATGAGCGGCCATGGTGATGAGCTGGCCCACGGTCACAACACCCGTGCCACCAACACCCCCCACCAACAAATCGTACGAGCCCGCAAGCTCCGGCAGAACCGGCTCCGGGATATCTGTCAGTTTGCCGGTGAGCAAAGAGCCGGTGTCCATACCGCGGGACTTGCGCAGCTGGCCACCTTCAATGGTCACAAAGCTCGGGCAGAAGCCATTCACGCAGGAGAAATCCTTGTTACAGGACGACTGGTCAATCTTGCGCTTGCGGCCCAGCTCAGTCTGGCGCGGCACCACGGAAAGGCAGTTCGACTGCACAGAACAATCGCCGCAACCTTCGCACACGTGATGGTTGATAAACGCCCGTTTGGCGGGGTTTGGGTAAAGGTTGCGCTTGCGCCGGCGGCGCTTCTCAGCCGCACAGGTCTGGTCGTAAATCAGAATGGTGCAGCCGGGAATGTCCCGCAGCTCTCGCTGTACCTTATCCAGCTCTGTGCGGTCGTGAAAGGTTACATCGTCCGGAAACAGCTGCTTGTGGCCATCGTACTTTTCCGGCTCATCACTGAGCACCACAATCCGGCGCACGCCCTCGGCGGAGACCTGTTGCGCAATCATCGGTACGGTAATCTGACCGTCCACGGGCTGGCCGCCGGTCATGGCCACCGCATCGTTGAACAGGATCTTGTAGGTGATGTTGATGCCGGCCGCAACGGCCTGGCGAATGGCCATAGACCCGGAATGAAAATAGGTGCCCTCACCCAGGTTCTGGAATATATGAGGATTGCCAATATAACGGCTCTTGCCAACCCAGTTAACCCCTTCGCCGCCCATCTGAATCAGCGATTCCGTGTCACGACCCATCCAGGACGCCATAAAGTGACAACCAATCCCGGCCAGCGCTTTGCTGCCCTCCGGCACTTTGGTAGACGTATTGTGGGGGCAGCCCGAACAGAAATACGGTAAGCGCTTTACACCACCCGGATCCTGAGCGTTGCTCATGCTGTTTATAACCGCCAGACGCTCGCTGTAATCCTTGCTGAAGAAGCGGCCAAGGCGGGCGGCCAGAAAACCGGCTACTAATTTGGGGCTTAGCTCACCCACGTAGGGGATCAAAGGCCGGCCCAGCTCATCCTGTTTACCGGTAATCAAAACCTCGCCGGGGCGATCCGGTTCCGACATGGCCTCTTTGATCTGACTCTCGATAATGCCGCGCTTCTCCTCGATAACCAGCACTTCTTCCTTGCTGTGAACAAAGTTGAGAATACCGCGGCGCTCAATCGGCCAAACCAGGCCCACTTTGTAGATATCCAACCCCATTTCCCGCGCCAGGTCTTCGTCAATACCCAGCAGATCGAGCGCTTCAAGCAGATCCAGATGGCCTTTACCGGTGGTCACAATGCCAAAGCGCGCCTGTGGGTTATCAAACAGGCAACGGTCAATGGGGTTGGCCCGGGCAAACGCCTGCACGGCCGCCAGCTTGTGCTCAATCCGGGTTTCCAGTTGGGGCCCGGGCAGATCCGGCCAGCGATAGTGAAGGCCGGTTTCTGGCGGGGTGAAATCGTCCGGGGTTACAAACTCGGGCAGCGGCGGCAGCTCTACCGACGCGGCACTTTCCACGGTTTCCGAAACCGCTTTGAAACCCACCCAACAGCCGCTGTAGCGGGACAACGCAATGCCCCAAAGCCCAAACTCCAGATACTCGGCAATGTTGGCCGGATTGATCGTGGGCATGAAAAAACTCATAAACGCTACATCAGACTGATGCGGCATGGAGGACGATACACAGCCGTGGTCGTCGCCTGCAATCACCAGCACGCCGCCGTGGGGAGAGCTGCCGTAAGTGGTGCCGTGCTTTAACGCATCCCCGGCGCGGTCAACGCCAGGCCCTTTGCCGTACCAGATCCCGAATACGCCATCCACCGTGCGATCATCATCGGTCTCTACCTGCTGGGTACCCAGCATAATGGTCGCCGCAAGGTCCTCGTTAATTGCAGGCACGAAATCGATGCGGTTTTCATCAAGATGTTTTTGAGCTTGCCAAAGGGCCATATCATAAGCCCCCAAAGGCGAGCCGCGGTAGCCACTCACCATGCCGGCCGTATTGAGCCCCAGTTTGCGATCCAGCGCGGCCTGCATCAGAGGAATGCGAACCAGCGCCTGGGTTCCGGTGAGAAATACCCGGCCAGACTCGCGCAGGTAGCGGTCTTCAAGCCTGTAGTTGTCCAGCTGCGGGCTGCCGGCTCCGGCGCTGCGATCTTGAGCGATATCGGATCGAGAGATGTCAGTGGACATGGCGCCTTCCTTTTGTCGGTTTTATAACCAGAATTCTAGAGGGAAGTGCGCAAAAGGTGCTTGTGTATTGGGCGAAAATTATATCAGTTTGAGAAAGATCCTTTGATAAATGGCACTATTAACGAAGACCCTTCGGTAAAAATCAGGTGTTACTAAATGAAACAGTTGGAACTGGACAAACTCGACCAGCACATTCTTGCGATTCTGCAAAAAGACGGACGAATCAGTAACCAGCAACTGGCGGAACAGATCGGGCTTTCACCGGCAGCCTGCTGGCGGCGGGTAAGATCGCTTGAGGAAACGGGCATCATAACGGGATACAGCGCGCAGCTCGCCCCGGAGCGCATCGGCCAGGGGTTGTGTGTACTGGTCAACCTGTCACTTCAACGACACACCATAGACAGCACAGCGGATATCGAGCGGCAGGTGAGCAGCTATCCGGAAGTGCTTCAGTGTTTCGCCGTTACCGGTAATGCGGATTTCGTGTTGCGGGTACTCGTGCGGGATATGGCCAGCTATGACCGTTTCCTAAACGAAAAAATATTCACCTTGCAGGGTATTTCACAGGTTAACTCCAACTTCGCACTGCGTGAGATCAAAAATACCCAGACGATTCCGTTGGGGAGTGCCGAATAACCTTCTTGCCCCTCAACGCACTGATGAAGGAAAGTCCGGTACACGGCTACTGGCATTTTGATCGTCCTGCTGGACAGCCAGAGGGGCTTTGAGCCAGCCTCAAGCGTATTGGTAAACACCACGGGGGCGCTTGCCCGCCTTCATAAAGCGTAGGCTCTCGTTGTCGCGTTCGAGCCCGGATGTTTGCCGCTGCTGCTCTAAAAAGACCATGGCATCAATCCGAAGCGGCAGTTTGAGTGCAACGTTGATTTCCCAACGTTTATAACCCAGGTCCGCCAGTGTGTCGTCTTTCTCGGCCAGCAGCGTCAGCGCCATGCGCCGGAACTGTTGGCGCCGGGAATAGCCACCCACCAAGGTAGCGGTGCGCATCCCGATTGTCTGATCATTCTTATGGGAGCCTGACATCGCTGTTCCTCCTTGTTTGAGTCTATAACCCGCATGAATGGTTGAGGGTCCGCAAACGCGCCCGCCTCATTGCATTGAACCGATATGGTGGCGGCTTCTCTGCATTCATGTCATCGCCACAGTAATACTGACCCACCAACGCCAACTTAAAATTGACCCACCTGAGGCAAAATGGCCGCCTAATCACACGATCAAAGCGGCGGCCGATGTTAACTCAGGAGATACTTGTGGAAATTCACGTAT
>NZ_DRGY01000001.1 GCF_011049865.1 Marinobacter antarcticus | reverse complement strand
CTCCCATACCGGCGGCCCTGGCCAGAGTGCCAATGGTCATTGAGCGTTGTTTTTTGGACATAGGGGTTGATTCCGTAGCTGACTACGGGAGTAACCTTAGCGTAGTCACCCATGTCATGAAAGGAGCCATCGTAAAGTCCCTGCTGCGATAGCCCATTGACTAAGGATTAACGTTTATGAGTGACAACAACCTGCACATTGCCGTGATTGGCAGCGGCGGTAGTGCCATGGCCGCGGCCCTCAAGGCGACTGAACGCGGTGCCCGCGTGACGCTGATTGAGCGCGGCACCATTGGCGGAACCTGCGTCAACACTGGCTGTGTGCCCTCTAAAATCATGATCCGGGCGGCTCATATCGCCCACCTTCGCCGGGAAAGCCCGTTTGATGGCGGCCTGAGCGCCCAGGCGCCGGTGGTGGATCGATCACGATTGCTGGCTCAGCAACAGGGACGAGTGGAGGAACTGCGCGAGTCCAAATACCAGAATATTCTCAATGACAATGCCGCGATTACCGTCCTCAAGGGCGAGGCGCGGTTCGTGGATGAGCGAACACTGACGGTTACACTCAACGCCGGCGGTGAGCAGACGGTGAGATTTGACCAGGCCTTTATCGGCACCGGCGCCCGGCCCGCCGAACCGCCCGTTCCGGGGCTGGCCGAGACCCCCTATCTCACGTCCACCAGTGCGCTGGATCTGGATTACATTCCGGAGCGCCTCGTTGTGATCGGTGCCTCGGTGGTGGCCATCGAACTGGCACAGGCCTTTGCCCGCCTCGGCAGCCAGGTCAGCATTCTGGCCCGCAGCCGGGTGCTGTCACAGGAAGATCCGGCGGTGGGTGAGGCCGTGGAAGCGGCCTTCCGGCGCGAGGGCATTGAAGTACTCAAGCAGACCCAGGCCAGCGAGGTGAGCCACGACGGCCGGTTGTTTACCCTGCAGACTAACAACGGCCCGTTGCAGGCGGAGCAACTACTTGTGGCCAGTGGCCGCACACCCAATACCGAAAACCTGAACCTCGAAGCCATCGGCGTTGCGACAGAGCGTGGTGCGATCCGGATCGACAAACATCTGCAAACTACTGCACCGGGCATCTATGCCGCTGGTGATTGCACCGATCAGCCCCAGTTTGTCTACGTGGCCGCCGCCGGTGGCAGCCGGGCCGCCATCAATATGACCGGCGGTGACGCCAGCCTCGACCTCAGCGCTATGCCTGCGGTAATTTTTACTGATCCGCAGGTTGCCACCGTCGGTCTGGCTGAGGCAGACGCCGAGGCGCAGGGATATGACACCGACAGCCGCACCCTGACCCTCGATAACGTGCCACGGGCGCTGGTCAACTTCGATACCGGGGGCTTCATCAAGATCGTTGCCGAGCGTGAAAGCGGGCGACTACTGGGCGTTCAGGCCGTAGCAGGGGAGGCCGGTGAACTGATCCAGACCGCCGTGATGGCGTTGCGTGCGCGCATGACGGTCAACGATATCGCCGATGAGCTGTTTCCGTACCTGACCATGGTGGAGGGGCTCAAACTCTGTGCCCAGACCTTTACCAAGGATGTCACTCAGCTTTCCTGTTGTGCGGGGTGAGAGAGTCACAACGAATAAGTTGCTGCAGGCCACCTCAGTCACCGATAGCCTCAGACCGAACAATCGATAAGCATCAAAGATGATCTGCCAGGATCCAAGCGCCGATTACAATCAGTGTCAGACCGCCAACGATTTCCGCCCGGTGGCCAAACAACGAACCTACGACCCGCCCCAACAGAACACCAAACGTGACCATTACTGTTGTGGCGAGGCCGATCAGTCCCGCTGCCAGCAGAATGTTGACGTCTACAAACGCGAGGCTAACACCCACTGCCATCGCATCAATACTGGTTCCGAATGCGGTCAAAGCGAGTTTTAAAAAAGAATGTCTGGACGGTATTTCTGTTGTTTCACCCCTTGGTTTCAGGCCTTCAAAGATCATGTGCAAGCCAAGTGCAACTAATAACGCAAACGCTATCCAGTGGTCCCATGCCTCTACATAAGAGGCTGCGGAGTTGCCGATTAACCAACCGATGAGGGGAGTAATAGCCTCAATTGACCCAAAAATGAGGCCCATTCTTAGTGCTTCGGAGAAACGGGGGTTTTTAAGACTTGCTCCCTTGCCAATTGCGGCTGCGAAAGCATCCGTAGACATGGAAAGAGCAAGCAACAGAAGGGCGATGGGATTCATTCTTTGTTCTCCGGCCGGGCATCGAGTCCACGACATACCCACACGCCCGACCTACGGCATAGGTATATCGATGGTCTCGCCAACCGAGAGGTGTTCGCACCATGGCATTAGGCCAAGTATGTTGACACGAACTCTTCCGAAAACCGGAAGCAGGCTACTCCCCAAAGAATGCCAAAAATAGCATAGTTGCCTCGCAAACCGAAGCATCGTTTGGGGTAGCTATAATGTAAAGCCAGAGAGCCGCTCTCGCATTGTGGCTGGTTCACAACCAGTAGATAACTGGTTATGGATCATTCCAGGGTCCGTGGTGATAGCCCTACACGCGCGAGCGGAGGAGTCCCAAACAGCTCAGCCACAACACCAGACTGAACAGGAGATGCGGCACGAGTGTGGCTATGATGCCTTTGAGCCCGGCAACACCGGTGGCGGCTACGCCCCATCCCACTAAGGGTGTGAAGACAAAAATTGCGACCAACCACAATGCGAGTCCAAACCCCAGAATAGGCAGGGCGCGTAAATGGCGCGGTGCCACCAGAATGAAAAGGGTCGACCAAGCCGTCACATACGCCGTATGAAACAGAAGACCTACTGGCAGTGGAAGTTGCTGACCAACAACCCATTGCGCGAACGCCAGGCCAAGCGGCTTGGGAAACGGTGATATTCCGGTTTTCAACGCCACTGCCATGATAGCTCCTGTGACAATGCTGGTAATTATCCCCGCTGCAACAGCCTTCCAGACATTGGTGATGGTTATGTGAGTCTCTTGTGAGCTTGACGCTGTCATGATCCGTTCTCCTTGGGAGTTGTTGGCTTGGGAGGACACTGCGGTCCACACCCACCCGCCACTTCATTGCAACAGGTGGCGTCAAGATAACTGACCAGTTCACGCATGGTGTTCAGGCCCGCGCGATAAATAGTCTGCTGACCGGCGCGTTGCGCCGATACCAATCCTGCCTGCTTTAGCCGGTTGAGGTGAAAACTCAGCGCATTCGGTGCCAGCTCCACCGCAAGCGCCAGATTGCCGGCTGAGACGCCATTTGCCCCGTGAGCCATCAATTCGCGAAATACCTCCAGCCGCACCGGGTGAGCCAGCGCTGCCAATAGCTCGCTGGCAGATTCGCTGTCCACCACCTGAGAAAATACACGGTGCATCAAAATACTAACCTCAAAAGTTCGTGCGTTAAGCTCCAGTGTAATTACAAAGCAAACATATTTCAATAATACAAATACTATTGAAATATTAAAGAAAAGTGCATTTTCGGCGTTTTCAGCTCGGGTGTCGGTATCGGAAAGATAGGATACGGGCTTTAAATTGGAATAATTTATTGTAATGCGAACTATTCTCATTATACTTCGCAATCAAGATAGGAATAAAAATTAATCAAATAATGTAGGTTATGGAGGTTGCATGTTTTTTCTGACAATACCGCGTTCGACCGGTCTGGAGCATTTCCGACCAGGGTCGCGTTCCCTGGTACCTTTGGCGTTTGCCGCACTTTTCAGTTCAGCAGCGCTGGTCAGTTCGCCAGCGCTGGCACAGGAACAGACCCCTGGTGCCGAAAATGACTCGTTTACGCTACCGCCTTTAACCGTATCCGGGGACTGGTTGGGTGCGCCCACGGAAGAATCCGAAAAAACCTACACCGGTTCACGTACCGTTGTCGACAAAGAAGAATTGCACAAGCGCGGCGCTCTTAATCTTGAAGATGCCTTGCGAGCGACCCCCGGGGTTCAGGTTCTGGATGAAACCGGCACCGGTATTCTGCCTAACATCGGGGTCCGCGGCCTGAACCCTCTGCGCAGTGAACGCCTGCAAATCCTGACCGATGGTTACCCTATCGCGATCGGCCCGTACAGTAATGTGGGTGTGTCGCTGTTCCCGGTCACTCTGCCCAGCCTGGAGGCGGTAGATGTCGTGCGGGGTGGGGCGGCCGTTCACTATGGCCCCAACAACGTCGGTGGTGTTATCAATTTCGTAACACGCCCGATTCCGGCTGAAACCTCCCAGACACTGCGTGAACGGGTAACCATCGCGGAAGAGACCGGAAATGTCTTTACCGACACCTACTACCGCGTAGGCGGCCCGGCCAGCGACAAGCTCGACCTGCAATTCCAGGCCAACATCCAGCGTGGTGATGGTTTTCGGGATCGCTCGGACACTCAGGTTGACAATTTCATCGTAGACGCCCGCTACTACCTGAACAACGAGAACGAACTCGCCACCCAGCTTCAGTACTACAACGTCGATGCCGAGCTGCCTGGCGCATTAACGCCAGAGGCTTACGAACAAGACCGTACCCAAAGTCAACGGCCTTACGATGCCTATAAAGCTGACATGACCCGCGCGACGTTTACCTGGACTTACAACCCGACGCCAGATGTTGAATTCCAGTGGCGCAACTTCGTTCATGATGCGGATCGTACTTTCTTTTTTGGTCAAAATCTGAGCGGCTCGGGCGGTGTCTTTAATCCCGGCGTCGCCTCTACTCACCGGGCTGACTCGCCCAGGCTTTTCCGTGTTTACAGTACCGAGCCACGGCTCGCCATCAGCAAGGGTCGCCATGACATCACCCTTGGCGCCCGTTACCTGACAGAAGACGTCGAGTTTGATGTCAATCGCGTCGAATTTGCCAGCGATGCCCGCTCAGTTGCGCGGGATTGGCATCTCGATACCAGGGCGCTGGCTTTTTACGTCAGCGATACCATGCACTTTCTGGACGACCGTCTGACGGTGACTCCGGGTTTGCGTTATGAAGACGTCAACATGGATTTTCGTGACAACCTGAACGGAAACATGGAAGAGAATAATACCGACGAGTGGCTACCAGGATTAACCGTTGGCTACCAGGCAACAGACCGCGTTTTTTTATTCACCAACAGCCAGCGCTCCCTGGTACCGGTGCAGATTGCTCAGACTACGCGTGACGGCGATGTTGCTAATGAAACGGCCTGGAACTACGAGCTGGGCGGTCGCGTACAGCTCACGCCTGATTTGCTGTCATCAGCGACCCTGTTCCGTATCGACTACGATGACCAGATCCAATTTAATCGCACCGAAAGCCGTTTCGAAAATCTCGGTGAAACACGGCATCAGGGCATAGAACTGGATAACCGCTGGCAGGTGAATCCCAACCTGGAGCTGGGTCTGGGGTACACCTTCCTCAAGACAGAGCAGTTGAGCGGCGACAACGCCGGCAACGAGTTGCCGAACGCCCCCGAGCACAAGATAAGTGCAGATGTGGTCTATTCCTACCAAGCCTGGAACGCCAGTCTGAATTGGCTCTACGTCAGCACCAGCTTTAGCGATGCAGACAACACCAAAAAAGAAACTGCCGATGGCGGGGCTGGCGAACTGCCGGACTACCACTTGGTAAACGCCCGCATTGGTCGCGATATTGCAGTGGGACACGGACGTAACTTGAACCTGGCCCTGGCGGTGAATAATTTGCTGGATGAAGACGCCTACTTTCGGGGCGTAGACGTGAGCCCGATTGGCCGTGTGCCGCAGCCTGGGCGAAGCCTCATTCTGGAAGCACAACTGGACTTCTGATCCGGCCGCCTAAACTGCCTGCCCAAACACTATTGATTTTTTTAACTATGCTATCGAACGCCATCAATGCTGATAAAGAGAGAATCCGGATCAAGGCAGGACGAGGCTTATGGCGCCGGTTGTTGATATCAATAACCTGGGTCACTGTTGTATTTCCTGTGCTGGCCCAGGCGGAAAACAGCCCTGTCACACTCACTGATGACCGGGGTAAAACCATTGAGTTGACGCAGCCGGCCACCAGGCCGGCTGCCATATCGACATTTGGTGCAGATGTGGCAAGAGCCCTGGGCATTCAACCCGTAGCGATCACAACGTTTGGTCTTGAAGGGACGCCTGCCTATCTGGGGCCTGAGATGAATAAGATACCCAGTCTCGGACCGCGACATCAGCCCAACCTGGAACGCTTGTCCCGCATTGCTCCGGACCTGGTGTTTGCCATCCGACGCTATACCGAAAAGGATGGCCCCCAAATCGAAGCCATCGCGCCCATGGTGGCGCTGGATCTCATTACTCTACAAGACAGCCTGCATGCTGTGGCACTGGCTGGCGATGCTTTTGGCCGTTCGCAACAGGCACAGCAGATCAATGAACAGTTTATGACCCGGCTAAACAGTCTGGCGGCCCAGAGCCCCGGCGGTCGTACCGTCGCTATTCTTACCAGCGGTGGTGAAACGCCTTTTGTCTATTATGATCACTTTCTGACAGCGGCGCTGTTGGAGCGCCTGCATTTTGATAATGTGGGCGGGCCACCACCCAATCCCGATTCAGGTATTCCGCTGGGTTATCGCATCAGCCTGGAAACACTTTTGACCCTGAACCCGGATGTCATTTTTCTGCTACCGAGTAACCGCCAGCGGGGTTTTACTCTAAACCCGGTTTGGCCCTATCTGCAGGCCGTAAAGAACGATCAGGTGTTTGAGGTTGGTCAACACTGGAAAGAGAGTGCCGGGCCTATTGCACGATCTCTGGTGCTTGACGATATGACGCGTCTGCTGTTCCCGGATATCACTCCGGTCAAGACCTCGTTGCGATGAGGCAAGCCTCCACCGAAACCAACATCACGCCTATCTATGGCGCGACGATATTGGTGATCGCTGCGCTTTTTTTGATAGGTTTGTTGGCCGGCCAACAGTGGACCACCCCGGAAACGCTCTGGAGCGTTTTGCAAGGGCAGGGCAGCATTATTGAGCGAGTCAGTGTGCTGGAGCTTCGCTTACCTCGCAATCTCCTCGCCATGCTGGGGGGCGCCGCTCTCGGGGCGGCCGGGGCCATCATGCAAGGGGTCACCCGAAATTCACTGGCCTCGCCAGGCCTGACGGGCGTGATTGCCGCGGCAGCGTTTGGAGTGGTAGGTACGCAGACGTTCTTTACTCCCGATGCCTTGTGGCTGCCTGTTATTTCGCTTGGCGGTGGATTTCTGGGTGGCATGCTGACATTTGTTATCGCCGGTCGCGGCAGGCTCCAGCCCGAGCGGGTTGTGCTCGCCGGTATTGCGGTCACTGCATTATGCACGGCCCTGACAACAGGCACTTTATTGGTATCCGGCTCCGAAGCGGCTGAACTTTACTACTGGCTCGCCGGTAGCCTGATGGGGCGGGGCTGGTTACAGCTCAAACTGGTCGCTGTGTGGCTTATTTTGCCTTTAGTGGCAGTGCTTCTGCTACGCCGGCCTTTTCGGGTGCTGCAGCTTGATGACGAACTGGCGCTGGCCATGGGGTTGGCTGTTGGGCGCTGGCGGCTACTGTTTCTGTTGCTGGCGCTGATCATGGCCGCCGCTCTGGTTTCCGTGACAGGCCCGGTCATCTTTATTGGCTTGGTTGCGCCTCATATCGCGCGGCGCCTGATTCGCGACCAGTTTCAACATTGGTTGCCATTGAGCGCGCTACTGGGAGGGCTATTGTTATTGGCGGCCGACACCCTGGCACGGCAATTGGCATTTCCTCAGGAGTTGCCTGTGGGGATGTTGACGGCATTGATTGGTGCGCCCTGGTTGCTGTATTTACTCAACTCCCGTGAGTCTGCCCATGGTGGCTAACACCAGAGAGCCTCATAAAAAACCGTTGCTGCAGCGAACAACGATTTTGCTCTGGTTTGGGTGTGGGCTTATTTTTCTGACGCCCTGGCTGGGTCTGCAGTTTGGCGCCACGGACCTGAGCTGGCAGCAAGTCCTGGCCGGATTGCTGGGAGAGGGCTCAAGCCACGTGGAGCGCGTGGTGATGGACCTGCGTTTACCCCGAACCCTGATTGGCCTGGTGATCGGCATTCACTTCGCTTTGTCCGGCTGGCTATTGCAATTGATTACCCGAAATCCACTGGCAGAAGCGGGCATACTTGGCATTTCCGGCGGCGCTAGTCTGGTGGCGGTGGCCGCCTTTGTGGTGGGCGACTGGATTCAGTCGGGCGACAATCCTTACGGTGGGATTCCCTTTGCACTTCAGTATTTACCGCTGCTGGCCATGCTCGGTGGTTTGCTGGCTGCACTGGCCGTCTATGGCTTGAGCCTGCGTAACGGAGGGCTCTCTCCGGTGAAGTTGACCCTGACGGGGGCAGTATTGGCTGGCATGCTCCACGCACTGACCACCGGCGGCCTGGCATTTTGGGGGCACGCACACACCGAACTGGTGGCGCAATGGCTGGCGGGCTCACTGTACGGCACTACCTGGGCGCACTTAAAGGCTTTGCTACCCTGGACAGCACTAGGAATGATCGGCGTGTTGATTTTGTTGCGGCCACTTAGCGCTATGCAACTGGAAGACGAGCAGGCACGCAGCCTTGGGCTTCATCTTAACCGTTGGCGCGCCATCGCCCTGGTGGTGGCCGCGCTGATGGCCGCAAGCGCTGTGGGCATTGTTGGCCCGGTAGGATTTATCGGGTTATTGGTGCCCCACATCAGCCGACGCCTGGCCGGCTCAGGTCTGTTGGTTCAGTGCCTGATGTGCACAGCTCTGGGTGCCACGCTGGCGGTTGTGGCCGATACCTTAGGGCGGACTATTTTCGCGCCTTATGAGTTACCCGTTGGTGTGGTGTCGGCTGCACTGGGCGTGCCATTTTTTCTTTATTTGCTATCCCGTCAGCCGTAATGCGCCACCCGGAAAAGCCGCAGGAAACAAGCTATGTTACGTACTGATCGACTCACTCTTGCATACGGCAGTAGCGACGTCGTGCACGAGCTATCACTGACAATACCAGCAGGCGAGATCAGTTGCCTGGTTGGCCCTAACGGATCAGGCAAAAGTACGTTGCTCAAAGGGCTTGCAGGATTAATAGCCCCACGCCAGGGCGAGGTATTGCTCGAGGGGCAGCCCTTGTCTTTGTGGAGCCGCAATGAGCTGGCGCTTCGTCTGGCTATGTTGCCCCAGAAACCCATCGTGCCCGAAAGTATTCTTGTGAGGGACCTGGTCGCGCTGGGCCGTTTCCCCCACCGAAAATGGTGGCAACGTGATGGGCGAGAAGACCGCGAGGCATGCCAGCAAGCCATGTATATGACCGGCGTGGAGGCGCTTGCGGAACGTCCGGTAACGTCATTATCCGGAGGGCAGCAACAGCGCGTGTGGATCGCCATGGCGCTGGCACAGCAGACCGACATTTTGTTGCTGGATGAGCCTACAACCTATCTGGACTGGGGATATCAGCTAGAAGTACTGGAACTCCTGGTCGAGCTGAATAAAAGTCGCGGCCTGACTGTGATTATGTCTTTGCACGATCTGAATCAGGCCGCTCAATTTGCCGATCATGTAATGGTACTGGAGAATGGGCAGATAGAAGCCGCAGGCACGCCGGGACAGGTGATTACAGAGACTCTGCTGGCTCGGGTCTTTAGAGTGAGAGGGGTGGTATCACTGAATGCCGAAGGGCGACCCTTTTGCATGGGCCACGGCACATCAGATCCTGATCGGCCGTGTCGCGCTTGACTCGAATCGGAATACCGTAGAAGAAACTGATTATTGGACATTTTGTATAAGGCGGTCTTAATCCACGGCAATGCCGCTCTCCACAAGATTATTTTGTGAACGCCACGGCCCAGGTCGTCAAACACTTCACGTTACGCGATCACTCGGTCATCGATCGCTGGTAAAGATAACTTTATACATGCGCGCCCATAATGTTTGGCTAGAAACCCCTTTCTAAGACTGCTTCGGGCATTGTGAAAAGACCCTGAACTTGATCAAACATGGCCAGCATGTCAGTACGCCTAATTGTATCTCTTATCCCCGTGCCCGTGACTGAATCTGACATCAAATAGTGGCTACCATCAATGCAGTGATCTCTTCCGCAGCCAAAGGTCGGCTGAAATAATAACCTTGTCCCTCGGTGCAGTTTTTAGATTGCAGAAAGGTAAGTTGTTGTTTCGTTTCTATTCCCTCGGCCACGACACGATGCTCTAGACTCTCGCCCATCGCAATGACGGCGCTGATGATCGCATTTTCTTTATCGTGTGAGGCGTCATCCAGATTTTGTACGAATGACTGGTCAATTTTCAGCGTGTCGAGAGGAAAACGCGCCAGATAACTCAGGCTGGAATAACCTGTGCCAAAATCATCAATAGCAATCCGCACGCCGAGTTTCTTGAGTGCGTGCAAGATCGCCATCACCTTCGCAGTGTCTTTCATAAGTCCACTTTCCGTAATTTCCAGTTCCAGATGGCGCGGGTCCAGGCCCGTTTCATGGAGTACGGAAATGACACCGGCGAAAAAGTCCTGGCTAAGGAACTCGTTGGACGAGACGTTGACCGCTATCTGGCTAATGTCGAATCCGGCTTGCAACCATGCCTGTGTCTGCCTACAGGCTTCATGAAGAACCCATCTGCCGATCGGCAGAATCAGGCCGCAATCCTCAGCAATGCTGATGAAGTGCTCCGGGTAAACGAGTTGATTATCTGAGTGCCGAATGCGGATAAGCGCCTCAATGCCGGTAATTGATCCGGTTTCAAGGTTCACCTTTGGCTGGTAATGCAACACAAACCTGTTCTGCTCCAGTGCGCGGTGCAATTCCTGCTCCATGGAATGCCGCGCGAGCGCACGAGCATCCATTTCCTTAGTGAATATCTGATAGGTATTGCGCCCCTTTTCCTTGGCTTGATACATGGCTGCGTCGGCGTTTCTTGCGACTGTTTCGAGATCTTTACCGTCGTCAGGGTAGAAGCTGATGCCGATGCTGAAAGTAACGTTGAGCTGATGGCCACTAACGAGATGTGGCTGACTCATGGTTTCGATTATTTTCTCTGCCAAGACGACAGCGTCACACACAGTTTCAACTTCGTTCAGCAGCACCACAAATTCGTCTCCTCCCTGGCGGCAGGCAGTATCGGAGCGGCGGACACAGGCTTGCAGACGTTTTGCAATCGACTTCAATAGTGCATCACCAACCGCATGCCCGAGCGAATCGTTGATGTGCTTAAAATAGTCCAGATCCATAAACACCAGGGCAACCTTCTTGCTATGACGCTGCGCGAATGCAATCGATTGCGCCATACGGTCATTCAACAGCAAACGATTCGGCAAGCCGGTCAGGTAATCGTGACCGGCCATATGAGACATCTGCTCCTTGGCCAGTTCGGCGGTCTCTGTCATGGTTTGGGCGTTAACTGAAGCGATAATCAGACGCTCGTTCGCTTCCTTCAACAGTGCCTGGGTGCTCGTGTTGAGCTTGGCTTTGGAGGTGGCAGCCTCTTCGCGCTGATCTGCGATATCTTCGCGCTGATCTGCGATATCTTCGCGCTGATCTGCGATATCTTCGCGCTGATCTGCGGCACTTTGGCGCAGCCCGGTGGGTTTTTTACGCAGGTCAGCGCTGCTTTGGCGCAAGTCTGCGGCATGTTTGCGCGCTTGGGCAGCCTCCGCACGACTAGGAACGGTCGGTTCTGTCCCGGTGTTTTGATCTTTGCATCTCTTCTTACTCATCCCGCCTTACCTCACTCAACGCTTTTGGTCATTTTTGTACGCGTCGGCTGCCCGCCGAGGATTCCCTCGAAGCCGGACACCGGATCACCGATGACGATACCTTTATCCGTAATATCGTAACGTCTGATTTCGGCACTGTGAGAACTGCCACGCACCTTGACGACCGACATGACGCGCTCTAAGCGGCTCTCAACCTCTATATAGCGCTGTACGATGATCGCATCCGTGAGAAACGCAGCTCCGTAGGGGCTGAAGCGCAGATCGGTATAGCGGTCTTCGAGTTCCGACGTCATTAGCACCGTTACACCCAAGCCGGAGAGTATCCCCATCATGCGAAACAGCGACTCGCGAAAATCCTTTCGGAATGTGGGTGCCACTGCCAGTTCGAACCCGGACAGCGAATCGATGACCACCCTGGTTGCTTTTCTCTCCTTAATGACGTGAGTCAGGCGCTGTATGATCTCGTCGACCGACAGATCCAGGGCGCGGAGATTAATCAAGCCAATTTGTTGGCCTTGAATCATGTCTCCGAGCGTGCGGAGCCAGGACTGGCCAGGCGTTTGTTCAAACGCGACAATCACGCCGGGTTCGCTGATGCGTGCGCCTTCGGCCAGGAAGGCAGTGGCAAGGATAGTCTTTCCCGACCCTGACGGGCCCGCAATCAGCAACGAATGGCCCGACGGCAAGCCGCCGCCCAGCATGTCGTCAAGGTGCGGCACGCCCATGGTGACTCGCTTTTTGCAGAGTAACGCCTTTGATACCTCCCCCACATCTTCAGGACCTTTGTGAATGATCGTCGCCGGAAAGATATTGATCCCATCACTGGAAATGCGGAACGCATGCTTTCCTGGCAGGGTTGCCTGACCGCGCATTTTCATAACCTGGATCTTGCGCACCATCGAATTCCGCTCGATAGATTGTTCCAGTGACAGCAGACCGTCAGCGACAGTCAAGATCTGGTGGGAGCCGCTGTCCGACAAAAAATCTCCGATCAGGAAGGAGGTGGCCTGCCAGCCGGTCAGTTGCAGCCCAAGTAGCTGTAGGAATCGTTGCAGGTTGTTTGCATCTTCGGGTTGGTGTTCTGCCTCCCGTAAAACTGAGCGAAACGAATCGACAAAGACCAACGCTGGAGAGTAAGCCTCAATCTCCTGGGTGATGCGCGCCAGTACCTGATTAAAATCGCCCGTCGCGGCGTCGGCGCTCAGATTGATGAAGCGAATCGATTCATTGACCTTATCGGTGTCGAAAAACGTGAACTGCTGCTGATAACGCAGCATCTTCAATGGCGGTTCGCCAAACGCTGTGAAGAATAGTGCAGGCCGCTCAGGCGTTGCCAAAGCGAACATGATCTGGTGGCACAACGTCGTCTTGCCCGAGCCTGGAGACCCACTAATGAGGTTGAAGGAATATTCAGGTATGCCACCACCCAGGATATCATCAAGCCCCTGCACACCGGTTTTGAGAATTCGGTGAACTACGTCACATTTTTAAGCTGGCATGGGCCATGGCAATCGCCAAATGACGTTCCCGCAATAATGCAGAAGGGTTTGGTGATGAGGGAAGTGAACCGGAAGCGGGCGAAAAGCAGGCTTTTAGCTAGATCACCTTCTCAATCTTGGTCTGGAATACGCAGTCGCTTGCTTCAATTCGCAGTGATACCCACTTTCATGGCAATGCGCTCGCCGTCCACTGAATTGATCTCTTTGGGATTCAGAAGACGCACGCGGTCAGGTGCGATACTGACATCCGCATTTGGGTCGACCAGGGCGTCCCTTACCGCTGATGCGCGGGCATTGGCGATGGCTTCGAGCTCAGGGTCGGTAATGGATTGTGCGGTGATGACCCGTTCGGCCAGGTGATTGCGATAGACCAGGGCGTCCAATTCCGCTCCGCCGGATGACTCATTCTGTTTTTCAGTGAAACGCGCCTGGACTGCCTCCAAGTCAGTTTCCGGGTAATACGAGCTGAACATCGTCTCGACAATACTCTGATTGGACTCGGCTGTTAGGCTGGGATCCGCAACGTCGCGATCCGCCTCAGCCAATCTTTGCCGCAGGGCTTCTATAGCTTTTTTACGTTGCAGGGCTGGGCCATCAAAATTTCGACTGAAGGGACCGGCAAGCTCCAGGGCCAGCGCCGGGCGCTGATTGAGGGCCGCGCGGAGCTTGGCGATGCGCTCACGCTGGGGTGGGAGCAGGTCGGTGCGCCCCTTCGCGAATTCAACCTGGCCCAAGTTCTCCGAATCCGCGCCAACGAGGTTTGCCAGAAAACTGAACGGAGCAGTGATGACAGACATAATGGCATCGCCCAGTGCCTGGCGGATGACCTGGTTGAAGTCGAATTCCGGGTCGCCGACATTCCCGGTCACCGGGAGATTGAGATCAATCACGCCGTCGCTGTCCTGGAGCAGGGCAATGGCGAGGTTGAGTGGCAGGTCCATGGCGTTGCTGGAGGCCATCTTTTCTCCGAGCTTCAGGTCATGGAGCACCAGGTTGTTTTGTCCGTCGAGTTGTCTGCTTTCGACCGTATAATCGAGATCGAGATCCATGGTACCCCCCGCGATCTTGCGGCCCGCGAAATCCACCGTGTAAGGGGAGTATTCCGGGATCTGAAGGTTGCGGAACGTCAGTTGCAGATTGCTTGCGCGGCTGGGATTCCAGGCATCGACGGCGCCTTCGACGCGCGCCAGGCCATACTCTGCGACCTGACCCTCCAGGTCCACACGCGCCGGCTGATCCGAGGTGGAGTTCAAGGTCGATATCTGTCCGCTCAGGGTGTGGATGCTCGTTGAGAAGGGCAACGGCAGTGAGTAATCCGCAAAGCGGAGGGTGCCGTCGGTCAGCTCAATGCTTTCAATGGTGATACTGAAAGGGGTTACCTCCTCGTCTGTGCGCGCAGCGTTGTCATTATCCTCGGCGTTGGCGGGGGGCTTCGCCACGAGCTGTCCGAAATTGGTGGTCTGATCCTCGTGGATGACTACCCTGGCGGACAGGCCGTCGATGGTGATGGTAGCCGTCTCAAGCTGCTTTTCTTTGATCCCTAAATCAAGCTGTTCGGTCTGGAGGCCTTGCCAACCAATAAGCAGTTCGTCATTGGAAGCGTCCCTGATACTCAGTGAGTCAACGCCGGCGGAGCCCTGAAAGGCAAACGGCTGCTGGGCATTTGTATGGATTTGCCCGCTCAGGTTCAGGGTACCGCTATCGAGCCTCACATCCGCGAACTGCCTCAAGTAGGGCTCGGCCTGCTTCAGCGCCAGTTCATCGATACGGGCGTCGCCCTCCAGGGCGGAGGTCGGTAGAAGCTGAAGGGTACCGTCAAAGGCGAGCTTACCGCCTCCCGCGAGTTGCCCGTCCAGACGCAGAGGAAAACGAGTATTTTTCTGCAGCGTAAGGTCCTTTGCGGATAGCAGGACATTCTGCAGTGCCAGCGACACCTGTTTCGGTTGATTCGCGTCACCGGCCGCCGGGTCCTGTAGATTGTCAGAAAAGCGTAGAATACCGCCCTCAACACGCAGATCGTTGATCCGCAACGCAGGCAGTGAATCGGGTTTATTTTCGGCCGGGGCCGTGTCAGAGGACTCGGATGCCAGCCGGGAGAGGCGGGTTTCGCCCGAGGCGAAGCGTTCTTCCAGAATGATCGGTTTGTCGAGACGGATGGTCTGGAAAGTCCAGGTTCTGTTGACCAGGCTTGACCAGGCAAGATCGATGAACAACCGGTCCCAGCCGAGTAGCTGCCGGTTGTCAGTGTCGTCCAGTTCAACCCCGTCGATCTGGAGCGTCAGCGTGAAGGGGTTGGCCTGTACCACCTCTATACGGAGTTCGCGCCCAAAGTCTTTCTCAGCGAAATTCACCGCGAGGTACTGGATGATCCAGGGCAACGCAAAAAAGCCCAGTAATGTGTACAGGATGATCAACACGAGCAGCCAGAACCGGACCCGGCTCGGCGAAGCCCATCCTGTTCGTAGACCGTCGCCAAATCGGCGAAGTAAACCGCTGTACATAAGACCACGACCGTTGAAATGAGCTATGTTATACAGTGTAGACCTGCCTGCGCTCAACGCCACTTGCGCTCTTGGTCATGGCAGCTGGTTTCTTGGTCCGGGTGATTCGTCGTTCCCTCAAACCAGAGAGTATGGCGCTGCTGCACAGTATCAGTCGAAACCGCCATGTTGATTGGCGATGCCCCTGGCTAGCGGCCTGATGCGGTCTCAGTGGTTTACACGCAAAGTGGTTACCGAAAAGTGGTTTTTGCACCAGCAAGTACCGCCGCTGGAGTCTGCACTGCAGTTTCCCGGCAGCGATCGCCACAACCTATGAACGCCATTCCTTCGGGTTCGAGGACGCCTGCAATGCCAGCACGGTTTAGAACGTACGGTAGCGTACAGTTGCAATGCGGGTTCTGGTGTAGGTTTGGTGCTTAAGACCACCGATTCGGGACAAAAGCACCATGAGCACACCATCAGCATCGAGCTCCGAATTCACCACTGACCCCAGATCCCTGAGGCAGACGCTCAGAGCGTATTGCAAGCCACGCCGGGCACGCAGTATTGCGGAGATCCTGATCACCACACTCCCTTTTGCGCTGATATGGGCTCTGATGTGGTTGTCGGTCAGTGCCGGATACTGGCCCGTGGCCCTGGTGCTGGCAGTCCCTGCCGCAGGATTCCTGGTACGCCTGTTCATGATCCAGCATGACTGCAGTCACAGGTCGTTTTTCCATTCGCGGCGCACCAATGACTGGACCGGCCGTATAATCGGTGTGCTTACCCTTACCCCTCATGATTTTTGGCGCCACTCCCACAACATCCACCATGCAAGCTCCGGCAACCTGGATAGGCCCAGCATAGGCGGGCTCGACACCTTAACAGTGCGCGAGTTTCAAGCTCTGCCGCGGTGGCAGCAATGGCGCTATCGCCTCTACCGCCACCCCTTGGTGCTCTTCGGTTTCGGCCCCATGTACACGTTCCTGCTGGATTACCGGCTGCCTTTCGGATTCATGCGTGCAGGCAAAATGCCCTGGATCAGTACCCTGGGTACCAATGCGGCCATTGCGGTTCTGGCAACGAGCGTAATCTGGTTTGTTGGACTTGGGCCCTTCCTGATGGTCCAGATCCCGATCACGCTGCTCGCCGCCACCATGGGGGTGTGGCTGTTCTACGTCCAGCATCAGTTCGAGGCCACCTACTGGGAACACGATGAACACTGGAACGCCCATGATTCTGCACTGCAGGGCAGCTCTTACTATGCACTGCCGGGTATCCTGCGCTGGTTCAGCGCCAACATCGGCGTGCACCATGTTCACCATCTGGCCAGCCGAATTCCTTGCTATCGCCTGCCCGAGGTGCTGAGGGACTACCCGGAACTTCAAACATTCAACCGGGTGACGTTGTGCGAAAGCATCGAGTTCGTTCGATTGGCGCTCTGGGACGAAGACAAACGGAGGCTGGTTTCCTTCAGGGAGGCGAGCGTCGGATCAGGCATCAAGTAAGAATGGGGTCAGACCTCACATTTCAAAGAACAAGATGGGTGTGGCTCAGTAAGCCAGGCTGATCGTCAGGTCCAGGTTTTTCCCATCGTACGGGAATTTGGCGGCCATGATTCTGGTATGAGGTGGCCATGTCAATCGCCGGGTCAATGATCACCATCGCCGGGGTGGTGTTCTCCATGACTTTGGTCGACCTGTCGCTCGCCTCATCGCAATTTGGATCCCGCATGCTCCGCAACTTCATGCGCGATACCACGACCCAGGTGGTGCTCGGCACGTTCGTCGCCACCTTTCTGTACTGCTTGCTCGTTCTTCGCACGATACGCCGCGTAGAAGAGGACCTCTTCGTCTCTCACCTGTCGGTTTTGCTCGGCGTGGTACTCGCGGTGGTGAGTGTGGGTGTGTTGATCTACTTCATTCATCACGTGTCCGTTTCCTTCCAGGCAAACGAGATCGTGGCGCGGGTCAGCAGGGAGTTGATCGAGGGGATTGACCGCGTGTTCCCGGAACAGATCGGGCGGGGCGTTCAACCAAATTCGGCAAACAAAATAGCCGCTCCAGCGCCACAGTGACCATCCGCCTTCTGGAAACGATTGCCGTGGTCGCGGAATTTTCACATCGCGCAGAGGATCGCGCCGCGCTCCAAAGGCATGCCGAGATGATTAACCGGGGGGCTCGCGAGGGATTGTCGGAAAGAAAGGACCGCCAGGTGGTGGGAGAGCGCTACCAGGCGGTGATCCGAGCCTCTATATTGACCGGCCCCGACCCTCAAAGCGCTTTCGGGCCTGGTCTGAATTCACATACACAGATTCCGTAAACGCTGCACTGGCGTGTCCCAGCTCCTCACTAATATGACGTATATCCGCACCAGACTCGATCGCCTGGCTGGCTCCCGTATGGCGCAGATAGTGTGTTTCCGACTTAATGGCTTCAAACTGGCTAGCCTCTTCCATAAAGCCGTGATCCCGCATTCGCTCTACGGTCAACATCACCGCTTGTTCGTAAACACGCTGAACCTGTCGTTTGCCCAGCGCATTGCCGTGGCTTGAGGGAATAATCGGGTTGCGTTCGTTTTGCTCAGGCAAGGGTCCAAGTAACCCGAGATATGTGCGCCAGCGCCTGAGGTAGGGGAGGTAGGCATCAGGAAGAGTGACAGAACGAGCCTTGTCGCCTTTGCCAAACACAAAATAAGACCAGTATTCTTCACCCTGAATCACCTTGCGCCGGAAATCCCCGAATACTGGAATGCGCTCGGCACCGTCTTCCAGTGGCCTCGGAGCCAGCTCCCCGACGCGCAAAAACAGTGATTTCATGGTGACGACAACAAAGAGATGTCGTTCGTATTTCGAATTTTGCGCAGCGGCCTCCGTTACGGTTTCCAGAAAATAGACCCATTGCCAGTCAGTCAAACGGCGCACATCAGCCTCAAGGTCATTAGACAGTTGTGGCTTTGCTTTACGATCACGTTTTCGCACTTCATCAAGCGGGTTCGATAACAGGTATTGCTGTGAAACCAGAAACTTGAAGAAGGTTTGCAGAGCGGTTCGACTGGCATTCAAGCTGGCCTGGCTGGCGCTGTACGTTGGGTTGTCATCCTTCGATCGCAAGGCAAACGGCCGCCATACATGATTCGGCACACGAAGGGCGCCCGAATCCGTAAAAGCAGCAAATACGCCTCGGCTAATCCAGGATTTGGGTGGGTTTTTCAGTGTTTTAAAGTAGGCGGAAACCACATCAGAATCCGTTTGTGACAGCGTTCGCCCAGACGTAACCCACAAATAATTAAGAAAACGCTGAACTTCACTACGAAATCGCGTAAACGTGCCTGCAACATCGGAATACCGTAGAAGAAACTGACGGCTGATCTCATAATCCTGACGAAGCAGGCCAGTTGCCTGGGGAAGCGTCCCAAGAAACTGCGGTATTGATGGGTGACAATGAAAGTCCGCAACGTCTTCGAGATAGCTCGTAGTATCGAACAGTGGATGACCCGTGAATGATCTGGACACGTGAGGCCTTATTGATTGGGGATTTCTGGGGAGAGTATATCTACATACATAAAATGTCCAATACTCCTAAATATTGGACATACGATATTAGGCGATCTTAGTCGACGGCAATGCCGCGCTGCACAAGGCTGCGCCTCAGCAACTCGACTCTGCGTCGATTCACTCCCAGATCGTAGAACCCAATAAGGGATTGAGATCTTACGTTCAAGTGTTGCTTGTCTGAAGCAACCAGCAGTTCGAGATAGTCCGGGAAGCCAAACAAATCACTGCGACAGGTGATATCCGCATAGCCAAATCGCGCGCTGTTGAGCGAAGCACCAGGCAATTCGATCGCCACGGCTTTAATAAGCTCCCAGGAAGACTGATTCAACGGTTCGGCTAAACGAATAGGCGCTACGGAATAGAGACTCATAGTGGACGTGCTCGACACACAGTTTAAAAACGGCGGGCAGCCGTCCAGGCTGAACTGGGTGCCTGAAGGTGGCACATTACCGGTAGATGCGCATCCTGTGAGGAAGAGTATTGAGATTGCCAAAAAATAACGCATAACGGTGAGAAGCTCCTGTAACGGGCCAACTAGGAATAAGGTGTTTATGCGGGTATCTTGCACCGCTGGTTCCTGAGCAAACAACTCCATCTTGTTGTCCGCTACTGCGCATAATGTATATTATGTTAAATAAAGTATGAAAGTAAGAAACCCAAACTGTAAAATAGCGGCCACCACGCCGCGGCAGCCAAACTACATGTCACAGACGTGCACGGTGCTCAAATCCGACCAGGACGCGCCAACCGCAAGTGATCACGTAAAGTATTGCCCTCATATTCGCGGCGAAACAGACCTCGGCGCTGCAGCTCTGGAACTACGTGGTCGATGAAGTCCTCTATGCCACCGGGTAAAGACGGCGGCATCAAATTGAAACCATCGGCGCCTTCGTTGTGGAACCACTGTTCCATTTTATCGGCAATTTGCGCCGGCGTTCCCACCATAGTGCAATGGCCACCGCCCGCGGCCAGCCGGCCCAATAACTGGCGCAGCGTGGGTTGTTCGGTTTCAATTATGCGCAATATGGTGCCATAACGGCCCTGCGGCCCGCTGAATTCCTCCATCGGCGGTAATGGTGGCACCGGTGCGTCCAGCTCCCAGCCAGAGCAATCCTGGTTGATGAACATGGCCAACTGCCGTAATGATGCGTCTACCGGCAGTAACTCATCCAGTTCACGCTGTTTTGCCAGTGCCTCAGCTTCCGTTGGCGCTACATAGGTTACCAGCCCGGGCATGATGGGCACCGAGATATCTCGCCCGGCGGCCTTGATCCGCTGTTTGATGTCGCGATAGTAGTTCTGCGCCGCCGGCAAATCGTAGGCTACTGCGTAAATAGCCTCTGCGCACTTCGCCGCCAAGTCCCTGCCCTGTTCCGAGGCGCCTGCCTGAAACAACACCGGATGTCCTTGCACTGGCCTCGGCACGTTCAGCGGGCCATCAACGCGAAAAAACTCTCCGTGGTGGTTAATGGGCTGCACTTTGTCTGGGTTTGCGTAGTGGCCATGGCGATCGAATACCAGAGCATCGTCAGCCCACGAATCCCAAAGCGCCAGCACGGTTTGTACAAACTCATCGGCCCGTCGATAACGCTCGGCGTGGCCCGGCATGGAGGCATAACCGTGGTTTCTGGCTTCAACATCAAACATTGAAGTGACTACATTCCAACCAATGCGACCACCGGAGATATGGTCGAGCGACGCCACCAGGCGTGCGGCGTGAAAGGGTGTGTAAAAGGTGCTTGAGACGGTGCTGATAAAACCGATATTCTCGGTAGCCCGGCTCATGGCCGCGATGGCTGTGAGCGGCTCAAGGTACCACCAGCTGCCATCAGACACATTGCCCGCCGAGTTACTGTCTGCAAAGAACACCGCATCAAGCTTGCCGCGCTCAGCGGTTTGCGCCAGGCGCTCGTAATAACGGATATCCCCCAACTGCTCCACGGCCGACTGGGGATGGCGCCAAGCGGCCCGATGGTGACCGCAGCCCATCAGAAACAAGTTTATGTGCATCATGCGCTTGGCGGAGTGTGATGCAGCCATCAGTTTTTCACCAATCCGCCGTCGACCAGTAGGTTTTGCCCGGTAACTGCGCGTGCCCAAGGCGATGCAAAAAACAGAGTGGCGTCGGCAAACTCTGCGGGAGTGGTTACCCGGCGCAGCGGCGTGCTGGCCGCGATAAAATCAAATACCGCCTCGGGTGTGGCGGCGGAAGCATCGGTGGTGCGCAGCAAGCCACCGGAGACCATATTTACGGTAATGTTGTCAGGCCCCAAATCCTGGGAAAGCGTGCGAGTGAGCGACAGAAGCGCCGCTTTGCCGGCGGTATAATCGTGGTAAGGCACCACCGGATTCTGGAACAGGTTTGTTCCCACATTCACGATTCGGCCAAACCCAATCTCACGCATGCCGCCGAGCGCCGCCTGAGTTGTGTTCAGGGCGCCGCCCACCACACCGGCAAACTGATGATGCAGATTGTCCCAGCTCAGCTGTTCCACGTTGGGGCGCGCATCGCCATTGAATGAAAAGTCCGGCAGAGCGTTGTTGATCACGGAGGTTATCGGCGTTCCAAAATGCTGACGGGCGCGTTCAAACATAACGTGAACCGCTGCCCGGTCGGTCACATCAGCCTGCACTGCCAACGTCCGCCCCGGCGCTTCGTCGGCCAGTCGCTGCGCGGCTTCCGCACTGGTGTGGTAATTGATTACAACGTTGGCGCCTTCACGCAGAAACGCGCGCACCAAATGTTGACCCAAGCCTCGGGCACCGCCGGTTACAAGCACCAGTTGTTGATCAAGAGAAAAAGATTGTTGCATAGACACCTCAAAATGAGGCGAAGGTAAGATGAGGCAGGTTCGGCGCCCTATTTTGTTTGCGCCTGCGGCCGACATCCCTTCGCCAGTATGAACTGGATCAGGTTCAACGGGTGTTATCTCAGTCCTGCACGCAGGACACCCCGTGTCGAATCAAAACCATAGCACACCCGGAGCACACTTATGTAGGCCTCACGCACGGGCAATGATCAAGATACCTGCAATTGACAAGTACCGTCAGACTTCTTACTCTGATTCCAATCCTGGGGGAGCCGGACAACGGCTGAGACTCCGCATTTCATGCGGTAACCCTTCGAACCTGATCTGGGTAATGCCGGCGAAGGGAAGGAAAACGCCTGTTTACGCATTCTCATGCGCCTTTCTTCCTTCGCGGACATCCCGGTAGAGCCAACTTTTGGTCACCACGCTAGCCGCGCCCGACAGGGCAAGGAAGACAACCGATGTTAAGCTTCTCTACCGCAATTGCGTGGTTGGTTCTGTTTGCTGCGCTTTTCGCCATACCCGGCCTGATCTACGCCCGCCGCAAACAAGATAATCTGGACGATTTTCTGGTCGCCCGTAACAGCCAAAGCAGTTCCGCCACTTTGCTCACGCTGCTGGCCACCACCATGGGCACCTGGATTCTGTTCGGCCCGGCACAGGCGGCAACCTGGGGTGGTATTGGCGCGGTAACCGGTTACGCCTTGGGCGCACTGGCGCCGCGCCTTATCATGATTCCCCTGGGCAACCGTATTCGCACATTAATGCCCGAGGGCCACACGCTGACCGAGTTTGTACTTTGCCGTTATGGCCGGGCGATGTACGGTTTTGTGCTGGCGATCATGATTTTTTACCTGTTTATCAGCTTAACCGCCGGTCTGACCGCCATCGCCCAGATGGTCAGCTTATTGGCGCCGGTACCTCTGTGGTTAACGGCCAGCATTGTGATGTCGGCCACCCTGCTCTACACCCTCTACGGCGGGCTGCGAGTCACCATTTTTACCGATCGGGTGCAGATGTTGGTCATTCTGCCGTTTCTGGTGGTGCTGATTGGTTTCGGCTGGCACGCCATCGGTGGATTGGCCCCCGCCTTAAAAGGCCTGCAGGAAAAAGCACCGCACCTATTGAACCCGCTGGACCTCAACGGACTAAAATCCGGCCTCACGTTCTTTATTGCAGTGGTCTTAACGGGGTTGTTTTACCAGGGAACCTGGCAGCGTATCTTTGCCGCCAGAGACAAAAAAGTCATTCGGAACGGTTTTATTATCAGCG